>JABFXX010000279.1 GCA_013368795.1 Kofleriaceae bacterium
CATACCGCCCGACGACATACCGCCCGACGACATACCGCTCGACGACATACCGCCCGACGACATACCGCTCGACGACATTCCGCTCGACGACATGCCGCTCGACGACATACCGCTCGACGACATACCGGATGCGCCACGCGACGACAAACCAGACGCGCCGCGCGACGACATACCGGACGCGCCGCTCGACGACAAACCAGACGCGCTGCTCGACGACAAACCGGACGCGCCGCTCGATGAGGAGGCGGTCGCGCCAAGCGATGACGTGCCGGTTGCGCTCGCCGACGCGCCTGTCGATGAGGTGTTCTTGCTCGTGCGCGGGCGTGTTCTCACGAGAGCCTCGAGTCGAGCGCGAACCACAGGACGAGGGCCTTCTTGTCGCGGCCGCTCTTCCACATCGCGGGTCCAAGGAACAGGCCCGGCGAGACCTCGCGAACCTCGTCGTGGATGCGACGGATGTAGCCCGGGTTCACGTCGAGGTCGTAGTCGAGGATCAGCGTCGGCTTGCCGTCGATCGCCGACGGGCCGAACGACGTGTTGAACGGGAACAGGTTCTGGTGGCCGAACACGCCGGGCACGAATACGCGGTTGATGCCGGAGCCGCGCGTGTCGGTGACAGCCTGGAACGTCTTGCCCTCCCACAGGAACGACCGCGACGCAGCCCACCGGCGCAGCGGCTGCGCAGCCGGCCCCGCGAGGCCACGCACTGCGAGCATGCGACCGACGAGCGCGCCGTCGGCAGCGTGCATCGTCGACGAGACCGTCGCGGCGCGATACAGCGAGTCTAGCTCGGAGGTCTTCTTCTTCGAGAGGCTGTCGAGCGTGTGAAGCGAGCTGCGCTGGGTGGACGTAACGGCCGAGGTCGAGGGCGTGGACGTGATCATGGGAGTCATCCTTTCGAGTGCATCGGTGTCTTGGGGGACTTCTTCGTGCGCGAGGTCGTCGAACCCTTGGACTTCAGGGCCGTGCGGGAAGACTTGTTCGATGTGCGTGGCGCGTCGGGCGTGATCAGGCGCCATGCAGCGGCGCCCGCCTGCGCGAGCTTCTTGTCGTCGAGCGGCAGGTAGCCGAGCCGGTTCGCCTTGACGAGACCGACGAAGGCGCCCCAGAGGAGTGCGATCGCGACGTCGACCGGCGGACCGCTCACGCGATCGCGCAGCCGCTTGCCGGCGAGCCACAGCGGCGCGAGGACAGAGAGCTCGAGCTCGCGGCTCTTCGCGTCGAGGTACTCGACGTGATCCTGCATCTCGAGGAAGCGAAATGCGTCGGGCTCGGCGCGCGCGAACGCAGCGAGGCGACGCCACAGCTCGTTGAACCAGGCCTCGGCGCTCGCGAGCTCGTCGACATCGGGCGTGGCCAGATCGTCGAGGAGCGCGACCTTCAGGCGCTGCTTGGCGTCGCGGTAGACCTCGTTGACCAGCGCTTCCTTGTGCGCGAAGTAGCGATAGAGCGTGCCCGTGCCGACTCCCGCGGCGTCGGCCACCTCGGGGACGGCGGTGCCGTGATAGCCCTTCGCGGCGAACGTCTGGAGCGCGGCATCGAGGATGCGGCGGCGCTTGTCGTCGACGAGCGGCCTGCCGCGGCCGCGCTTCACCGGGGCCGGATCGCCGGCCTGGCGAATATCGGAACGAACGTTCATTCCGTAATTGGATACCGCCGCCAGCATCGAGCGTCAACACGATCGATCTGCACGACGTTCACTGCGATCCGGAGCGTGTGCGGGTTGTTACCTACGCACTCGGTCACATGACCGCGAGCTAGGCCGTGCGAAGCAACAGCAGATACTCGACGTTGCCGGCGGGGCCGGTGATCGGCGACTCGACGTCGTCGCCGACGACGAAGCCGTTCGCGTTTGCCCAGTCGCGCACCTTGGCGACCGCACCGCGGCGGGCCCCCTCGTCGCGCACGACGCCACCCTTGCCGACGTGCTCGCGGCCGACCTCGAACTGCGGCTTCACGAGCGCGACGATCGGCTTGCCCGGCGGCGGCTGCAGGAGCTCGCGCACGCGCGGCAGGACGAGCGTCAGCGAGATGAACGACACGTCGATGACGGCGATGTCGGTCGGCTCGGGCACGAGCGCGAGATCCATGTTCCGCACGTTCGTGCGCTCGATCGTGACGACGCGCGGGTCCGAGCGCAGCGACCACGCGAGCTGACCGTAGCCGACGTCGATCGCGTAGACCTTCGCCGCGCCGCGCTTCAACAGCACGTCGGTGAAGCCGCCGGTCGATGCGCCGATGTCGAGCGCGACCATGCCCGCCGGATCGATCGCGAACGTGTCGAGGCCCTTCACGAGCTTCAGCGCGCCGCGCGAAACGTACGGATGATCTTCTTCCTTGAGCGCGATCTCGACGTCGGACGCGAGCATCGTGCCGGGCTTGGTCTCCGGCTGACCGTCGACGAGCACCGACCCGCTCATCACCAGCGCACGCGCCCGCTCGCGGCTCGCGACGAGCCCGCGGTCGACGAGCAGCTTGTCGAGACGTTCGCGCGCCATGGTCGTGCGCAGTCGACCCTACTCTCGCGGCCTACGCAAGGCGGCGTGGCGCGGCAAGCGGGTCATGCCGGCGCTATCCTCGGCTCGCGACGTAGACGTCATTCGTTCCCGCAGCATCGCTCGAGATGTAGAGCCGGCAACCATCGGGCGAGATCCAGCTAGGGCCGTCATCGGCGGACGTGTTGACGTTCGGCACGAGGGTCGCCGGTCCGAACGTGTCGCCGAGGTCGGTCCTCGTCGCGGTGTAGATGTTGTAGCCGCCGAACGCCGCGGGTCGGTCGGAGCGGAAGTAGATCGTGAGGCCGTCTGCCGTGACGACCGGATCTCCCTCGTCGTATGGCGTCGCGAGCGACATCAACGCAGTCGGCGGGCTGAATGTCGTGCCGGTGCGCGTCGCCATGTAGATGTCGCCGGCGCCGGTGCGCGTCGACTCGAAGTAGATCTCGTCGCGGCCGATCGGGAGGAAGCACTGCGCCTCGGCACTCGCGGTGTTCAGCGAGCTGATCGCGGTCGTGCCGGTGAACGTGTCGACGGTGACGCGCGTCGCGACATAGAGATCGTCGCCAGGCCCGCTCTGGCGCAGCACCATCACGCTACCGTCGTCGCTGATCGACGGATCGACCTGGTTCGCGCCGCCGCCGACACCGGTCACGAGCTCGAGCGTGAACGGCGACGCGAGGTCGGGCCTCGAGACAACATAGATCTGCGACATGCCAGCACTGCGACGACTCCAGAAGTAGCCGGTGAGCTCGTCGGGCAAGAGGCGCAGCGTGCCGTCGGGTTGCACGGAATCGCTGAGCTCGGCGATCAGCACCGGCGTACCGAACGGCGCAGCGAGATCGCACGAACCTCCGCCGCGCGCGTCGCTCGAGCCGGTCGCGCCGTCGGGCAACGGATCGAACTCGAAGCGACCACACGCAGCGCAGCCGATCGCGGCGCACGCGAGAACCCTGCATGCCGTGTCAGCCGTCGCGCGCCTTCCAATCGCCGGACGCTGGAGGTCGGGGCCCGTCCCATGCCCTACGCGAGGGCGGGTACGGCGGGACCTGCGAGACATCATGGCGATTGTACGAGCGAGGTCCGGGAGTGAGCCCACCCATCAGAACCGCTTCACATTCCGCATGGTTATGGCCGGTTCCGGTCGCGACGTTGACAAATAGTACGACCGTTCTATCCTGTACTTCGTGAGCAAGGGAGAAGAGACCCGACAGGCCATCCTGGCGCGCGCGTTCGAGCTCGCGACGGTCGTCGGCGTATCGGGACTCTCGATCGGTCGCCTCGCCGAGGAGACCGGTCTCTCCAAGAGCGGCCTGTTCGCCCACTTCGGTTCCAAGGAAGCGCTCGAGGTCGCGGTCGTCGAAGAGGCGTCGCGGCAGTTCGTCCAGGAAGTCATGGTGCCCGCGCTTCGCGAGCCGCGCGGCGAGCCGCGCATGCGCGCGCTGTTCGAGCGCTGGCTCAAGTGGGGCGAGCGGCCGGGTGGCTGTTTCTTCGTCGGTGCGTGCACCGAGCTCGACGATCGGCCCGGGCCACCGCGCGACGCACTCGTGCGCGCGCAGAAGGACTGGATCGACGACCTCGCGAAGGCCGCACGCATCGCGATCAGCGAGGGCCACTTCCGCGCCGACCTCGATCCCGAGCAGTTCGCGTTCGAGCTGTACAGCATCATGCTCGGCACGCACCTCTTCAGTCGCTTCCTTCGTGCGCCGGCCACGTCCGCTCGGACCCACGAAGCCTTCGAACGCCTCGTCGCCGCGGCTCGTGCCACGCCGGCCCCGCGCTCGCGCTAGCAACCACCCCCAGCCCAGCCGTCCCTCCAGGAGGTCCCGTGTTGCACTCATCCGCGCCCAAAAATCGCACGGTCGTTCGTTCTAAAAATGCCGTCCGTTTGACGAAGGCCGCACTCCAGGCAGCCTACGTTCTCTCCGACGATCTCGGCGCGAGCTTTGCCGAACGACTGTTCACTTCTCCGCGGCGCTACCCACGTCCGGACCGGGAGCGGGCGGTCCTCGCCAGTGGCCGCCCCTCGACCGTCAGCGTCCCGCTCCGCTCACCCCGCTGGCGCGGCGGCACGATCGACCTCGCGACGTGGCGCTGGGGTCACGGCCCCGCCGTCCTCCTCGTCCACGGCTGGGAAGGTCGCGGCTCGCAGCTCGGCTCGTTCGTCGGCCCCCTGGTCTCCGCCGGCCTGTCGGTCGTGACGTTCGATGCGCCGGGCCACGGTGACTCCCCCGATCACCGCCTCTACCTCACCGATCTCGCCGACGCGATCGAAGGTGTCGCGACCGCCTGCGGCCCGCTGCACGGCATCGTCGCGCACTCGTTCGGCGCCGCGGGGGTCCTGCTCGCGCACAGCCGCAACAACGTGTTCGCGGCGCGCAACGTGATGATCTCGCCGAACGTCATCATCGACGACGCCGTCGCGAAGTTCGCGCGCATGGTCGGTCTCGACGACGCCGATCGCACCTCGCTCGAAGCCCGGCTCGCGGCGCACACCGGCATCCCCGTCGAGTCGCTTCGCATCGACAACCTCGTCGACGCCGAAGTGCGCGGCGAGCGCGGTGACTCGCTCCTCGTCGTCCACGACCTCGAGGACCGCGAGGTCAGGATCGATCACGGCCACGCACTTGCCGGCGCATGGCCCAACGCGCGTCTTCTCGCGACCACCGGCCTCGGTCACCGCCGCATCCTGCGCGACGATGCCGTGATCGCGGCGACCGTCGAAGTCCTGCGCGAGGGTGTCCAACCGCCGGTCTCCGATCTCGTGCGCGAGGTCGATCGCCAGCTGGAGTCGCTGTGACTGCTTCTTCCACCTCCGACGCACAGATGAAGCTCGTCACGCCGACACCGATCACGCGCACCTACGAGTACGAGGGTCGCCTTCCCGATCCCGCGTCGATGATGAAGCTCTCGGGCCTCGAGTACCTCCAGGGCGTCCTGCGCGGTGACTTCCCGGCCGCACCGATCGCCTCGACGCTCGGGTTCTGGCCCGGCGACTTCTCGCACGGCCGCGCGGTGTTCATCGGCGCGCCCGAGCGCTACGCCTACAACCCGCTCGGCACCGTCCACGGCGGCTGGGCCGCGACGATTCTCGACTCCGCGATGGGCTGCGCGGTCCATACGACGCTGCCCGCCGGCAAGGGCTACACGACCGTCGATCTCTCGGTCACGCTCGTCCGGGCAATCACCGAGCGGGCGAAGAAGCTCATCTGCGAGGCCAAGATCATCCACGCCGGCGGGAGCGTCGCGACTGCCGAGGGTCGCATCACCGATGAGGCGGGCACCCTCTATGCCACCGGCACGACGACTTGCCTCATCTTGACCCCGCGCTGATGCGCCGATGTTTTTGTTCGGCAGACCGCCGCTTGACAGCTTGGGTCCCCGCTGGTACCCATACCGCCACTCCTGGGGTCGTAGCTCAGCTGGGAGAGCGCTAGAATCGCACTCTAGAGGTCTGGGGTTCGATCCCCCACGGCTCCACCAGGAAAACGAAATCGCCGCGTAGAGATACGCGGCGTTTTTGTTTTCGGCGCGTGAAACGCGACTGTTCAGCAACTCTAGAGCTCCGTAACCAGCCGTTCCGAGCGTCGCTGCGATCAGATGGCCAGCGAGCCCGCGTTCGGCCGTGAGCGTCGCGAGCAGCCCGCACGCAGTCACGCGCGGAACCAGCTCTTTTGAAATCACCCAAGCTGCGCCGCCAAGGGATCGACACTCAGCTCCATGAGGAACCGGAGATTATCTCCGGGCAACAGTCGTTGCATGTCCGCTACGACAGCGGCTCGGCGCTCGTCGGGCGCGCGATGGCGATGAGCCGCCACTGACTCCACAAAAGCCTGGATGTAACGCTTCTGCACAGCCAGCAGCGCGCGACCTCCTGGTTCGCCGTGCCCGACGTAAAGCATTGCGTCGCGATCGATTGTTGCGGCGAGCTGATCGAGGATCGCGATCCACGCTGCGTGTTGACCGTCGGCCAGGTAGGCGTGCATGCCGTTGTAAACGAGGTCGCCGACAAAGAGGTGGCGGTTGTCGAGGAGCCAAATGCTGTCGGCGGGCGACTCGCCAGGGCCGACATCGCGCACCGTGAAGGTGATGTCGCCGAGCGTGACAGTGGCTGCGGCGATCGCGGTCGGAAATCTGCGCTCGATCGGCCACTCGGTGCCCATCATCGGTCCGACAACGCGGTCCTTGATGGCATCGTCACGGGCGATAGCGGCGGCAACAGCGGCGGTCGCCAGGTACGGCACGTCGCGGCCGTGCAGGATCTCGTTAGCGCCGGCGTAGTGGTCAGGGTGGGCGTGGGTGACGATCAAGCCCCGCAATGGCTTGCCACGCTCGGCGATGTGCGATCGAACGGCGCGCGCGTCACTCACGGTCAACATGCCGTCGACGACGACGATCGAATCGGCAGTCTCGATCACGTATGAATTGACGTCCATGACCGTGCCGCGGATGCGGAGGATATTCGGTGTCTGCATGCCACGACTGTGGTGCGACGCGCCGGCGCGCACCAATCGAACGTCGCGATGCATCGATTCGCGCCGCGAATGTCACAGCGAGCGAGCGCACGCAATGATCTGCTCGCGCAACCACGTCGCGCCGGCGTCGCTGTCACTGCGGCGATGCCAAACCAGCTGCACGGCGAAGTCGGACAGCGGAATCGGCGGCTTGGTCACGCGCAACCGACGATCGGTGGCGACCGCAAGCACACGGCGCGGCAAAGTCAGCACGAGGTCGGTCCGCGCGACGATCGCCGGCGCTACCAGGAAGTGCGGCACTCGCATCGCCACCCGCCGCGCAAGCCCGCGCGCCTCGAGCGCAAAATCGACCACGCCTGGCCCATAGCCAGGACTCGCGATCACGAGGTGATCGAGCTCGAGGTAGCTGCGCAGAGTGAGTCGACCGATCGGATGATCGCGGCGAATTACACACGCGAAGCCCTCGCGAAACAGCACGCGGTCGACCAGCGGCGGAGCCACGTCGAGGAAGGTCCCGATCGCGCCTTCAAGCTCGCCAGTAGCAAGCTCGAGGGGTAGCCCATCACCTTGCGGAAGTACGTCGAGCTGTACCCCGGGGGCCGCCGAGCGCAAGCGTGCGAACAGCGCCGGTAGCATGACGGCGCCAGCGTGATCGTTTGCGGCTATGCGGAACCGGCGCTGGCTTGTCGATGGCTCGAAGCCGCGACGCGATAGCAATGTCGCCTCGAGATCGCTAATCAGGCGGCGCACGGTCGGCATTAGTTGGTGGCCGAGCGCGGTGCGGTGCATGCGGCGCCCCGTGCGCACGAGCAACTCGTCACCCAGGAGCTCACGCAGCCTCGCCAGGGCGTGGCTCATCGCCGGCTGGCTGAGGCCGACGCGCTGCCCCGCGACCGTGACGTTCTCCTCGCGCAGTAACGCGTCGAGGGCCACCAACAGGTTGAGATCGACCGCAGCGAGGTTCACCTGGCGCGAGCATACGCGCCCGAGTCCGAAGGGAACAAACCCCAGACGCAGCCGCTCGAGCACGCCCGGTGTAGGCCATGTCGAAGAAGTTCCAGGTCACACGGTCCGCGTCCGTCGACCAGCCTGGCTGCAGATCGGCGCTCACCCAGCGCACTGATACGCACTTCATAGTGACTCGAGCTTCGCGATGTTCTCTGGAGTACGTCGGTGCACGACATCGAGGCAGGTCACTTCGCTTCGCTCGGAGGCCTTCCCAAAAGGCGTTCAACCGGCGGTGACGGCGGTCATGAACCACACGCGCAACGCCGGTCGCAGTCGGTCGATCACTGCCGGAGACAAGTCCAGCGCCGCGACCGTGGAGAATGACGGCGTCTCGTCGATCTGACTGCGGACCTGCGCCTCAAATCCAAAGCGACCGAGGAAGGACGCGAGGTCATCAGCATCCTCGAATGCTGATGCGTCGAGTTGACGCTGCGTGACTCCAGTAATCGCCTCGCGAAGTCGGATCCTTTCGGGTGGGAGGTTCCGAATTTCGGTCTTGAAGGCGAAGTCTGGAACGATCCACCAGCCACCCTTGAACTCGTCGATCAGCGTTCGAACGTTAACGGCAACGCGGCCCGTTTCCTCTCTCGTCAGGTACCCGATAAGCCCCTCGCACAAGACTAACAATGGGCGGCTTCGATCGAACACCGCAGTGGCGGCTCGGAGTTGCTCGACATCGAGCGCGTCGGCACCGACGACCACATGCAAAGGACTCGGCGCGATCTCATGCCGCCTCCGCAACTCGTCGAGAAGGCCGAGCTTGGTCGCGACAACCTCAGGCAAGTCGGTTTCCACGTAGCAGAGTGAACTGTCTCGCGTGAGATCCAATCCGCGAAGCGAGTAGCCACACGCCAGCTCGAGAACCTGTGAGGCGCCAGAGTTACGGATGAGCTGGGTGATGCTCTTGTAGCGTGCCTCGAACATCGGCGCGTAAAACGTCAGCTTGTCGTGTTCGAGTCCGTGGTTCCGGACGATCTCCGCGAAAGCGTCTTCGGCGCCGATCAGTGTGGCGACTTCGGCGGCGAAAGCGATGTCGGAAAACTTGCGGTAGTAGGCTGAGACCTTCGCGGTCACGCTGATGTCAGCGGGGGCGGCTGTCACCCGCCACAGCCTACCCACGATTGCTCAACACGCTCCACCAGGAAAACGAAACCGCCGCGCAGATGCGCGGTGTTTTGGTTTTTCGGCAGACGCCCGCAGATGAGTTACGTCATGGAGAACGCGCTGCGATTCGCGACGAGTCCTCAACGCGCGGGCACAACTGATGCTTCGCCGCGCAGATCGGCGAAGTCGTCAATGTACCAACATCCTGCTCCATAGTTCTCGGCAGCGTGGAGGGCAGCGAACGTGTCGGATGGTGGCCCGAAGGTGGCGCGAAGCTTCGACTCCATTTCATCGAGGTCGAGGCCATCGTTGAACCCATGTGGCAGTGAGGTAGCGCGCGCGTCAGGCACTCGGCACTTCTCGACATGCGCGTGGCGCCCGTCGCGTTTTCGCCGTCATGCCAGTGGGATCCGCACGAGCTGCGCGCCATTGGCGATCACCAGCTGGTCGCCGAGCTCCGCGATCGCCGTGCTCTCGCCCTTGATACGTACGTCGAGCTTCGAAAAGCGCGCGCCCTCGTCGCGTGAAATCAGGAGCCGCGTGTCGCCACGCTCGGTCTCGCACAGCGCGACGATCACGCCCTTCGAAGTTTGAATGAGCATGTTCGCTCCAACACCACCCGTGCTCGTCGTGCGCTTCCAGGTCTTGCCAAGGTCTGGCGACCGCCACTCGTCGCCGGCGATGATTGTTCCCTTCCGGGTAACAACGATCGGGTGCACGCCAAAGTAGTCGTCGCGCGGCGTGCGCAGCTCCTCGAGCTCCCCCTTGCGATCGAGCAGGAAGAGCCGGGCCTCGTGAAGACTCGAAAGCAACAGCCCTTTCGAGCAGGCGCCATGCACCGTCAGGATGTCGTCGAAGTCGTACTCCTGAACCCGCGTAAACCGCGCTCCATCCTTCGAATGAAAGAACGAGTAGCGGGACCGTCTACTACTGATCGCCCACACCCCACCGGCACCATCGCCGCCAATCCCGATGAAGTTTCCGCGTAACAGCGTGCGAAACGAACCACCGGCTCGCGACACGCGCAGCTCCCGCCGAGTCGCTTGAAGCAGCCGCGTCCCGTGCAGGAACAAGCTCGCGTCGGTGATCCCAGCGTCGGGAACAACAACCTTGGGCGAGCTCTGCGGTCCCATCGCCAGCAACACCCCACGGCGCCCCCGTTGACCGAGCATGAACAGCTGCTTGCGATCGCTTGCCAACGCGGAGAGCTCCCAGTCGAGCTTGATCACCTGATAGCCGCCCTCCTCGTCGGAGACTTGGCCCGATCGCCCCCGGTATAGCTGCTGATAGAAGTCCGCAAACGATCGAGCGATCCGTTCGGCGGCGTCAAAGCGCGGGTGAAGGAGGTCTGCGACGACTTGATCACTCGTCGGAGCGTCGCCGAGGCGCGCCAGGTGCTCGAAGAAGTCGCCGTACGCATCATGGCTGACGAGCAACACGTGCCCCTTGGACCGTCCGCTCACGACCTGAACGACGAAGTCACCGCCGCCGCAACCCGCTATCGGCACCGCGTGACGCATCAGTCGCCGATCCCAAAATGCGACGCGCCGGGCGGCGAGCAGCGTCTCGATCTCCTTCGATCCGTAGACCTCGATCACTTCGTTGGTCCATGCCGCGTTCTCATCCACTACGTGCGGCGCCTTGCCCGGCGGATGCCAAGCGGGAAACGCCTCGCCGTCTTCGCGGTGCAGCGACTTCGCGTGCGCCGACAAGAACGCGAGGTGATCTGGTAGCAGCGATGTGTTTGCCACCTTCGCAAGCTTGGAGACATTCCCCACGCGTGGAGAGTCTCAGCGGTACTGGAGCAGTTGCAAGATCAGCGACGCTCATCATTGTTGGCGGACATAACGGTCGACACGGCCAAGCGCTATCGCTCGCGCTTGCTCGAGCGCTGCCTTAGCCGAGAAGCCGACGCCGCCACGTGGATGTTCGTCGTGATGTCTGGTTCCATGGTTGTCGATG
>JABFXX010000349.1 GCA_013368795.1 Kofleriaceae bacterium
GGCGTCGGCTGTCCGGGCATCGGCTGTCCGGGCTTCGGCTGTCCGGGTGTCGGCTGTCCGCGCATCGGCTGTTCGGGCGTCGGCTGTCCGCGCGTGGGGTGTCCGGGTGTCGGCTGTCCGCGCGTGGGGTGTCCGGGTGTCGGCTGTCCGCGCGTGGGGTATCCGGGTGTCGGCTGTCCGGGCGTCGGCTGTCCGGGCGTCGGCTGTCCGGGCATCGGCTGTCCGGGCATCGGCTGTCCGGGCATCGGCTGTCCGGGCATCGGCTGTCCGGGCATCGACTGTCCGGGCGTCGGCTGTCCGGGCATCGACTGTCCGGGCGTCGGTTGTCCGGGCGTCGGCTGTCCGGGCGTCGGCTGTCCGCGCGTCGGCCGGTCGCCGTCGTCCGGCTTGTCCGGCGCGCTCACGGTGCGACTCCGATGCGCTCGTTCACCGGACGACTCCGATGCGGTCGTTCACCGGACGACTCCGATGCGGTCGTTCACCGGACGACTCCGATGCGGTCGGTCCGGACGACTCCGATGCGGTCGTTCATCGGACAACTCCGAGGAGGCTGGTCACGGCGCGACCTCGACACGGTTGCGGCCGCGCTGCTTGGCGCCGTAGAGCGCGATGTCGGCGCGCTCGATGAGATCGGGCATCTTCTCGCCCATCCGCCACTGGGCGATGCCGACGGAAATGCGCAGGAGGAGGGCGAGGCCATCGCCGACGTCGAACGCGCGCTCGCACACGCGCTGGCGCATGCGCTCGCCGACCTCCCATGCGCGGCCAGCGTCGGCCTTGGGGAGGACCGCGATGAACTCCTCGCCACCGTAGCGAACGAGGAGGTCGCCGCCGCGGATCGCGCTGCGGAGGCGGCGGGCGACCTCGGCGAGGACGACGTCACCGACGCCGTGACCGTACTGATCGTTGACGGCCTTGAAGTGGTCGACATCGACGAGCGCGATCGAGAGTGGGCGATCGCGCTCGATGGTGGCCTCGATCTCGGCGGGCAGGCGCTGCTGCAGGAACTCGCGGTTGTACGTGCCCGTGAGCGGGTCGGTGACCGCGACGCGGTGGAGGCGGACGTTCTCGATGTCGAGCGCGATCGTGGTGGCGATGAAGCGCACGATCTCGAGGTCGTCGGCATCGAACGCGTCGATGTGCTCGGCGGTGGCGGTGACCACGCCGACGCGTTCGCCGCGCGAGAGGAGGGGGACGCAGAGCATCGATGCGATCGGCGTCTGGTTGGCGGGCAGCTGGACGAACCGGGCGTCCGTGGCGACGTCGTGGATGAGCGCGGACTCGCCGCGCTCGACGACCCAGCCGGCGACACCTTCGCCGATCGCGAACGAGAGGGTGTGCATGCGCTCCGTCCGGAGGCCGTAGGCGGCCTTGGCGAGGAGGCGCTTGCGATGGGCATCGAGCAGCATGACCGAGCACGCCTTCGCGTTGATGAGCTGACAGATCAGCTCGGCGATGCGCGAGAGCAGGATGCCGGGATCGAGGTCCGATCCGACGAGCTTCCCGATCTCGAAGAGCACCGCAGGAAGGCGTGCCAGCTGCTCTGGTTTCATGCGTTGGTCACGAAGCCGATGTAGGGCAGGTTGCGGTAGCGCTGCGAGACATCGAGGCCGTAGCCGACGACGAATTTGTTTGGAATCGTGAAGCCGAGGTAGTCGATCTTGACTTCGCGCTCCTGGCGCTCCGGCTTGTGGAGGAGCGAGGCGAGCCTGATCGACGCCGGGCGGCGGGTCGCGAGGTTCTCGAGGAGGTAGTGGACGGTGTGGCCGGTGTCGACGATGTCCTCGACCACGATGATGTGCTTGCCCTCGATGGGGCGAGACAGATCTTGCGTGATCTGGACGACGCCCGAGGACACGGTCGCGTCTCCGTACGACGAGATACCGATGAAATCGATGACGACGGGAAGTGCAACGTGACGCACGAGGTCGGCAAGGAAAATCACCGAGCCCTTCAGGACGCCGATCACGACAACGTCGTTTTCTGCGATCAGGGGGCGGTAATCGGTCGTGATCTGGGCACCGAGCTCCGCTACGCGGGCTGCGATGGCTTCAGCAGAGATGAGCTCGGCAAAGGGGTCGGGCGAGCGGTTCCAGGCAGGGGGCGGCGAGGCCATGTCCCCGAATGTATCGCAACGCGCTACAATGATCAGGAATGGTCGCCAGCCTCGATCTCGATCCGACGATCGGCGCATTGCTCGGCGAGACCACCACCGAAATCGACGTAGCCCGCAAGAACCGCGTCTTCTGCAACCGCAACCTCCGGATGGACTCGATCGAGATGATCGGGTTCGACATGGACTACACGCTCGCGCTCTACCACCAGGAGAAGCTCGAGCAGCTGTCCATGGAGCTGACGCTGCAGAAGCTGATCGGCAAGCATGGCTACCCCGAAGCTATCCGAGAGCTGTCGTACGACCCCAAGTGGGCGATTCGCGGCCTCATGGTGGACCGGCAACTGGGCAATGTCTTCAAGATGGACCGACACGCCTACGTCGGTCGCTGTTACCACGGCTTCAAGGAGCTCGATCACGACCAGCGCCGCGCGTCGTATCGCAACGAGAAGATCAACCTGTCAGCGGATCGGTTCGAGTGGATCGACACGCTGTTCGGTCTTCCCGAGGCGGTCATGTACACGACCCTGGTCGACTGGGCCGACAAGCAAACCGGCACGGTCGATTACGACAAGCTGTTCGGAGATATTCGTACGGCGATCGACGAGGCCCACCGGGATGACACGCTGAAGAGCGTCATCAAGGCGAACCTGCCGGAGTACATCGCCAAGGATCCGCTCCTCGGCGAGACGCTCCACAAGTTCCGCAGCTCGGGCAAGAAGCTGTTCCTCCTGACGAACTCGCTCTACGACTACACGACCGTCGTGATGAGCTACCTCCTCGACGGCGAGCGCAAGGCGTACCCGTCGTGGCGCAACTACTTCGACATCGTGATCGTCGGCGGCGCGAAGCCGGCGTTCTTCAACGAGTTGCGCCCGTTCGTCCAGATCGATCCGCAGACGATGCAGCCGATTCCGACGAACGGCGAGATCAAGCACCTGTCGCGCGACAAGATCTATCAGGGCGGCAACGTCGTCGCGTTCGAGCAGATGACGGGCATCAAGGGCGAGCAGGTGCTCTACATCGGCGACCACATCTACGGCGACATCCTGCGCCTGCGGAAGCAGCACATGTGGCGCACCGCGATGGTGCTGCAGGAGCTCGAGCGCGAGATCTCGGTCAGCGAGCGGCTCGAGGCACAGATCAGCGACCTCGACCTTCTCGATCGCCGGCATCGCAACCTCGAGTCGGAGATCGACTACCAGACGCTGCGCCTCAAGAAGATCCAGCGCCTGCTCGACGATCCATCGACGTCGGCGCCGCTGCGCGCGCGGCTCGAGGAAGAACGCAAGCTCGCACGGACATCGGTCGAGACCCTGCGCGAGCGTGCCGAGTTGATGGAGACCGAGGTCGACTCGCTCGAAGCGCGCATCGACCGCGCGTACAACCCGCACTGGGGCAGCTGCCTGCGCGAGGGCAACGAGAACTCGCGCTTCGGCGAGCAGGTCAACGACTACGCGGACCTCTACACGTCGCGCGTGTCGAACTTCGGACCGTACTCGCCGCTGCGCTACTTCCGCGCGCCGCGCCGACCGATGCCGCACGAGATCTGACGGCACAGACCGCGCGACCTAGCGCGGCAGGGTCGTCGGGCTCGGCACGCCGAGCCAGCTCGCGATGAGCGGTGCGAGTAAGCGCGGCAGGGTCGTCGGGCTTGGCACGCCGAGCCAGCTCGCGATGAGCGGTGCGAGTTAGCGCGGCAGGGTCGCCGGGCTTGGCACGCCGAGCCAGCTCGTGAGCTGTGCGAGCTCGCGCGGCAACGTCGTCGGAGTCGGCACGCCGCGCCACCCTGCGACGTGGGTTGCGAGCTAGCGCGTCAGGGTCGTCGGGCTTGGCACGCCGAGCCAGCTCGCGATGAGCGGTGCGAGCTCGCCGAGGTCGATCTTCTCGCCGGGCGCATCGGCGGGCGCGTGCTTCGTGCGGCCCCACGGCAAGAGCAGGACCGGGACCTCGCGGTCGTAGTCGTTGAGCGAGCCATGCGCGGTCGCGAGGCGCTCGTCCTCTTCCTCCATGATCCAGCCGGGCCCGGGCAGATAGATGAAGTCGCCGGCGCGCTCGGGATCGATCATCAGGCAGAGCGCTTTTGCATCGCCCGTGCGCTCGTCGCAGCGCCCGGCGAACGCGTCGGTACGGTCGGCGACACCGAGGCCGGGGAACGACTTCAGCGCGAACACGATCTTCTTCAGCGCGTTCTTGAGCTCGCTCCTGGGTTGCGCGAGCGCCGCCTTGGACAGGTAGACGTACGGATACTGCGCGTTCGCGATCCAGTTGCCGGTGCCGAGCACGGTGGTCGCGGCGAGGTTGGCGGCCGACTTGATCTGCTCGACGGTGTAGCGGCCACCGCCGTTGGTTTCGGGCATCGGCGCGCCGCCGTGATCGCTCGTCAGGATCATCGCCCACCGGCCTTCGCCGACGCGGCGATCGAGCTCGGCGAGGAAGTGATCGAGCTGTGCGTCGAGACGGAGCTCGGAGTCCCACGCCTCCCACGACTCGTGGCCCCAGCCGTGCGCGATGTAGTCGTGTGCGGAGAGCGACACGAACAGGAGATCGGGGACGTGATCGGCGCCGAGGTTCTCGCCATCGATCGCGGCGAGCGCGGCGTCGAGGACGACCTCGTTGCCGAGCGGCAGTGCGAACACCGCGTCGTTGTACTTCGCGACGGTCGTCGGCTCGTGCGGGAACGTCGGGCCGAAGCCCTTCTCGCCGACCTCGCCGGGTTGCGCGTCGGCGACGCCGCTCAGCTTCGCGAGCCGATCGGCATCGAGCGGCGTCCACGGCGCGAGCCGCTTCGACGGCGGCGTCATCGCGCGAATCCACGGCGGGCGCGGATCGGTCGCGGCTGACTCGGCCGTCGTGACCGGGTGGACCGGCTCGTGCGCGAACTTGCCGACCGCGTCACCGGAGCTCGCCCACGTGCCGGTCGACGCGTCGTACCAGACGGCAAGGCCGCGGTGACCGAGGAGGAGGCGCGCCGCGCGATCCTTGAGCGCGACAGCGACGGCCTTCGCGGCCGGCTTGGGCGTGCGGGCCGCAGGACTCTTTGTCGCGTCGATCGATGCCGGCGTGTTCGTCGCGGCGATCGCATCGCCGAGGCCGGGCACGCGCAACCACTTCGTCTGATCGTCGGGCTCGACCGCCTTGACGGCGCGATCCTGATCGCGACTCCACCACTCGTTCGCGAGGATGCCCGACTTCGACGGGGTCTCGCCGGTGCCGATGAGCGCGTGGCCGGATGCGGTGATCGTCGCGCCCGACGGATGATGGCCGACACGCCACTCGCCCTCCGCAAGCAGCCGCGCGAAGCCGCCGGTCAGCGCGGTCCGCTTGCGCTCGAACGACCACTCCGGGAACTGGTCGACGACGACCACGACGACGAGGCGCGGCCGCGAGTCGGGCGTCGGATCGATCGCGCGCGGCTTCGTTTGCGTCGACGAGCTGGTCGGCGCGGCCGGGCAGCCGGCGAGCAGCGCGCCGAGCATCGAGACGATCGCGAGCGGGCGAATCACCGGCGCACGGTACCGCGAACGCATGGCAGCCGCGTCGCGGCTCCGTGGCAACCACGGATGTCGAGAAGTCGGCGGCTCGATGCGGGGCGAGCAACGTGGCACGGCCGCTGCTCTCCCCGCGGCGTGCGATCGATGCCAGCGACGCAACCCAGTGAATCTGCGCGATCACTCGCGCACGTCTCGTCGCGCCTCGCGTTGCCGTTCGCAACGTGCGCGGCACTTGCGGCTTGCGCCTCCGGGCGCGGCAGTCCGGGCGACCTTCCGCAGCCCGATGCCGCGCGGCAGCCCGACGCGCGCGAGGCGGACGCGAGCTCGGTCCAGGCGGACGCGCCGCCTGAAGGCTGTGCGATCGCGGCCGGGCTCACGCCGACCCTCGACGGCACCGATGACATGGCCGAGTACCCCGCGGCCCAGCAGGTCACGCCGGGCGCGATGCTCGGCACCGACGTCGCCGCGATCGCGTGGGACGACGCGAAGCTCTACGTGACGGTCGCATCGACCGCGTTCGAGCAGGCGTACGAGCCGCTGCACATCTACGTCGAGGCCGGCACCACGCTCGGCGCGGCGACCCCGGCGAACGGCAAGGAGTACGGTGGGCTCGTCCCGGCGCTGCCGTTCTCGCCGACGCATCTGATCGCGGTGCGTCGCGTCTCGGATTCCGGCACCGGCGGGTACAACGGCGTGTTCGTCCCCGGCGATGGCTGGACGGCACGCACGCTCGACCTCGACGCGAGCACGTTCGCGTCGGCCGATCTCCACACGCTCTCGGTGAGCGTGCCGTGGAGCGCGCTCGGCACGTGCCCGACGCACACGCGACTCGCGCTGCATGTCGTTCACGGCGCGGTCGCGAACGAGTGGAAGGACCTCGTGCCCGGCACGCATACGCCCTGGCTGGCGCCGGGCGGTGGCTTCTACGAGATCGATCTGACCGCGCCGCCTGCGGTCAGCGGCTGGTCGCTACGATAGCGTCGCGCGCAGGAACCACGCGTTCTTCTCGAACTCGGTGACGACGCCGGTGAGCAGGTCGACCGTGTCGGTGTCGCCGAGCTTCTCGCCGATCGAGCGCGACTCGCGGATGCCGGCGAGGTACGTGTCGATGCGCTCGGCGAGGAGCTTCACGTGCTCGAGGTCGCGCGTGACGTCGTTCGGGTAGTCCGCGATCTTCGAGGTCTTCGCGACGTGGCGGACGGTCCCGTGGGCGAGGCCACCGAGGGTGACAGCACGCTCGGCGATCGAGTCGTTGTGCAGCGCGAGCTGGTTCGCGAACTGCTCGAACAGTGGGTGGAGCGCCGGGAACTGAGGACCGCGGACGTTCCAGTGCGCGACCTTGATCGCGGCGTGAAGGTCGAGCCCGTCGGCGAGGCGGTCGTTCAGCGTGTTGACCAGCGCGGTGCGGGCGGATTCGGGGAGCTGGCTAGGCGTCTTGTACATGACAAGACCATAGTCATCGCCCGTGCATCGGAATAGGTCCGATCCGTGGATGCCTCTGATAGGAGAATCTTATCAGTCAGCCGAGGAGCGAGAACAGGATGTCGACCAGCGCCGAGCCCGGCGTGCGCGTGTCGGTCACGGGCGGCATGATCACCGGCGTTCCGCGAGCGCGGTCGACGGCGAGCTGGGCGCGCCTGCGCTCGATCTCCTTCTTCTCGGCCTTCTCGAGCCCACCTTGCATCACGAACTCGATCACGCGCGGGAGCTCGCCGGTATCGAAGAACGTGCCGTGGTCGCGGCACACGTCGACGATCACTCCCGCTCCCATCGCGAACAGCTTGCGATTCATCATCGTCGTGCAGACCGGGCACTTCACGTACATCTTCTGGCCGGGCTTGACGATCTGCGACGCGACCTGATTCGGCAGCGCACCGAGCAGCGCCTCGGCGCGTGCCTGCTGGCGATCGGCGATCACGCGCCTGATCGCGACCTGATCGAGGAACAGGCCCATGCAGCTGCCGCACTCATCGATCACGATGTCACCGACGAGTCGCGCGTGCAGGGGCGTCGTGCAACGCGGGCAGGGGAGCTCCTTGCCCGGCGTCTTCGCGACGAGATCGAGCTCGGCGCCGCAACCCGGGCAGTGCTTGTGTCCGGAGAACGAGCGCGCGAGGCAGCGAGGGCAGGCCTTCATCATCAGCTCGGTGTTGCAGTGCGAGCAGTGGTGGTCGGTCGACTTCGCGCCGGCGCCACAGTGCGGACAGGTCAGCATCCCGGCCTGTGTGGTCATCGCTTCGATAATAGCGCGATCGGAACGTCGCGTTGTTCGGCGACGTAGCGTGCGGCCTTCGCGCGAACGAGAGACGCTTCGTAAGCGGTGCGCGTCGCGGCGGGCAGCGACTTCGAGGTGAGACGGTCGGCGTAGAGACGTTCGTAATAGGCGTCGGGGTGCACCTCGACGGTGATCCGTGCCGTCGCGGCTTCGGCCGTTCGGCCCGCGCGCCACGCCCTCGCCATCGTGCGGGCTTCGCCCGGCGGGATGCGGGTGTCGGACTTCTCGCGCCAGCCGCCGGCGTATGCGATGTCGCGACCGATGCGCAGCTCGTCGCGTGCACCGTCGATCGGACGGCCGGCCCGGTCGAGGAGCTCGATGCGCAGCCAGACCGCAGGCGTCGGCGTCGTCGGCAGGTAGTGTCCCGCGCCGACGTTCGCGAGCGTCGCGACGACCGAGATCGAGTCGCCGCTGCGGTGCGCCGTTGCATCGAGCTTCACGCCCTGGCGGAACGTCTCGCGGTCGTGCACGCCGAGCCAGGTGTGCTCGCGATTCGGCATGTGGCAGTGCTGGCACTGGATGCCGCGCGCCATGTACGGACTCTCGAGCCACTCCTTGTACGTGTCGAGCAATGGTTTGCCCGCGACCGCGGTGCGCGGTGGCAGCTGGTGACACGTCATGCAGAAGTCGGCGCGCTCGTAGAGTGCGAGCGTGACAAGCGGATAGCTCGCCGACGGCAACAGCGACGGAGACACGTTCGGCGGACCATGGCGCACCCAGTCGCGCACGTGGCAACCCGCGCACGTCACGCCCTCGGCGCGCAGCGGACCCTCGCTCTGCTCGGCGAGCGGCGTGTGGCAGCGGTTGCACGCGCCGTCCTCGGTCGCATGATCGAGCTCGCGTGCGCCGAGGCCCCATGCTGCAGCGTTCGCGTGCACCGACGGCTGCCATTCGCGCGCCTGCTTCGCGTGACACCGCGCGCACTGCTGCGCCGACAGCGACGCCTGCGCCGGTGCGAGCGAGGCCGGCGGCGTGCCCTGCGACCGAAGCGGCGCGCCGAACACCTTCGCCTCGATCGGATCGGTGCCGGGCCATGTCCCGGTGAGGATCGGCGAGCCGCGATCGGCGACGATCTTGGCCTCGTCGAGGATGCTGCGATCGCGCGGCTTCACGTTGGCACCGAGCGCCACGACGTGATCGGCGAGCGCCCACAGCTCGGCATCGGAGAGCGCGCCGGCGTAGCCGGGCATCGGCGTTCCCGCGAGACCGGTCGCGATGCTGAGCGCGGCGGCGTGCCTGCGCGCGTCGGCGTCGTCGGTCGAGCGAGGTCGGCGCAGCGGGAATGCGGTGAGGTCGTACGGCGGTTCCGCCATCGACTTCGCGCTCGGCCCATCGCCGCGGCCGGTTTCGCCATGACACGAGGCACAGCCCTTCTGCTTCCACAGCTCGGCACCGCGTGCGGGATCGCGCGCCGGCGGTGCGGCGAGCACGATCGGCTTGCCCGGTTTTGCCGCCGGCGACAGCGCGCGCACGATCTCGATCAGCTGATCGATCTCACCGGCGGAGAGCGTCTGATCGAATCCGGGCATCGACGTGCCGGGCGCGCCGAACCGGATCGCCAGCCGCAGATCGTCGTCGGTCGGGGGCTGACCGACGGGCGTCGACCGCCATTCGTAGGCGCCCTCGGAGAACGCGCGAGGGTCCCCCGACGCGTAACGCGCAGCGGGTCCTTCGCCATCGCCATTCGCGCCGTGACAAGCGAGGCAGTAGCGGTCATATAGAGACCATCCACGCAGTGCGCGTGGATCGTGCGCGACGGGAGCGGCTCCGACGCTGATCGCGAGTGTCACAGTCGCAACAAGCGCGACGAGTGGCACCCGCATGACCGAACTATTGCACAAGTGTGTGTTATGTCCCCTTCTATGATCCGCACGAAGATCCTGGGGCTCGGCAGTCACGTCCCCGATCGCGTCGTCACGAACGAAGAGATTCCGTACCTCGACGAGCAGCACGTTCGCCAGGACACGATCCAGACCGAGACCAACGACGCCTGGATCCAGCAGCGGACCGGCATCAAGGCGCGCCGCTACGTGCCAAACGACGGCAGCGTCGCGACGAGCGACCTCGCCGCCCTTGCCGCGAAGAAGGCGATCGCCGACGCCGGCATCGAGCCCAGTGACATCGACTGCATCATCCTCGGCACGCTCTCGCCCGACTTTCACTTCCCGGGCACCGCGGTGCTCGTCCAGAAGAAGCTCGGCATCGATCGCACGAGCTGCGCGTGCTTCGACATTCGCCAGCAGTGCTCGGCATTCGTCTACGGCATGCAGATGGCCGACGCATTCGTGCGCACCGGCATGTACAAGCGCATCCTCCTGATCGGCGCCGAGCTGCACAGCCACTCGCTCGACTTCACGACGCGCGGCCGCGACGTCATGGTGCTGTTCGGCGACGGCGCCGGCGCGATGGTGCTCGGCCCGTCGGAGTCGGATGATCCGAGGACCGGCATCGTCTACACGTCCGCGCACGCCGACGGCACCGGCGCGATGGATCTCTATCTCAAGATCTTCGAGATCCAGAAGCTGCCGTACGTCGGCTACAACGCGAAGAGCCGCGAAGAGAACGAGATCATCTATCCGAAGATGGACGGCAAGCGCGTGTTCCTGAATGCGGTGCGCGGCATGGTGATGTCGACGCAGGCGGCGCTCGCGAAGACCGGTCTGTCGTGGGACGACATCCAGTGGTTCGTGCCGCACCAGGCGAACCTCCGCATCAACGAGAAGGTCGTCGAGGTCGCGAAGATCCCGCCGGAGAAGGTCCTCAACACGATCGAGTTCTACGGCAACACGACCGCGGCGACGGTGCCGCTCACGATCGACTACTGGCGCCAGCAGGGCAAGGTGAAGCGCGGCGACCGGATCCTGTCGAGCGTGTTCGGCTCCGGCTTCACGTGGGGCGCGGCGATCTTTACGTTCTGAACCCGCGACGCGCGCTACTTCGTCGACGACTTCTGCTTCTTCGGCCGCGACTTCTTGTCGACCTTCACCTCGGTCGGGGGCGGCGCCACGATGGCGGGCGCTTCGACCGGCGCGGGCTGCGCCTCGACCGGCGGCGGCGGTGGTGGCAGCGCGGTCTTCATCTCGATCCGCGTCGACTCCTCGGGCTCGACAGGCGCGGCGGCGGGTGGGGGCTTGTGGTCACCGACGAGCGCGGCGACGACGAGCACGACGACCGCGAATCCGATCGACCCGCCGATCAGCACCTGCTTCGTGCGCCTCTCGTTCGAGACGTGGCCGACGAGCGTTTGCTCCGCACGCGGGCGCCACTCGCGCGGCGCGATCGGGAACGGCGCCGGCGTCTGATCCGTGACGACGATCGAGGGCGGCGCGATCCGAGTCGGTGGCGGCGGTACCGAAATCTGCTGTGTCGCGAATCCCGACACCGACGGCGCTGCGGTCGCCTGCTCGGAGTCCGGCTCGTCGAGGTCGTCGAGGTCGTAGTCATCTTCCTCGGCGAGGTACTCGAGCTCGCTCTCGCTGACCGGCGTCGTCATCTCGGTCGCCGCGAGCACGTGATCGGTCAGCGTATGTCCCGACGCCTGCGCGATGGTCCACGCCTCGATCTCCGCGCCGAACAGGTCGTGCATGAACCCGCGCAGCGCGACCGTCGACTGCTTGAGCTTTTGCTCGCGTGCGAGCTCCTCGAGATCGAGCTGCAGCTGCTCCGCCGTCTGGTAGCGCTCGTCGATGTTGTTCGCGAGCGCCTTCAGCACGATGCGCTCGAGCTCGGGCGATACCTGCGGATTGATCTGCGACGGCGGCTGCGCACTCGAGTTGATGATCATCTGGATCGTCGCGAGGTCGTTCTCGCTCCTGAACAGCCGCGACGTCGTCACCATCTCCCAGAGCACGATGCCGAGCGAGAAGATGTCGCTGCGGCGATCGAGCGGCGAGCCCTTCGCCTGCTCGGGCGACATGTACGAGATCTTGCCCTTGAGCGTGCCGGTGCGCGTCTTGACCGTGCTCGTCGCGGCCTTGGCGACGCCGAAGTCGACGAGTTTCACGGCGCCGTCGTACGAGATCAGGATATTCGACGGCGACACGTCGCGGTGGACGACGTCGAGCAGTGTGTTGTCAGGACGCCGTCGCTCGTGCGCGTAGTGCAGCGCCGCTGCGACGTCGCGCGCGATCTGCACCGCGTGATCGATCGGGAACTTGCGATCCATCCGCGACGTGCGACGGAGCGTCGTGCGCACGTCCTGGCCGTGCACGTACTCCATCGTGAAGAAGTAGTGCGCGTCGACCTTGCCCATGTCGTAGACGTGGGCGATGCCGGGATGATCGAGTGTCGCGACGAGCTTCGCCTCGTCGAGAAACAGCCTGACGAACCGGGGATTGTCGGCGTGCTTCGGAAGGATCTTCTTCAGGACGACGAGCTTCTCGAAGCCTTCCGGTCCAACCGTGCGCGCGAGAAAGAGCTCGGCCATGCCGCCTCGCGCGAGCTTTCGAACGATCTCGTACGAACCAAGACGGGTCGCCTCCGTCCTCGGTTGATCGACGGCCTTGCCTCCCACGCAAGCAGGATCATATCGCGATGACAAGCGGCGTGGCGGGTCGATTCGCCTCGTCGACGACAACTACGTCTTTCAACGAGAAGGACGACAAGTGCATTCGCGGGCACAACGAGTGCAAACGGTCGTGCGCAGGTTCGATGCTCGGCGCTAGAGTGCGGGCCATGGACCTACTCACACGCGTGCGGGGCCACCTCGCCCGGCGCGGTGAGTGGTACTGGGTGCCGATCCTCTACACGCTCGCGGTGATCTGGATCTATCGCGACCTCTGGCACCAGCACGGCGTTGCGACCGGGCTCGGCTGGGACACGATCGACACGCACGGTCCCGACCTCGACTTCTTCGCGCGCGAGCTCGCCGAGGGTCGGTTCTCGCTGTGGAACCCGTACGACAAGGGCGGGTACCCGATCTTCTGCGACCCGGTGTTCGACCGGTACTACCCGTTCAACTGGCCGTTCGCGGCGTGGGGCGCGGTGTTCGGCACGTCGTGGTGGCTCGTCCAGATCAAGGTGCTCGCGCATCACGTCGCCGCCGCCGCGATGATGCATCTGTTCCTGCGCTCGCGCGGGCTCTCGGTGCGTGCGGCGATGGTCGGCGGCCTCGGGCTCATCGCATGCGCGCCGCTGCTCACGCACAAGGCATCGAACATCCTGTGGCCGCTCGTGTGGGTCCCGCTCGTGTGGCTCGCGGTCGACTACGCGCTCGCGAAACCGAGCTGGCGGCGCGGCGTCGCGGTCGGCGCGGCGCTGCTCTTGTGCATGACCGCGGGCTCGCCACCGGGTCTGTTCTACAGCGCCCTGCTCGTCGCGCCGTATGCGACGTGGCGGCTCGTCGGATTTCTTCGCGAGCCCTCGCGCCGCACGCGCGGTGAGCTGCTGCGGCTCGCGGCGTGCGTGGGGAGCGCGGTCGCGATCGCGCTGCTCGTCGCGGGCGTCACGGTGCTGCCGACCGGAGAGCTCGTCGCGCTCGGCTCGCGCGATCGATTCGCACCTCCGGGGCGCGCGTTCGCGCTCGCGCTGTCGCTGCCGCTGCCCGCCGAGGCGCGAGGTGTGTTCTGCCGCGGCGCGGGTCTGTTCGAGCTGTACATGGGCGTCGCCGTCGTGATGCTTGCCGTGTGTGCGGTCATCGTGCGGCCGCGGTTCGATCGCGGTGCGGCGATCGTGCTCGTGCTCACCGCGATCCTCGGCGTGTTGCTCGCCGCCGGCGGGACGGCGCCGCTGCTCGGATTCCTCGTCGATCACGTGCCGGGCTTCGGCATGCTGCGCGTGCCCGGCCGCTACAAGATGCTCGTCGCGTGGTCGGTCGCCGCCGGTGCGGGCTACGGCATCGCCGCGCTCGAGGCCGCGGCGGGAGACGCGAAGCTGCGCTGGCGTGTCGCCGGGGTCGCGGCGCTCGCGGTGATCCTCGCGATCGTGTTCGTCGTCGGCTGGGGACATCCGGCATCGCCGAAGGATCGTCCCGCGTGGTGGTCGATTCCCGCGACCATCATCGTCGCCGCGCTCGCGGTCGTCGTCGTGTGGACGCCGCGACGGATCGCCGAGGGCGCGCTGTCCGCGCTCGCGATCTGTGCGCTGCTCGACGCGCCGCTGTTCACGTTCGTGCTGCCTTCGGCGCCGCCGGCGTCGGACGTGCGTCAGACGCATGCGAAGGACGCCGAGATCCTGGCGCGGCTCGACGGCGTTCGCGACCGCTGGCGCGTCTACGACGAGTTCGTCCTCGGCGAACGCGCCGGTGCGCGGCTACGGATTCGCGACTTCCGCGGCTATCCCGCGCTCGATCCGATCAGCCTCAAGCGTTACGTCGAGGTGCTCGACTACGCGAAGAAGAACGCCGCCATCGTCGAGGACTTCAACGTTCGCTACGTGCTCAAGCGCCCGCACTTCCGCTACGGCAACAGCGCGGCGTTCGTGATGATGCCGCATCCCGAGTTCGATGCGCGCGGTGGCGAGCTGTGGGAGGCGAAGCATCCGGCGCCGCTCGTGCAGTGGGTCGGCGCGGTCAATGTCGTCGAGCGGCGCAAGGTGCTCGATGCGGTGCGCGGGCTCGTCGATCCGGACGGCGTTCGCAGGCGCGCGATCGTCGAGCCCGAAGACGCGAAGCTCCTCCCTGCGGACGCGACGACCGCCGCGTCCGACGCGCGCGACGGCGAGCTCACGAGCTACGAGCCCGACGAGATCCGCTTCACGATCGATGCGCCACGCGATGGGCTCGTCGTGCTCAACGAGATCCTGTTCCCTGGCTGGCACGCCTATGTCGACGGTAAGGAGGCGACGCCCGTGCGCGCGAACTACCTCCTGCGCGCCGTGTGGGTAACCGCCGGCAAGCACGACATCACGTGGCGGTTCGAGCCGCGGCGCTGGCGCGTGCTCGTCGGCGGCTACGCGCTCGCGCTCGCGATCATCGTCGGCGCCGCCATATTACGCCGGCGACGCCGAGCGTGAGCACGAGCGCGCCGATCGGCGTGCCGCTCGCGTCGCAGCAGCCCGCAGGCGCGACGACCTCGGCGCAGGTCGGTGGCTCGACGGGCGGACGCTCGCGCTTCGTCGGCACGAGTGCGCGCACCGAGCCGTCGTACGACGCGGCGATCAGCCAGTCGCCGCTGACCGCGAGGCCCGCGAGCACGGGCACGCCGAGGTCGGTCGTCCACGCCGTCGCGCCACTCGCGAGATCGAACGCGGTCAGCTTGCCCGACGTGTCGACGGCCCACACGAGATCGCCCGTGATCACCGGCGATGCCGCAAAGCCCGCCTCGCCGGCGCCGCGGTAGTGCGTCGTGTGCAGCGGACCGGGGACCGCGGCGCGCCGCCACAGCTCGACGCCCGTCGCTGCATCGAGCGCGACGAGGTCGCGATACAGCGTCGGCACGACGAGGATTCCGGACGCGAACGCGGGCGTGCCGATCGTCGCGTTGCCCCAGTCGAAGCCGTCGGGATCGAGCTTCGTGCGCCAGCGAACCTGGCCGGCGTGATCGAGTGACGTCACCTCGTCGGCGCCGCTGACGATGTAGATCGAATCATCGCTGATGATCGGCGAGGCGTTGATCGCGACGGTCTCGGCACCGAGGTAACTCCACAGCCGCTTGCCCGTGTCGCGATCCCACGCGATCACGCCGCCGAGCGCGCGGTTGAACGTGCCGACCGCGATCCCGCTGCCGACCGCGACCGCCGCCGCGCTCTGGCTGTCCATGCCGTCGGGTACCGGCTCGGTGACCCACAGCGGCGTGCCGACGTCGCCCGCGATCGCGGCGAGCGTGCGCTGGTGGCCGACAAACACGTCGCCGCTCTCCGCGACGGGCGCGCCGAACAAGGCGCCGGCCTCGGGCGACATCGCGCCGCGGCGTGGCGTCAGCTCGTCGCGCCAGCGCACCGCGCCGGTCTCCGCATCGAGGCCGAGCACGACGCCATCGATCTGCGGCGCGATCACCGTGCCGAGCACGACGACGAGCCCACCTCGCAGTGGCTTGGCCGTCGCGACGCGCCACTTCAACGCGCCGGTCACGAGATCGAGCGCGACGACGCCGCCGCTGTTGCCGTCGCCGAGGTCGGTGACCGCGACGTAGACCTTGTCGCGCGCGATCGCAGGCGATGCCGTGATCACGTGACCGCCGACCGCCGCCGTCCACCTCGTCACGAGCGGCGGCACGATCTCGTGCTCGCGCGCGCCGGCGTGATCCGGATCGCCGCCGAGCTGGACCCAGTCGGGGCCTTTCGGCGGTGCGGCCGCGGGCGTGCACACCTCGATCGTCGTCGTCGCGGTCGCGCTCGTCCCCGACGGCGTCGTCGCCTCGACGGTGATCGCGTGGGGACCGCCCGACAGCGCCGGGAGATCCGCGACCCAGCTCATCCCGCCGGCGGAGCGCATCGCGATCGGGGTCGCGCAGTCGACCCGCGCGGTGAGGTTTGCCGTCCCGCCGTCGAGCTCGGCGGCAACGACGAGCTCGGCGCCCTTTGCGGGCGTGCACTGGCCGCGCGCGGGGCCGACGATCGTCAGCATCGGCTCGTCGAGCGTCGTGCGGTGGTACGAGCTCAGCCTGCCGCCGTCGAGCGTGATCACGCGGTAGCCGGCCGGCGTGAAGTCGAGCCCGCCCATCAGCATCGGCTCGGTGTTGAGCTCGATGAGGCCGTCGCGATCGACGACGCGGTTCGAGTGCGCGTGACCGGTCAACACGTAGTCGACGCCGAGGTCGCGCAGCGCGTCGGTCACGCCATTGCTCGGCGGCGCGTGCGTGAGCGCGACGACCGTCATCGTGCTCGGCACGTGCGAGAGCTCGGCGCCGAGATACGCGCGGATGTCGTCCTCGGACATCGCCATGTTCCACACGACGAAGTGCACGTCGCCGATGTCGAAGCTGTAGTTGTCGGGACCGTAGTGGGCGAACCACGCGGCGCCGCCGTCGTACCAGTCGTGGTTGCCGGGCACCGGGATCCACGGCACGCCGATGCCGGCGAGCGCTTGATCGACGAGCGCGAACTCGGCCTCGCGGTTGCCCTGCGTGATGTCGCCGAGGACCGTGAAGAATGCGGGCGGCGTCTCGAGCGCGGTCGCCATCGTCGCGGCGTTCGCGAGGTCGGCGCCGGTGATGAGCTCCTGCGTCGCGGGGATGTGCGTGTCGGCGCCGACCACGAACGTCAGCGGCCCGCGGATCGGCGCGTCGAGCCGATGCAGCGCGAGGTCGATATCGGCGGTGCCGTCCCAGCGCTGCCACGCGGGGCCCGGCCTGAACCCGTCGGGCACGCGTACCCATGCGATGCCGCTCGCGAGCGCGTCGGGAACCTCGATGTCGAACTGGCCGCTCGCGTCGGTCACGACGAAGCCGCGGACGCCGAGCGCGACGACCGCGCCGCCGACACCGGGCTCGCCGGCCGATGGCTGGCCGTCGTCGTTCTGGTCGTCGTACACGAGCCCGTGCACGACCTTCGCGGACGCGACCTGCGGCACGGCCAGCGCGCATACGATCACCGATGCGATGAGGCCGACCCGCAAGGCGGTCATTATATGCTCCCCCCGGATGCTGGCCAGCCTCTCGATCGTCGTGCCCGCCTTCAACGAGCAAGGCTCGATCGAGGCGACCGTCGACGACGCACTGCGCATCGGCGCGACCGTCGCGCGCGAGCTCGAAGTGCTCGTTTGCAATGACGGCTCGCGCGACGCAACGTCCGCGATTCTCGCAAGCTGCGCCGCGCGCGACGGTCGCGTCCGCATCCTCGATCGCCAGGTGAACCGCGGGATCGAGGCGTCGATGCGAGCGCTCTACGCGCACGCGCGCCACGACTGGGTGTTCCTGATGTCGGCCGATCGGCAGTGGCCGATGCGGTCGCTCGTCGAGATGACGGGAGCGGCAGAGCGCGGCGCCGACTTCGTGATCGGGGTGCGGCCGAACAAGCGCGAGGTCTACACGCCGTACCGCCAGGTCGTGTCGTGGGGCTACGAGCGGATCGTCCGCGCCCTCGGTGCACCGGGCGGCGATCCGGGCTCGATCAAGCTCGCGCGGCGCGAGCTGCTGCATGCGGCGGTCGCCGCGCGCGGTGTATTCGCGGAGGGCGAGCGCGTGATCCGTGCGGCACGCGGTGGCGCGCGCGTCGTCGAGGTCGCGGTCGAGTTCCAGCGCCGCGGCGCCGGCAAGGCGACAGGTGCTCGCCGCGATGTCGTCGCACGTGCGCTCGTCGACGCGCTGCGTGTCGCAGCCTCGCTGACGATCGGCTGGCCTCGCCCCGAGGTCCCGCCGCCAGAACGATTCTGAGCCCAAACAGGGCCCGATCGCCCAGCAGATGAGTTGAGAATAGGCGCGCTGTGGCGGCGGTGGCTCAGCTGGGTGCGGCAGGCGCAAACCGTCGTCGTGCTCGCCGCGTGCTGCCTCGTCGCCGTGATGTACCTGGCGAACGACGACATGGCCGGCGAGCCGCACGCGCGTCGCGGCGACGGCATCTACCGTCCGGTGCTCGCGCGGGGCGACGGTCACATGCTGTACCTGATGGCGAGGTCGACCGCGCTCGACCTCGACTGGCAGTTCGACAACGACCTCCGCGGCTTCGGCGATCCGTGGCACCAGCCGACTGCGCCGACGGGCCGCAAGGTGGAGCCCGATCGCGTTCGAGCTCGCGAACGTCTCCGTCGGCGAGCACGAGCTCGAGGTCCGCGCTGCGGTCGGCAAGCTGGGCGCGGACGTCACGATGAGACCACCACCGCGCGGCCTTGCCGGCGTCGCGGTCGGTAACCTGGAGATTCTGCTCGCCGGTCCATGATCGGCACGCCTCGTGCGTAAGCATCGCCACGTGCAGCTCGCGCGCATGATCGAAAACCCCGAGGCGACCGCGAGCGCTGCGGATCTGAACTACGCCACCGATGGTCGCGAAGGAATCTCGCGGCATCGCCGCGGCAAGTCGTTCGCCTATTACGCGGCGGACGGCCGACCCGTGCGCGATCGCGACACGCTGGCGCGGATTCGCGCACTCGCGATTCCGCCGGCCTGGACGCACGTGTGGATCTCGGCGGACCCGCACGGCCACATCCAGGCGACCGGCCGGGACGCGCGCGGCCGCAAGCAGTATCGCTATCACCCGAAGTGGCGAGAGGTTCGCGACGCGGTGAAGTACTACCGGCTCGTCGACTTCTGTCACGCGTTGCCGCGGATCCGCCGCGCCGTCGAGCACGACCTCGCGTGCAAGTGTCTATGCAAGCGCAAGGTCGTCGCGACGATCGTCTCGCTGATGGAGCGCGCGCAGCTCCGCGTCGGCAACGAGGAGTACGCGCGAACGAACCAGTCGTACGGCGCGACGACGCTACGCAACCACCACGTGAAGGTGCGCGGCCCGATGCTCGAGCTGTCGTATCGCGGCAAGAGCGGCATCGAGCGCCGCGTGCGCGTTCGCGATCGCAAGCTCGCGGCGATCGTTCGCCAGTGCCACGACCTGCCGGGCCGCCGGCTGTTCGAGTACATCGACGACGACGGAAACGTACGACCGGTCTCGTCGCAGGACGTCAACGACTACCTCCGCGACGTCAGCGGCGGACCGTTCACCGCGAAGGACTACCGCACGTGGGCCGCGACGATGGCGGCGGCGATGCTGTTCTGCGCGCTCGAGCATCCCGGCAGCGTCCGCGGCTGCAAGCAGTGCATCAAGGAGGTCCTCGGCAAGGTCTCCGCGCAGCTCGGCCACACGCCGACCGTGTGTCGCAAGAGCTACATCCATCCGCAGATCATCGACGACTTCACCGACAACCGGCTCGAGGCTCGCCTCTCGCGCGGCGTGCGTCGCGCGGTGCGCAACCACGATGGCGACGAGATCGATGTCGTCGCGCTTCGTGCCGTCGAGCCGATCGTCGCGCGCTACCTCGACACGAAGCGGCGCGCCCGAGCCTAGTCGACGTCGGCGATCACGACCCAGTCGTGGTCGACGAGCTCTGCCTTGCCACCGAGCAGCCGCTCGAGCGGGCCGGCCTGCGGGAAGAAGTGCAGGTGATAATCGACGGTGTAGCGGTAGTAGCGCTGGCACGGCACGACGACGACGACGCGCTTCGCGACGCGCCGTAGCTCGTGGGCAGCCGCCCACAGATCCGGGATGTGCTCGAGCGTGTGCGAGCACACGACGGTGTCGAACGCGCCGGTGCGGAACGGCAGGTCGGGCAGGCCCGCGAGCGCGACCGAGCAGCCGGCGCGGTGCTGCGTCTGTTCGGCGGAGCCGGCGGTGACATCGACGGCGACGACCTCGTGGCCCGCGTTCACGAGGCGCTCCGCCACGGTGCCGTTGCCGCACCCGACCTCGAGCACGCGGCCGCGCGACGCAGCGACGATCGCGTCGATCTGCGCCGGCGTCGTATCGGTATCGCGGAACCGCGCGCCGCCCTGGGCAAGGTCGTCGTACGCCTGTGCGATTTCCTTATCGGAGAGGTGGAACGCGCGCTCCTTGAAGTCGAGGTCGAAGCGCGAGCCGTGGACCATGCGCGCGAGCACGCGGTTGAGGGGCCGCCATTCGCGGATCACGGGCGGCAGCCAGTCGTCGAGCAGGCGGCGCACCGGCGTCGTCACACGCCGATCGAAGAAGCGCTTGGACAAAGCGGCGTGAAGGTAGCACCTCCCTTGACGGGTCGGTCGCGCCATGTGACCGTGCCCGACGGTGAGCGCCTCTCTTCGTATCGGCGTGATCGGTTACGGCTACTGGGGTCCGAATCTCGTGCGCAATTTCGCCGCGGGACCACGCACCAAGGTCGTCGCGATCGCGGAGCAGAACCCGAACCGCCGCCAGGTCGCGCAGGCGCAGTTCCCGTACATCAAGGTCGTCGACGACGCGGCGGCGATCCTCGCCGATCCCGACATCGATGCGATCGCGGTCGCGACGCCGATCTTCACGCACTACGAGCTCGCGAAGCGAGGACTCGAAGCGGGCAAGCACGTCCTCGTCGAGAAGCCGCTGACGCCAAGCGTCGCGCAGGCCGAGGAGCTCGCGTCGCTCGCCGCGGCGAAGAAGCGCGTGCTGATGGTCGACCACACGTTCGTGTACACCGGCGCGGTCCGTAAGATCCGCGACCTCGTCGCGAGCGGCGAGCTCGGCCGCATCCTCTACTTCGACTCGGTTCGCATCAACCTCGGCCTGTTCCAGCCCGACTTCAACGTCATCTGGGACCTCGCGCCGCACGACCTGACGATCATGGACTTCGTGCTGTCGCAGACGCTCGGCACGCAGGCGAAGTGGGTGTCGGCGATCGGCGTCTCGCACTACGGCCGTCACGAGAACCTCGCGTACGTCACCGTCGGGTTCGACGACGAGCTGCTCGCGCACGTCCACGTCAACTGGGTCGCGCCGGTGAAGACGCGCCGCACGATCATCGCCGGCAACAAGAAGATGGTCGTGTGGGACGACACGTCTCCTGTCGAGCCCGTGAAGGTCTACGAGAGCTCGGTCGACGTCCAGCACATCGACAAGGACACCGCGTACGCGCTCAACGTCCAGTACCGGTCCGGCGACGTCAACTCGCCGAAGCTCGATGGCAAGGAAGCGCTCGCCGGCATGGCGCAGACGTTTGCCGCCGCGTGTCTCGACGGTGCCGCGTCGCCCTCCGACGCGGCCGTCGGTGTTCGTATCGTCCGCATGCTCGAGGCGGCGCAGAAGTCGCTCGAGCAACAGGGAGCGAGGATCAAGCTGTGAAGATTCCGTTCGTCGATCTGGTCGCGTGGGCCAAGCCGTCCCGCGAGGAGTATCTCGACGCATTCGCACAGATCATCGACACCGGCGCGTACGTCGGTGGTCCGCAGGTCGGCGAGTTCGAGAAGTCGTTCGCCGAGTTCTGCGGTGCGACGCACGCCGCCGCCGTGAAGACCGGCACCGACGCGCTGCTACTCGCACTGCGCGCGCTCGGCGTGCAGCCCGGCGACGAGGTGATCACCGCGGCGAACTCGTTCTTCGCGACCGGCGAGGCGATCGCGCTCGCGGGTGCCAAGCCCGTGCTCGCCGACGTCGACGACTCGACGCTGCTCCTCGACATCGACGACGCCGCGGGCCGCGTGACGCCGAAAACGAAGTGCATCATCCCGGTTCACCTGTTCGGCCAGCTTGCCGATATGGACCGCGTGCACGAGCTCGCGCGCGCTCACGGCATGCGCGTGCTCGAGGATTCGGCGCAGGCCCACGGCGCGACGCGCGGCAACTGGCGTGCAGGCTCGTCAGGCGATGCCGCGGCATTCAGCTTCTATCCGACGAAGAATCTCGGCGCGCTCGGCGAGGGCGGTGCGGTGACGTCGAAGAGCGCGAACGTGATCGACGAGGTCAAGCGCCTCCGCGACCACGGCCAGGCCGGCCGCCACGACCACGTCGAGGTCGCGTACAACGCGCGCCTCGATTCGGTGCAGTGCGCTTGTCTGTCGATCTCGCTGCGCCGGCTCGATGCCGCCAACGCCGCGCGCCAGAATCTCGCAGCGCGCTACCGCGAGCGTCTCGTAGGTCGGCCCGGTGTGCGCCTCATCGACGAGGCTGCCGCCAGCCGCCCGGTCTATCACCTGATGATCGTTCGCGTGGATGCGGCCAAGCGTGATGCGGTTCGCACGAAGATGGGCGAGGCCGGCGTCGCGACCGCCATTCACTACCCAACCCCGATTCATCTCCAGAAGGCGTTCGCCTACTTGGGGCAGGGCGTGGGCAGCTGTCCCGTGGCAGAGCGCTCGGTGAAGGAAATGATCTCGCTCCCGATGTTCCCGGATATGACGATCGAGCAGGTCGACCGCGTCAGCGACGTCTTGCTCGCATCGCTCTAGCCGGTACGATCATCGAAGGACCATGGATCACAGACCACATGTGGTGGTCATTGGCGGCGGGTTCGGCGGCCTGGCGGCGGCGAAGAGGCTCGGCCGCGCGCCCGTGCGAGTGACGGTTGTCGACAAGCGCAATTACCACCTGTTCCAGCCGCTGCTGTATCAGGTCGCGACGGCAGCACTGACACCGGCCGATATCGCGTATCCGATCCGCGCGGCGCTCTCGAAGTACGAAAACACTCGCGTCCTGCTCGCCGAGGTCACCTCGATCGATACGGCGACCCGCACCGTCGAGCTCGAGGGCGGCACGCTGCACTACGACTACCTCATCGTAGCGACCGGCGCGACGCACAGCTACTTCGGCAAGGATCAGTGGGAGAGCCTCGCGCCCGGGCTCAAGTCGATCGAGGACGCGACCGAGATCCGGCGCCGCATCCTCGTCGCGTACGAGGCGGCGGAGCGCGAAGTAGATCCGCAGCTACAGCGCGAGTGGTTGACGTTTGTCGTCGTCGGTGGCGGCCCCACCGGCGTCGAGCTTGCCGGCGCGCTCGGCGAGATCGGTCTCCACACGCTCAAGCGGGACTTCCGATCGATCGATCCGACGGAGGTCCGCGTCGTCCTGTTCGAGGGCCGCGATCGCGTCCTCAACACGTATCCGGAGAAGCTGTCGGACGCGGCGAAGGTCGCGCTCGAGAAGCGGCACGTCGACGTTCGGCTCGACACGCTGGTCACCGGCGTCGACGATCGCGGTGTCAACGTGAAGGGACCGAGCGGGACCGACCGCGTCGCCGCTCGCACCGTGCTGTGGGCCGCCGGCGTCGCCGCGTCACCGCTCGCGAAGTCGCTGAACGTGCCGCTCGATCGCTCGGGCCGCGTCATCGTCGAGCCCGACCTGTCGATCCCCGGCCATCCCGAGGTGTTCCTGATCGGCGACCTCGCGAAGATGACCTCCGAGGGGCAGGAAGTGCCCGGCGTCGCGCAGGGCGCGCTGCAGAGTGGCAAGTACGTCGCGAACATCATCGCGACCGAGGTCCCGCTGCGCTTCGACGGCAAGCGGGGCGCCGTGCCCAAGCGCAAGCCGTTCCACTATCACGACAAGGGCAACATGGCGACGATCGGCCGCGCCGAGGCGGTGATCGCGACGAAGCACTTCGCGAAGCACGGCCTGCTCGCGTGGCTTCTGTGGTGGGTCGTCCACATCTTCTTCCTCGTCGGGTTCCGCAACCGCATCTACATGATCTTCCACTGGGCGTGGTCGTGGCTGACCTACCGGCGCGGCTCGCGCCTCATCACCGGCCGAGTTGCGGACCTGCCGGCGGTCCGATCGATCGCGCCCGACGGCAGCGTCATCCTGCCGCGCGCGGCTCAGACCGTCGAGATCATGGAGGAGCCTCCAGCGGCTCCTTCTCCACATGCCTGAACACGCCGTCGCCCTCGGGGACGTCGATCGTGACGCTCCGCTCGGCTTTGACGAACTCGTTGCCGAGGAAGTGGATGCGGTGCGCGCCGGGTGACAGCTCGATCGGGTCGAGCGTCTGGTAGCGCGTGCTGCCGCCGTCGACGGTGAAGTACGACCACGGCTTCGTGTTGATCACGACCTTGCGCTTCTTCTCGGCGGGCGCGACGACCTCGGGCTGCTTGACCTCGGCTTGCTTCGCCTCGGCGCGCTTCGTCTGCTTCCTGGGCTTCGGCTTGTCGTCGATGGCGTTCGAGCCGCTCTCGACCGGCGCGCTCTCCGCCGAGCCGGCCTTCTCGACCTCGACGGGCGGCTCCTTCGCGACCTCGACGGGAGGCGGCGGCTCGGTCACCTGTGGAGCCGCCGGCTCGGTCCTCGCCGGCTCGCCGTGCCGCTGCATGGTGTAGGCGAGCGCGCCACCGCCGATCGCGAGACCGATCAGCGTGCCGAGCATCAGCGGCCGCCTCGACGACGGCTTCGGCTCCTCCAGCGTCGGCGACTTCGCGCGCGGCGACGGCTCCAGCGTCGGCGACTTCGCGCGCGGCGGTGGCGCCTCGTCGACGGCCGGCTCGCTCACGATGTCGGCAGCGGTCGCCGCCATCGAGCGCTGCGTGCCGGTGCCCATGACGTCGAGCGCGCCGTCGTCGAGAAAGCTCAGCATCTCGCCGGCCTCGATCTTCGCCGGATCGATCGGCTCGTCGTCGCGCGCGCCCGCCCACACGTCGGCGAGCCACGCCGCGAGCAGGCGCGAGGGCGCCTCGCTCTTCTTGCTGGCGCGCTCGGAGACGATGAACGCGTCGAGCTCCTCGAGCATCGACCGCGCGTCGGGGAAGCGCTCTTCCTTCGCGAGCGCGGTCGCCTTGTCGACGAGCGCGCGCAGCGGCGAGTCGAACGTCTCGGGCCACGGCGCGAGCGTGCCTTGCTGTGCGATCGCGATCGTTCCCTCGCGGTCGGTGCCCTTGCGTGGTCGCACGCCGGTGATCGCCTCGCGCAGGACGAGGCCGACCGCGTAGACGTCGGCGCGCGGATCGGTCGGCTCGCCGCGCGCCTGCTCGGGCGCCATGTACGCGGGCGTGCCGGCTGTCTTGCTCGACTCGTCGCCGGCGAGCAGCGCGATGCCGAAGTCGGTCAGCTTGACCTCGCCCGACCACGACAGGAGGACGTTCCGCGGCGTGACGTCGCGGTGCACGATGCCGAGGTCGGCGCCGTCGGGACCCTTGCGATGGTGGGCGTAGTCGAGCGCCTGGAGGCACTCGGCGGCGACGAACGCGGCGAGCATCGGCGGCATCGGCTTGCCCGCCCGCGACAGGCTCGACCCGAGGTCCTTGCCCTCGACGCGCTCCATCGCGAGAAACACCTGGTCGTCGATCCGCCCGAAATCGAAGACCGGGACGATGTTCTGGTGGGCGAGGCTCATCGAGAGCTTCGCTTCCCGCTTGAACAGGTCCAAGAACCTCGCATCTCCGGCCCGCTCGGGGCGCATGCGCTTGACCACCAGCCACTTCTCGACGCCGGCGGCGCGCCTGCGGGCCAGATACACCTCTCCCATTCCGCCTCGTGCCAGGGGGCGGAGGAGCTCGTAGCGACCTAGCGCACGGCTCATGGGGTCATCAGTATAGCGTGTGGTTGACGGTAATCCCGAACCGGCCGAAACTCTCTCCGAGTGCGTACCTGGCCCCTCCTGCTCGTCCTGGTGCTGACCGCGCCTGCGGCGGCGGCACCGGCGGCTGACCTCGTGGTCATCTGGGCCCCCGGTATGCGCACGACGCCCGTCGAGAGCGCGGCGAAGAAGGCGGGCGCGGCGGTCGTCGACCGGTCGCCGGTCCAGGCCGGAACGAGCCAGACCGCGCAGGTCCTCCAGCGCGGCATCGACGCGTTCGACAAGCTCGACCTCGACAACGCATGGCAGGCGCTCGAGCAGGCGCGGTCGGAGGTCGTGCGCAGCGGCGCGGCCGGGCTGTCGCGCGCGCAGCTCTCCGACCTGTTCCTGTACCGCGGCCTCATCAAGGCGCAGCAGGGCGACACGACCGCAGCGTGGGACGAGCTGGTCGTCGCGAACACGATCGACCCGACGCGCGAGCTCGATCCGGGACGGTTCGCGCCGAAGATCCGCGGCGAGTTCGAGCGCGCGAAGCAGACGGTGCAGGGCAAGAAGCGCGCGAAGCTGACGCTGCAGCTTCCCGAGGGCTGCACCGCGAACATCGACGGTGTGCCGAGCGCGAGCAGCGCAGAGCTCGTCGTCGGCTCGCACTGGATCAACTCGTCGTGCACCGATCGCCAGCCGTTCGGCTACAAGATCGAGCTCACCGACGACGTCACGGTGCCGATCGATCCCGCGCGGTTCTTGCCGCCGTCCGATTCGGATCTGCTCGTCCAGGCGCGCACCGCGGGCTCGCGTGCGTTTGTCTCCGTCGAGGTTCGCTCGGGTGTCGCGACCGCGCGGCTCGTCGGTCTCGACGGTCGCGAGCGCGATCGCCGCACGGTCACCGTCACGAACGATCTCGAGCCGGTCGCCGATGCGCTCTCCGAGCTGCTGACGCCGCCGAAGGTCACGCACTGGTACAGGTCGAAGTGGGCGTGGGCTGTCGGTGGCGCGGCGGTGGCGGCGGCGATCCTCGTCCCGCTCACGTCGGCGCTCGTCAACGACAACGGCAATGCGACCTGGGGCCTCCGAGGGCCGCCTCCGCAATGAAGCGCGCGGCTCTCCTCGTCGTTCTCGGCGCCTGCGCCGCCGATACCGGTGTTCAGCTGACGCCGATCATCGACGTGCCGACGAACGACACCGCGTCGGCGTTTCCGATCGACTCGTACACGGTCGTCATCGCGCACGACGGTCAGCCCGACGACCTCGTCTCGGCGACGTTTCAGGCCGGCGAGCCGATGCAGATCGACAACATTCCGTTCGGCGACGACCTCGTCATCCACATGTTCGGCCGGGTCGGCACGAGCGAAGTCGCCTACGGCAGGACCTGCAAGTTCGCCGTGCGCGCGGACGGCCGCGTACCGGCACCGCACCTGTGGTTCTCGCGGCTCGTGAAGTTCGGCAGTCTGGAGGCGCGCCCGATCGCGCGCGAGGGCGGCACGGCGCTGACGTTCGACGACGGCTCCGGCCTGCTACTCGGCGGCCATGTCCCAGGTGACCCGCGCGACTCCATCGATCAGGTCGAGCGCTTCGATCCTGCCGCGGGCGCGTACGAGACGCTGCACGACGTGTCGCCGCGGAGCGGCGCCGTGTCGGCGATCCTCGGCACCGAGGATGCGCGTGTCGCGGTGATCGGCGGCAAGGACGAAACGACGAATCAGGGCGCCGGCTTCGTCGAGGTCATCGATGCCGACCGCACGACCAACCGCCAGTACGAGAAGTTCGATGACTCGCAGATGGACCGCATCGGCCTCTCCGCGACGACGCTCACCGACGGCCGCGTGATCGCGATCGGCGGAGAGACACCCATCGCCGGTGAGACATCCGGCACCATCTCCGACAAGGTGACCGAGGTGGCGCTCGAGGACGGCGGCACGGTCGTCGTTCGCGAGCTGCGCGCGAAGCTCAGCTATCCACTGGTCAGCGCGTGTACCCCGTCACCGACGCACAAGTGCGTTGCGGGTCGGAAGAACCACACGGCGACCCGCCTCGCCGATGATGTCGGCTCGCCCGTGCTCGTCGCCGGTGGCCTCGATGCCAACGACGAACCGATTCCCGATGCGGAGCTGTTCAAGCCGCTCGCGGAGAGCTTCTCGCCGAACTTCAACGCGAAGATGGTCGTGCCGAGGTCTAACCACCGCGCGGTCCGTCTGCCCGACGGCAGCGTGCTGATCCTCGGCGGTGTCGACGCGGCCGGCCAACCGGTCGACACGATCGAGCAGTTCTCGCTCGACTCCGGCTTCACGAAATTCACGGATCCGAACGGGGGCGACAAGAAGCTGCCGGCGAACGCCGGCCTCATCGACTTCACCGCGACGACGCTCCCCGACGGCCGCGTGTTGATCACCGGCGGTCGCCGCATCGACGGTGGCGATCCCCTCAACACCGCCTACATCGCGCGCCTCGACCCGTTCAATGGCACCGTCGACATCGTCGCGACCGACCGGCTGCAGTACCCACGCGCCGGTCACCAGGCGACGCTCCTGTGCGACGGCACCGTCCTCCTCTCCGGCGGCGACGCCCGCCTTCCCGACGGGTCGTCTGGGCAGACGCCGTACGAGCGGTACAACCCGCCATCGCTCGGCCGCCGTTGACCGTGTCGAGGGTTTGACGCCGATCCGCGGGCAATCCAACGGAATTGCCCGGGGATGCCGTCCAAGGCCGCGATTTCTGACACGGCACGTCAGTTGCCTTAACGTGCGCGCAATGCGTTCGGTTCGTTACGTCGGTTGGGTCTCGCGCCACATCACCCGGATCTTCTTGGCCAGTGCGCTGCTCGCCGCCGCCGCCGCCTACCTCGCCGCCTTTCACCTGCCGCTGCGCTCGGATTTCTCGAACCTGCTCCCCGCCGACGCGCCGTCGGTGAAGGCGGCCGAGAAGCTCGCCGGGCGCATGCCGTCGCGCGACACGATGCTCGTGATCGTCTCGGCGCCCGAGCCGAAGATGCGCGAGACGGCGGCGACGATCGCGATGACCGGCATCACCGCGCTCGGGCCGTCGCTGGTCGAGAGTGTCGAGTCGGGCAACGCAGAGACGCGCGCGTTCATCCGCGAGCATCGCCACCTGTTCATCCCGCTCGCCGAGCTCGAGAAGGTCAAGTCGGCGCTCGCCGACAAGATCGCCGACGCCAAGCTGCACGCGAACCCGCTGTTCATCGATCTCGAGGACGCGCCGGCCGAGCCGTCGCACGAGCTCGACGAGCTGCGTGCGAAGCAGCGCGAAGCGGAGGCGCGTCTCGATCACAACGCGCACGTCAGCGCGAACGGCCTCATGCAGGTGATCGTCGTCCACACCGCGTTTCGCGCGACCGACGTCGAGACCGACCGCAAGCTGATGGCCGGCCTCGACTCGATCTCGAGCCGCATCCGCGCGCACTATCCGTTCGTCACGATCGGCTTCGCGGGCGGTGTGCCGGTGACGCTCGCGGAGCACGGCGCACTGTCGCGCGGCATTCTCGCCTCGACGGTCATCACGTTCCTGCTCGTCTCGCTCGTGCTGTTCCTGCACCTGCGCAGCATCCGCATGCTGATCCTGCTCGCCGCGAACATCGTGATCGCGACGGTCGTCGCGTTCGGCCTGGCGGCGCTCACGGTCGGTCACCTCAACGCAGCGACCGCGTTCCTCGGCGCGATCATCGCCGGTAACGGCGTGAACTACGGCATCCTGCTCGTCGCGCGCTACCTCGAGGAGCGCCGCACGCAGCCCGTGGAGCCAGCGCTCGCCACCGCGATCGCGGGCACGCTCGTGCCGACGCTCGTTGCCTCGCTCGGCGCCGCGATTGCGTATGGGGCGCTCGGTGCGACGAAGTTCCGCGGCTTCGCCGACTTCGCGCTCATCGGCGGCGTCGGCATGCTGGTGTGCTGGGTCAGCTCGTACGTGCTGCTCCCCGCTGCGATCCTGCGCTTCGCGCGGACGACGACGCGTGAGCCATCGCTGATGTTTGGCCGCATCGTCGAGCGCGTGTTCGGCTTCCGCCGCCCCGTGCTCGTCGCGACGCTGGCCGGTGTCGTCACGCTCGGCGCCTGCGTCGTGTCGTGGCGCTATCTGACGTCGGATCCCTACGAGTACGACATGACCCAGCTGCGCTCGGAGTCCGACGACGCGATCGCCGCACGCGAGTGGCTGGCGCTGTCGGACGCGACGTTCGGCCGAGGCCTCGCCGGTCTCGCGGGCCAGACGTTCGTCGCCGTCGAGCGCGCCGAGCAGGTGCCGGCGGTCGTCGACGAGCTGCGCTCGCTCGGCACGCGCGAGCCGGTCGTCGGCCCGGTCTCGTCGATCCTCGACGTCATTCCCTCCGATCAGCCCGCGAAGCTCGCGCTGCTCGCCGAGATCCGCGCGCAGATCGACGAGGTCGCCGACCAGCTCGACGATGACACGCGCGCCGAGCTGCTCGCCCTTCGCCCGACCGACAATCTCTCGGCGATCACGCCGCACAACTTGCCGCCCGAGCTCGCCGCGAAGCTGACCGAGCGCAACGGCAGCGTCGGCCTCATGATCGCGGTCAAGCCGGGCGACCAGTTCGACGAGCGCGACGGTCGCGACCTGATCGAGTTCGCCGGCGCGGTGCGCACGCTCAAGCGCGACACCGACGGTGTTTCGGTCGCCGGCGCCTCGCTGCTGTTCGCCGACGTGCTCGTCCAGATCCAGAAGGACGGCAAGCTCGTCACGCTGCTCGCCGCGCTCGGCCTCATCATCATGGTCGTCGCCGTCGTCGGCCGCTCGCGCCGCGCCGTCGCCGTGCTCGTCGCGTCTGCCTCGGGCTCGATCGCGATGATCGCGGTGTGCGCGCTCGCCGGGCTCAAGATCAACTTCCTCGACTTCGTCGCGCTGCCGATCACGCTCGGGCTCGGCATCGACTACGCGATCAACATCGCGGATCGTGCGACGCATTCTGATCCGATGAACGCGCTGCGCTCGACCGGAGGTAGCGTGCTCGTCTGTTCGCTCACGACCGTCATCGGATATCTCTCGCTCATGGCGAGCGAGAACCTCGCGATCCGCGGCTTCGGTCTCGCGTCGCTCATCGGCGAGGTCACGTGCATGATCGCCGCATTCGTCGTCGTCCCCGCGATCGTCGCGCTGCCGCAATGGTCGGCGCGTCGCACGGCGCTCGCGGGTGACACCGCATCGTCGCGCGCGTAGGTCCGACAACGCCTCCTCGTGGCCGCCGGCTTGCACCGTCTCGCGGTCGTTCGGAAGGAGGCAAACCATGCAACGAATTCACAAGATCTGGCTGGGTGTAGCGTTCGTGACCTGGGCGAGTACCGGCATCGCAGTAGCCGACGACCCGAAGCCCAGCGACCAGTCGCAGCAGCCGTCGCAGTCCGACACGAGCAGCCAGCAGGGCACGGAGGGCACCGGCGGTACCGGCATGCAGGGCCAGCAAGGCCAGGGCATGCAGGGTCAGCAGGGTGAGGGCATGCGCGGCAAGCAGGTGATGGCGCAGGAGCTCACCGTGACCGCGACGGTCGAGAAGATCGACAAAGACAAGCGCATGCTGACGATCAAGACCGAGAAGGGCGACACCGTCCAGGTGAAGGTCCCCGAGCAGCTCAAAGGTCTCGAGAAGCTCAAGACGGGTGATCGCCTGCAGATCGACTACTTCCAGTCGGTCGCGCTCGCGCTGAAGAAGCCCGAAGCCGGTGCGAAGCCGGGCGCCACGGAGACGACGATGGCCGAGCGCACGGCGGGTCCGCTCCCCGGTGGCCTTGCCGCCCGCAAGATCTCGGCGACCGTCGAGGTGATGAAGGTCGACAAGCAGGACAACGAGGTGACGATCAAGGCGCCCAACGGTCAGGAGCACACGATCAAGGTCGACGAATCGATGTCGTCGGAGCTCGACAAGCTCAAGACCGGTGATCGCATCAAGGCCAACTACACCGAGGCGGTCGCCGTTTCGGTGATGCCCGAGAAGGGCACGCAGGGCCGCCAGGGTCGCGAGCCGGGCATGCAGCAGCGCTCGAAGGGCACCTCCGAGCAGCAAGATCAGACGCCGAAGGGCTACTGACGCGCGTGCCTGCGGAATAGCCGTACCGCGAGGTACGGTACGGCTACCGTGCGCAGCATCGCTCTCGGCTTCGGCCTCGCTCTCGCGGCGTGCAGTCAAACGATGACGCCTGCGTCTCCGCCGAGCTCACCGCCGCCGGCGGCGAGCGCCGCGGTCGCGAGCGATGACAGCGACGAAGCACATGCAACCGCGTCGCTGATCGGCACGACGCCACCCGAGTGGCACGCCGAGCGGTGGATGAACTCACCGCCGCTCGAGTTAAAGAGCCTGCGCGGCTCGGTCGTGCTCGTGCGCTGGTGGACTGCCGGGTGTCCGTTCTGCTCGGCAACCGCACCGGCGCTGCGCACGTTCCACCAGGACTACGCGGCGCGCGGCCTGAAGGTGATCGGCATGTACCACCACAAGGAGGACACGCCGTTCGAGCCGAGCGTCTACCAGGAGACCGCGAAGAAGTACGGGTTCACGTTCCCGGTCGCGTTCGATCCCGAGTGGCACACGCTCCAGAGCTGGCTCCGCGACGCGCACGGCAACGCCGTGAACACGGGATACACCAGCGTCACGTTCGTGCTCGACAAGAAGGGCGTCGTGCGCCACGTCCACCCGGGAGGGCAGTACGTGGCGGGCGATGCCGGCTATGCCGAGCTGCGCGCGGTGATCGAGCGTCTCCTCGCCGAGAGCACCTAGCGCTCGACGAACCGGAGGCCGTCCGCGTCGACGTAATAGATGCGGCTGTCGCCGAACGCGATCGGGCCGCTGCCGCGCAGGCCCGCAACGAGCGGCACGTACGGATCGTCGACGTCGACGAGAGCCGCATTGTCTGGCTCGCCGATCGTCGCGTAGACGTGCTCGCCGTCGCCGACGACCGCGTGGACGCGCGTGCCTTCTGCCACGCGCTCCGCCGTCCCATATGCGAGGTTCACGCGTACGAGTGCGTCGCCGCCGGCGAGCCACGCGTACCAGCCGTGGGCCGCGAACGTCTCGGGTGAGACTCCGGGCACGGTCGCGATGACGTCGTACCCGGCCGTCGCCTCGACGAGCGTGACCGGATCTCCCGCGCCGACGATCGTCGCGAGCGCGAGGACCTTGCCGTCGCGAACGCGCATCGCGGTGAACCACATCCCGGCCGGCGGGGAGCACAGGGTGCCGAGGACGCCGCCGCCGATCGGCATCCAGTGAATCGCGTCGCGCGTCGCGACGTAGACGAGCTGCGCGTCGACGGCGAGACCGACGACCTGGTCGCGGCCCTCGAGCGTGCCGAGCTCGTCGCGGTCGTGACCGACCAGCCGGTAGATGCCGGTCCCGAGACCGTCGTCTTCGGGTGTCGACCACAGCAGCGTGTCGCCATCGGACGCGAGCCCGGCTCCGTACGCCGCTCCGCTGCGCTGGTGCCACCGCGTCTCGATCCGGTCGCCGTCGTCGCGGACTCGCCGGATCGCGCTCTCGCCGCCGTCGAGCGTGCCGAAGTAAACGTAGCCGTCGGCGACCACCGGCGACAGGCTCACGTGACCGTCGTAGAGCGTGCGATCGCTCGAACACCCCACGACACACCCGACCACCACGACTCTCCAGTCGACCATCGCCACCTCCACCGACCATCCTATCGCGGTGGAGGAGCGCGGTGATTGGAGATGTGGAATCCGCTCGACGATCTGCGCCTCGCACGGAACATGCCCGTGAGCGTACGCTCCGGCCCATGCCGACCAACCGTTCTGCGCCGCCCGCTACGATCACTCCCGTGTTGCTCTATCCCGACGTGCGAGCCGCGGTCGCGTGGCTCGAAGCCGCGTTCGGGTTTCGCGAGGCCGTCCGGATCGGCGAGGGGCATCGCGCGCAGATGCGCGTCGGTACCGACGGTGCGATCGTCGTCGCCGAGTCAGGTGGCAAGCCTGTCTCGGTCGCCGGCATCCAGGTGATCAAGGTTCGCGTCGACGACGTCGATGCCGCGTTCGCTCGCGCGAAGGGCGCCGGCGCGCGCGTCGTGCAGGAGCCGAAGACGTGGGAGTACGGCGAGCGCTCGGGTGTCGTCGAGGATCTCACGGGTCACCGCTGGGAGCTGACGCAGACCATCCGCGACGTCGCGCCGGAAGAGTGGGGCGGTGTCACGGTCTCGCCCTGGTGACACGAGCGCACGCTCGCCTGGGACGGAGTTTGCAGCGGTTGCCGACATGACGAGCAGCAAGACGTTCGCCCTGGTCGGCGGCGCGGCCATGCTGGGCATGGGCATCGCGTCGTTTGTCCCTCAGCTGTCGGTGGCGCCGCGCAAGGCGGGACTCCCGCGCCTCGACATCGAGACGAGCTACGGCAAGTTCCTCGGGGTGTTCCCGCTCAACGTCTTCAACAAGGTCGCGCTGACCGTGTTCGGGGCGGCGGGTATCGCGGTCTCGCAGCTGGAGAGCGAGCGACCGGCGATGCTGTACGCGAGGGCCGTCGCATTCGCGATGGGACCGCTCGCCGTGCTCGGCGCGATTCCGCGGACGCGCACGCTGTTCGGCAAGTGGCCGCTGTTCGGCGCCGAGGTCGTCGCGCACGGTGCGTTCGCGGCGGCGGGCGCGGTCACCGGCTTTCGCGGCAACGGCGTGCGGCAGCGCGCGCGTCGCTGACTACCAGACGTGCGGCACGAGGCGGTACGGCGTCCTGTCGAGGTACTCGCGGTAGCCGCCGAGGTGATCGGAGAGGAAGCGCTCCTCGTTGAGCAGGCGCGACACGATCAGCGCGACGAGCGGGACGACGAAGATCAGCGCGACCCACGAGCCGAGCGCGAGCGGCGCGCCGGCAATGATCAGGAGCCCGCCGGAGTACATCGGGTGGCGGACGATCGAGTAGGGGCCGGAGGAGACGACGGTCTGGCCCTCCGCGACCTCGACGACCGCAGACGTGTACGTGTTCGCGCGAAACACGACGAACACGATCGCGTAGCCGGCGACGAACAGCGCGTAGCCGACGATGACCCACGGCGTCGGGGCATGCGACCAGGCGAATCGGTGATCGAGGCCCGCGACAACGAGCATGCCGAAGAACGCCAGCGCGGCGAGCTTCTGGAACCGGCGCTGGACGGGATCCTGCTCGCCGCGTTCTGCGATCGCGAGCCTGCGCTCGAGCAGATCCGGATCCTTCTTCGCGAGATAGGCCGTGATCACGATCGTGATCACCGCGAGGACGCCGAGGAACACCCAGCCGTCCGTGTAATGGAACGTGCCGGCCGCGAAGAACAGCAGGACGGTGAGGGCGATGAAGAACGCCAGCGTTTGCACCGCGACGCGTGCGCCGAGGGCAGCCATGACGGAGATCTACCGCGCGACGGGGTCAGCGCCAGCGGGGCAGGCGCGCGTCAGTGGCGACCTGGACGGGCTGACCTGCGTCGAGCGGGATGGCCCAGACATCGGTCGTCTCGCCGCGCAGGCGCGACACCGCGAGGTATTTTCCGTCGGGCGAGAACACGGGCTCGAGGCCTTCACCGAGCGCGCGCTCGGTACCGGTCGCGACGTTGCGTACGAACACGTGGTTGTCGGCGACGTACGCGAGAGACGCACCGTCGTGCGACCACGCGAGCTCGCCCTCATCCATGGCGTCGCTGCGCGACGTGAGGCGGCGCAAGTTGGTGCCGTCGGCGTTCATGAGGAACAGGCGGACGGGACCCTCCCGATCGCTCGAGAACGCGAGCGTCTTGCCGTCGGGCGAAGGGACGGGATCGAAGTCGTCCTTGTAGAACGCGGTCAGGCGCTGGCCGGTCTTGTAGAGCTCGGCATCGCCGTCGCGGCTCGAGACATAGACGACGTCGTCGCCGAGGATCGCCGGGTGGTAGTTGCCGGCGACGTCGTTCGTGATGCGCGTCGTCGTGCCGTCGAGATCGATCCGGTAGAGGTCGCTGTGACCGTCGAGGTTGATCGCGGCGACGATCCACTTGCCGTGCGGATCGACGGCGGGGTCGCGGACCTGCGCGGCCATCGGACCGACGCGGGTGACCTTGCCGTCTGCGGCGATCAGCGCGAGCTGCTCGGACTCGGCGCTGCCGTCGCCGCGCGACGAGATCGCGACGAGCCGGCCGTCGGGCAGCGCGTCGTACGACGGGAACAGGTTCTCGCCGATCGCGCTCCGCGCGCCGCCGTGGAGACGGACGAGCGACGTGCCCTCGACGTACCACAGCGTGCCCGGTAGCAGGACGCGCGGCGGTTCCGTCGGGCGCGGTGCGGGCGCGGGACGGTCGTCACTGCACCCGGCGAGTACAGCCGTGACCGCGAGGAGCGCGAGGCGACTCACTTCACCGGATCCGGATCGCGTCGGCGATGACGACGGTGCCGCTGCTGGTCCAGCGCGACAGCGCGACGGAGTTCCAGCCGGCGGTGAAGTTGTACGTGCCGAGCGTCACCCACTTGCCGCCGTTCGTCGTCTGGTTGACGGTCTTGCGACCGACCTCGGTGCCGTTCGCGTTGTACGCGATGAACGGTGCTGCGGTCGCGCGATCGGTCGCCGCCGTGTACCAGACGTCGACGGTGCGCGCGCCGGCGCTCGCCAGCTTGAACTTGAACGTCGCGGGCTGCGAGACCGAGGCGGTGTTGGCGAAGTAGTAACCGGTGCCGTAGTAGCCGGCGACGTTCGTCGACGCGGTCCACGTGCCCGCCAGCTCGAGCTTGGCGACGTTCTGATCGTTGTTCGCGTTGTTGCTGTCGACGATGATCGAGCCCGCGCCACCGCCGCTGGCATCACCGCAGATCTCGCGGACGCGCGTGATGTAGTGGCTCCACGGCCAGTTCGGACCCGGATCGGTGCGGTTGTACGGCTGGAGCTGACCGTGCGAGACGATGTGATTGCGATCGCGCGGCACGCCGTGGCGCTTCGCGATGTCACACGAGAGCTTCGCCGACTTCTCGATGATCCCGTTCGACCAAGAGGACTGCGATGCGAAGCCCGCGTGCTCGATGCCGACGGAGAAGTTGTTCACCGACACGCCGTTCTTGCTGCACTGTGTGTTGCCCGCGTAGGCGCAGTTGTACGCGGCCGCGACGTGCCACGCGCGGTTCGCCTCGCGCACGAGCTGCGTCACCTCGCTGCCGCTCTCGTTGACGACGTAGTGCGCGCTCGCCTGCGCCGCCGAGTTGCGGAGCCAGCCCCAGCAGCCGGCGTACGCGCCCTCGCAGCTGTGGATGACGACGAGGCTGACGGCCGAGCCGTTTCGCGAGTTGTAGTTCGGCGACGAGCGGAAGATCGCGCCGGCGAAGTCGGTCGACCCGGCGGCGATCGTAATCGGCTCGGGCATCGTGATGTCGCCGTGCGCGGCGATTCGCGCGATGACCGTGCCGTCCTCGGCGGTCGACGACGCACCGCCCGCGAGCACGCCGAGGACGTCGGTGACGTACGCGCCGCGCGCGTCGACATCGTCGGTCTGCGCGAACGCGGCGAGCACGGGCTGCCACGCCATCAGGTCAGAGCCGGTGACGCCCTGCTCGGCCGCGAGCTCGGCGAGTCGCGCCGCACCGGCCTGGATGTTCGCGGGTGTGCTCGTGCGGACGGTCTCCTCGTCGAGGCCCGCTGCCGCGGCGCCCTTCGCGAGGTTCTCGCCCCACAGACCGAACACGCCGTTACCGGCGGGGCGGCCGAGCTCGTCGTCCTCGCCGGTGACCGCGTTCCACCGCGTCTCGACGTACGAGACGGCCTTCAGCAGATCGACGGGGACATCGTAGGTGTCGGCAGCCTCCTTGAAGACTTCGTCGAGGCTCTGCGCGGGCTCGACGGTGCCTTCGGTGTCGTCGGATCCTTCGGTCCCTTCGGTGGTGCATGACGCGAGATAAAGTGCGGCCAGTGCCGCGTACAGCGCGCGGGTTCCCTTCATCGGCGGCGCCCTAGTTCACGTCGGGTGCCACCTACTCGGTCGCCGATGTGGGCGAATGAATGCGTTGGCTGTGCTTGAAGTTGCGGGTGACGCGCGATCGGCCCGACGACGTCCTGCGCACGATCGTGTGCAGACTCGCGCTCCGACCTGCAACGTGACGATCGTTCGAGCGCGATCCTGTCAGCGAGCGGTCAGTCAGCGAGCGCTATTCGAACGTCGCGCGCAGCTCGTCGGGAATCCGCATTGGCCGACCGGTCGCGAGCGCGATCCACGCCCACGTCGTCGCCGCACGCGCGACGACGACGCCGTCACCGCGCACGAGCTCGGTCTTGCGAATGCACGACGCGGCCTTCCACGAATCGACCCACGTCTCTGCGATCAGTGAATCGCCGAGCTTCACCTGTGCGAGGTAATCGAGCTCGTGGCGCCGCACGACCCAGATCGTGCCGAGCCCCAGGTACTGCGTCTGACCCCAGCCCTTGGACACCGAGTGCGCGGTCGCCGTCTCGAGGACCCAGCGCAGGTAGACGAGGTTCGAGACGTGGCCCAGCTCGTCGATATCTGCCTCGGTCGGCGTGATCGGAAACCTGAAGCGCTCGGGCACAGCGAGCGCAATGTACCTGTTAACGTGGGTCACATGGGTGAAGAGGTCAGCACACGGGAGCTTCGTGTCCGGCTCGAGCGCGGCGAGGTGACGCCCAAGGATGTCGTGCCGCAGCTCGCGAGCGCGGCGATCGAAGCGCCGAC
>JABFXX010000545.1 GCA_013368795.1 Kofleriaceae bacterium
CAAGTTCTGGGCGCAGGTCATCCGGTCGTCGATGCGCCGCAAGGTCTATGACAGCTACGACCTCTACGCGAAGGTCGCCGATGGCCGCGCGTCGGTCACCGTCGATGCGATCGACTCCGGCGACAAGTTCGTCAACGAGCTCGATACCGACCTGCAGGTGATCGATCCCGCGACCAACAAGGTCACCGAGACGGTGCCGATGGCGCAGACCGCTGCCGGTCGCTACACCGCCGACTTCAAGATCCAGAAGTACGGCTCGTACCTGCTCAAGGCCGTCCACAAGCGCGCCGGCAACACGGTCGCCGAGTCGCTCGGTTCGGTCTCGCTGTCCTACCCCCTCGAGTATCTCCGCTCCAGCGCCGACCCCGAGCCGCTCAAGCACGCGGCGCAGGTCTCCGGCGGCCACGACCAGGCCAAGCCCGCCGAGATCTGGGACGCGGCCGGCGAGAAGGTCAGCTACACGCAGGACCTCTGGCCCTACGTGCTGCTCGTGGTCGCGATCCTGTTCATTCTCGATCTCTACGCCAAGCGCGTCCGCCTGTTCGGCTACCGGACGATTCGGTTCCAGTAGTGAAGATTCGTTGCCTCCGTCGTAGCTCGGACGGAGGACAACATGACGATTCGAACTTGTGGCTGCATCACCATGCTCGCGATGGCGGCATGTGGACCCGCGAACGAGAAGGCGCGCGTGCGCATCACCTACGAGCAGGTCGCCAACTTCGCCGACTATCGGATCGCGCCCGACTCGAATGACTCGCACGCCGCGAGTCCCGACGGAATCTTCATCCTGTACCGGATCAAGAAGATCGATAACAGCGGCTCCCAGGCGAAGGACTTCACGTTCAAGACGCACGACGTCGTGATCGTGACGGACAGTAAGTCGACCAACGAGGAGACCAGCGCCGACAACATCATGCTCGGCGCGCAGCTGGCGTCGCCGATCAACGTCCCCGCGGGCACGGTGAAGTCCAAGCCGAAAGGACTCGGCTGCATCATCAAGGTCGCCCGCTCGAACACCCCGACCAAGCTCGTCGGCAAGATGATCGATCCGATCCACACGATCGATCCCGATCAGCCCGTCAGCATGACGCGCGCGCCGGGGAACACGTCCGAGGCCGCGGTCTCGAACGCGTTGCCGGCGACGCTCCAGAACCTCTGCAATACGCTCTAGCGAGCGCCGAGCAGCTCGCGATCGAGCTGCTGAGACTCGCGGTCGAGGTGTGCGGCGTAGCTGACCACCGCGTTGACGACGCGCAGCGGAAACCCGAGCGGGCCGATCGGCGGCGGCGGCGGCGGGCCCAGGATGACGCCCTGGCCGCCGTTGGCGAGCGAGAGCAGCGGGTTCATCAGCTCGGCCTTCACGAGGTCGCCGAGCCGCGAACGCATGTCGGCGAGGTCCGACGTGCCGACGTGGTAGACGGCGACCGGCTTCGTGCCCTCGGCGACCACCCACACGAAGTGCTCGCCGGCGGACCAGCCGCCCGTGACGATGACCTGCACGCGCTTCGCGGTCTCGGGCCACAGGGGCGCAGCAGCATCGCGTTTGGACCACTCGGTGGCCTTGATGTCGCGCGCCTCGGGGCTGACGACGGGCTTGTGGCCGCCACTGGCACACGCGGCGACGACGAGGAGCGAGAGCGAGCACATCTTCATCATGTCGATTCTCCGTTCAGCGAAACACCATCAACGTTTCGACCCACGTCGCGCTGGGACGCGCAGCGAGCCAGGCAGAGCGCGCGTCGCGAAGCGCGACGTCGGGAGACGAGCCTTGCTCCATGCGCGCACGCAGGTCGTCGAAGAATGCGCCGGCCTCCGCGTCGGAGATCACGTCCGTCGACGCGATCACGGCGCGCGCACCGGAGGCGATGAACGCCGCCGGTAGGCCCCACGGCTCGTGGCGATACGTCGCCATCACCGCCGCGTGACATGCGGCGAGCACGACGATCGGATGGCCTCGCAGCGGCTGCTTGCGAATGGCCGCGGCGGTCAGCGCGTAGCGACCATCGGGCTCGGGCGACATCATCAGGAACGAGGCATCGGCCTCAGCGGCGTCGACCATGCCGTGCGCGTGGATCTCGACGACGCTCGCGGTCGCCAGCTCGGCGAGCACGCGCGACGGCGTGGCCGCGAGACCATCGAGCACGGTGTCGCCGGGTGCCGCGCGATGCCACGACTGCAGGCGAGACATGCCGAGCGCGGCGGGAGGCTCCACGCCGGCGATCACGAGGTGCGGCCCGTGTGCGGGCTCGGTCGATGCCGTGGCGCCGAGGCGGTAGCTCCACGCGAGCTCGTTCGGCAGGAGCCCCGGCAGGCCCTGCACCGGTGGCAGCGCGACAACCTCGACCGAGCTGCAGCCGCGTAGCGCCGCGACGAGCGTCGCCGGGACGAGCGTCGCCGCATCGATCGCAGGCCCGGAGCGCTTGTCGTCGAAGATGCCGAGGCTCGCGCCACCTGCGTCGCGCACGACGACGAGGCTCGAGCGATCCTCGATCGCCACACCGAGCGCGCAGCGTGCCGCGGGCTCGAACCCGGCATCCTCGCCGAGGAGCTTCCACACGCGGTCCCACTCGTTCGCACGCCCGGCGTCGAGCGTGAGGATCGAGTACGCGTACGAGCGCGCTTTGTGCGCGTCGACGTCGTCGGGCGCGGCCGTGCGCGCGACCTCGATCGCGTGCTCGAGGAGCTGGGTCGCGCCTGCGCGATCGCGCTCGATCAGGAGCCGGCCCTCGGTCTGGTCGAGCACGGCCTGCATGCCCGGCCCGGCGGAGGCACGAAGCGACGCGATCGTCGCGCGCACGGCCGCGACCTCGTCGGCCGACCCGGACTTGGGATCGCGTAACACGTGAGCCTTCACGAACGCGTTCACGATGCCCGGCCGCGCCGCCGGACACGTCTTCGCGATGGCGTCGGCGCGTGCGAGCTCCCCGCGTGCGCCGTCGAGGTCGACGCGGTTGACGAGAACGTTCGCGACGAGCTCGCGCGACCACACGTCCAGGTCGCACCGCTCGGGTGCACGCAGCGTCAGCTCGCCGGCATACGCGCGCACGAGCGGCAGCGTCCGTCCGGCGACGTCGTCCTCGACGAGCTCGAGCTGCGCGAGCAGCGGCAACAGCCGTTGCTCGAGGTTCCATTCACCGGCGCGCTGCGCACGCAGCCAGCCGTCGGTCAGCACGCGGCGCGCATCGGCGAGGCGCAGGCTCGTCAGGTAGCTCTGGCCGAGCACGAGATCCAGCGTCGCGCAGCGATAGTCGAGCGCGCTCGATGCACACCGGGCGAGCGCGGGCAGCACGAGCGCCTCCGCGGGCTCGTGGTCGCCGTCGGCGATGAGGGCGCTCGCCTCCTGCTCGATCGCGAGCAGGTCGAACCACGGGTCGTGCATCGCGGCGGCGAGCCGTTTGTACTCGGGCATCGATGCCGTCGGCACGTGGCCCGCGCTCGTCAGGAAGGTCGCGCCGAGCAGGATGTCGTCCTGCCTCGCCGCGCGGAGTGCGCCGAGCAGGTCACGCGCGCCCGCCTCGTCGAGCCGCTGCCCGCGGGCAAGCGCGGCGTACCGACGCGCCAGCGGTGCGCGGACCGCGAAGTCGGCACGCGACACGCGTTCGACGTAGCTGGCGAGCACGTCGCCGCCGCCGAGCTTGTCGAGCTCGCGAGCGAGCGGGGCCAGACCGCGGACGATCTCCGCCGACGCGGCGCCGCGCACCGCATCGTAGAACACGAGACGCGCGAGCCCCGGAAACCGGCGCGCAGTCGAGAGCGTGACCGCATCGGGCGTCGTCGACAGGCGCGGTCCGTCGGTCAGCGCGAGCTGCAAGAACGCGGTCTTGCGCTCGACCATGCGGTCCGTGAGCGCGCGGGCACGCGCACGTGCCTCGTCGGCCCAGCCGGGTTCGTTCTTCTCCGCCACCGCCGAGAACGCAGCGGCCGACGACGCGACGAGACCGAGGTCGCGCAGCGCGAGCGCGCGATTCCACAGCGCCTGCGCGTGGCCCGGCGAGGTCTCGAGCACGCCATCGAGCGCGATCAGCGCATCGTCTGGATGCTCGGTCAGGAGCAGCAGCGCGCGATCGGCCGCGACATCGGCGCTCGGCGTCGCGCGATCGAGATACGCCGACGCGCGCGACGCATCGCGCATCAATAGATATGCGGCAGCGACGCCGTGGAGGTCGCCCTTGCGCTCGAGCCCCGCGAGCATGTCGAGCGACAGGGTCTCCGCCGCCGCCGACCCGGCGCGCGGGACATCGTAGCGGCGATAGCGGTCGGCGCCGGGATAGCTGATGCGGCCCTCGAGGCCGCGAACGTCGGCGCTGGCGACGAGCTCGTGCGAGGCCGTCCGCTCGCCGGGATCGCGGCGCAGCCACCACACACCGACGATCGCGGCGGCTGCGGCGGCGGCTGCAAGCGGCGCGGTCCATCGCCGCCACCTTCGTCGGGCTCGCTCGGTCGCACGCGTCGGACGCTCGGTGACAACCTGCGGAGGCGTCGAGCGCGCGCGTGCCGCCGCCTCGATCGCGATCAGCTGCATGGCATCGTGCAACATGTCGCGACACGCAGCGCACCCTGCCAGATGCAGCTCGAATGCATCGGCCTCTGCGGCGTCGAGCTGACCGTCAGCGTACGCGCCGAGCTGATCACACTGCGGGCTCACGTCTCCTCCATGCCGGCGCTCAGGATCTCCTTCAGCCGCACGCGTGCCCGGAGCAAGCGCGTTCCGACGGTCGCCTTCGGAATGCCGAGCGCCGCGGCGACATCGACGTAGCTGCGCCCCTCGAGCGCGAACATCACATAAGGTACGCGCAGCTCGTCGGGCAACTGCGCCGCTGCCCGGTGCACATCATCGACCGACATCGCAGCCCACTGAGGAACGGCCGCGGGCTCGGGACCGGCGATCGGGATGTCGTCGCATGGCAGGTGCGGAAGCTGACGCGCGCGCTTCCGGCACCGATCGATGTGCAGGTTGTGCAGGATCGTCACCATCCACCCGCGCGGATTCTGCCCCAGATCGATGGAGTCGATCGCTCGCAGCGCCTTCTCGAACACGTCCTGAACGAGGTCCTCGACCTCCGCGGCATCGCGGCACAGCCCACGCGCGACGATGCGAAGCACTGGCAACTGCTCGACCAGGAGCCGCCGCGTCGCCTCGCGCGCGGGGTTCGCGGGATGTTCGGACTCGAGCTGGGCAACCGCCACCACACCAGAGCTACGCTCGATGGGCGAAATCTTCTCGCTCAATCCACCACCCCTGCCGAACGTACGTTATCACGCGAAGATCGGCCGCGCGCTTCGTAGCCCGAGCAGGGGGATCCACATGCGCTCGCGCTGCATTTTGCTGCACCTTCGTGTTGATCGACTTGCAGCAGCGGTCCGTGAAGATTCTCCGCGCGCGGCGTAGTCCGGTCCGGAGGGTCTACTCATGGATGACTTGACGCTGATCGATCAGAAGGACATGAAGCTCGACGCGAGCCAGCAGGCTGCCGCCGAGCACATCAAGAACATGGTGCTACTCGCGGCCGACCGCGCCGTGCTTCACACCGCCAACCCGAACAAGTATCCCGTCGACGCTGCAGCCGACTCGCTCGAGCAAGCGTTCGTCGGCTACTTCAAGAAGCGCCCGGCCACCAAGCTCAAGGCGCTGCAGACCAAGACGCTCGCCAGCTTGACCTCGACGGAGCGCGCGCACCGGCTCGGCACGCTCGCGGCGGTCGATCTCGCTGCAGCGAAGCCGGTGTTCGATCAGGCGCTGACCGCACTGCACTGGCTGACGCCGGCGCCGCCTGCCCCGCCGCCGGGTCCGCCGCCCGGACCGTCTGGCCAGACGGCCGCCGACGATGCGAACGCGGCCATCCGCTGCAGGATCCGCAAGGTCACGTGCGTCGATCGGACCGATCCAGACATCGGCGATGACGACATGATCGTCGGTGGCACGATCACGAACGACAAGGGCAAGGTCACGAAGATCGGCTCGATGACGCTCGGCGAGTTCAACGAAGACGATCGGAAGGCCAAGCGCTACACGCCGCCGAAGGTGTTCGCGACCGCGAACCTCGCGGCCGGTGTGAGCGGCAGCCTCGCTGCATCGTCGTGGCCGAAGGCGTACCTCGCGACGATCGTCCTGTGCGAGGAGGACAACGGCGGCTTTCCCGATCTGCTCAACAAGATCCTCGAGACGATCACGAAGGCGGTCGGCTCGTGGGCGGCCGAGACGCTCGGCGCCGCAGCCGGCGCGGCGATCGGCACGGCGCTGTTCCCGGGCCTCGGCACCGCCGTCGGTGCAGCGATCGGTGCGCTCATCACGTGGATCTTCGGCAGCATCGTCAGCTTCATCAAGTCGTGGTGGGAGGACGATCCGCTTCCCGCGTTCACGTCGACCTGCAAGGTGAACCACTACCGGACCGGCGCCGTGTCGACGGCGATCCAGCACTGGGACATCAAGGGCCAGGGTGGCGAGTACAAGGTCGAGCTCGACTGGCAGGTGAACTGGCCGACGCACTTCGCCGACAAGCTCGATGCGACCATCAACCTCGGCAATGGCAAGGCCTACTTCTTCGCGGGCTCGCAGTACGCGCGCTACGACCTCGACGAGGATCGCATCGACGAAGGCTATCCGAAGGCAATCTCCGCCGGCTGGCCGGGCCTGTGGAACAACATCGACGCGGGCGTGATGTGGCCCAACGGCAAGATCTACTTCTTCAAGGGCGACGAGTACGTCCGGTTCGACGCGACGACGAAGAAGATGGACGCGGGCTATCCGAAGAAGATCAAGAGCGCGTGGAAGGGCCTGTGGGCCGACGGCATCGAGGCTGCGATGATCGATCCGACCAACGGCAAGGCCTACTTCTTCAAGGGCTCGCAGTACATCCGCTACAACATCAAGGCGGACCACGCCGACGCGGGATATCCGCTGCCGATCGGACCGAACTGGCACGGCGTCACCTGGCCGAAGATCGATACGGTGCTCACCTCGAGCCTGTACGCGTACTTCTTCCGGGGCGATAGCTACATTCGCTACAACCTCCTGCTCGACAAGGCGGACTCGGGCGTGCGCAAGACGGACTACCACTGGCCGGGCCTCTAGCGCCCGCGTAAAAGCGCTAGACTCTGCGCGTGGCCGAACGGTTCGTATTCGCACACGCTAGCGAAGGCGCCCCAGGCAGCGGACAAGATCGCGCCGGCGCGACCGCGGGCGATGACAACGTGCTCGTCGTGCTGTCCGATGGCGCCGGTGGCACGGGCGACGGCGAGATGGCGGCCGAGCTCGTCGTCGAGGCGGTCCTCTACGGCGACCCGTCCGACTCGGGTTGGGTCGACGAGCTCGCGATGTTCGATGACGAGCTTGCCGAGCGCGGCGCGCAGGCGACATCGGTGATCGTCGAGGTCAGCGCGGATCGCATTCGCGGCGCGAGCGTCGGCGACTCGGGCGCGTGGCTCGTCCGTGGCGCGGAGATCGACGACCTCACCGCCGATCAGCGACGCAAGCCGCTGCTCGGCGCGGGCGCGGAGGTCGTCGCGTTCGAGCGTGGTCCGCTCGCCGGCGGCACGCTGATCGTCGCCTCCGACGGACTGTTTCGATACGCGAAGGCTGCCGACATCGCGCGCGCCGCGACCGGGCCGGATCTCGACGCAGCGGCTCGCGCGATGATCGAGCTCGTTCGCCTGCCGACGGGTGAGCTCCAGGACGACGTCTCGATCGTCCTCGTGCGCGAGCGCTAGTCGCTACCACTCGAAGCGGATGCCGCCCATGACGCGATTGTCGGGCTTGTTGTCCTTGGTTCCGAGCTGCCCGTTGGCGAAGATCGAGACGTTGTCGTTTAGCTTGCGCCGGTACTCGGCGCCGACGCCGCTGCTCGTCGACGTCTGATAGCCGTAGAGGTCGACGCTGTTGCGACCGACCTTCTGGCCCTCGGCGCGCTTCAGTGCAGCCGTGGCATCGTCGGCTCCGCCGGTCACGCGGGAGAGCTCCTCGAGGGACAACGTCGAATGTGTGGGCATCATGGACGCTCGCAGGAGCAACCGCGATGCCATGCAGAGCGGCCGGCACGCCCGAGTCGTTGCAAGGCCTTGGCGCGCGGTGTCTATCCCCGTCGACACGATCAGGGGGCGCTCCCCCGGCCAGTAAAGGCAGCTCGAGGCGCCGCGTCGCCAGGGTTACATCACACCTTCGCGACGAGCTCGTCGATGCCGGTCGCGCCGTCGGGATGCGGCGGCTCGACGCGCACCTCTTGTGCCGCGCCGGTCCCGTCGAACGCGCGGACGCGGAACGTGTGCTTGCCGGCCTTGTACGGCCACTCGTAGCGCCAGAGGACCCAGCACAGCGGCGAGAGCGGCGGCGCGATCAGCGACGCGGGTTCCCACGCGCCGCCGTCGACCTGGACCTCGACGCGGCTGATGCCGCGCGCGCCGGCGTATGCGATGCCTCCGACCGGGACGACGCGCGTGCCGCCGCGATCGAGCGGCTTGTCGACGACATCGATGACCGACGTCGTGTGTGGGATCGCCTTCGCGCTCCAGCCGCGCTCGACCCAGTAGCCCGGGCCATCGCGATCGGCGACGTGCAGCTTGGTGATCCACTTCGGCTGTTTCATGCCGTGGCGATTCGGGATGTAGATGCGAAGTGGGAAGCCGTGGATGTCGGCGAGCGGCTCGCGGTTCATCTCGTAGACGAGCAGCGTGCGCGGATCGTTCATGTCGGCGAGCTCGACGCTCTCGTAGAAGCCGTCGGCGGCGCGGATGTGGACCGCACGCGCGTTCTGCTGCAGGCCCGCGCGATCGAGCAGCTCGCGCAGCCGAACGCCGGTCCACAGGCTCGTGCCGATGAGATCGCCGCCGACGCGGTTCGAGATGCACTCGAGCGTGATGACCTGCGAGACGGCGGGCATGCGCCGGATCTCGTCGAGCGAGAGCGACAGCGGGTGATCGACGAGGCCCTCGACGCCGAGGCGCCACTCCTCTGCGTTGACCCGCGGCGGCTCGAGGTTGATGTCGATGCGGTAAAAGCTCGAATTCGGCGTCAGCTCGGGCCGCGTGCCTTGCACCGGCATGATCCGCCTCGCGAGCACGTCGGCGCGCGGCGATGCGGCCGGGCCCGTGGTGCCGCTGATGTCGCGGAGGCGCGCGGCGCGGCCGGTCGGTCCACGCGCCGCGATTGCCTCGGGACGAAGGCGACGCGCGATCGCGAACAGGGCCGCCGACGCTCCGGCGACGCCGGCGATGCTGCCGAGCAAGAAGTTGCGGCGACCGCGTTCAGCGCGCGCGGGCATGCCGTGGGTCTTGCGCGCGATCGATGCGCGTGTCGCGAGCAGGCCGCCGCAGAGCGCGCCCCAGCCGAGCAGCACGGCGGCGAGCCAGACGATCGCGGCGGTGGAAGGCTCGCCGCGCCGCGATGCGGCCTCGATGCCTGCGGTGAGCAATAGCGCGCCCGCGACGACGCCGGCGACGAGTGCGATGCGCGTACGTCCGCGCGACACCAACGCGACGAGACCACCGAGGATCGCCGAGCCGACGACGAATACGAGGATTGCCATGCCCTGCTCTGCGAGCTTCGCCGCGACCGACGTCGGGCGAATACCGAGCGCGCTGATCAGGGAGACCATGACGTCGATGCCGGCCGTGATGAGCAAACCCGGCAGGATCCGCGTGATCCACTCGAACATGTCGAACGGCACGAACGGGAACTTCCACGCGGCGGCGCCGAGCTCGAGCAACGCGAGTGCGAGCACGCTCGTCAGCGCACCGACGAAGAGTCCCGACCAGAACGAGACGCGACGCATGCATTCGGGCATTGCAACTGCCCTGCCCGCACGGCGCCTACGTAGCGAGCGCGATCAGCGCGACCGATCGCCCAGCGCGCGAGAGACCTGGCCATTGCTCGGCGGTGCGGTCGGCATCGTGCGGGACACGCTGTAGACGTGCCGCTCGTAGTCTGCGATCGACCACCGGCCGATCCCGTGCACGCGGCTGTGCTTCGTGATGCTGCGGTCGACCTCGCGGATCCGATGACCGGTCGTCGGATCGATCCGGCGATTGTCATTGGCCGTCGGGTTCTGAAACAGGTCGATCGCGTGGTCGTCGGACGTGCGCTGCACGCCGTCGCTTCGGTTGTGGCCGACACCTTCGTTGCCGCCGACCGTCGTCAGGAATCGGCCGTCGAATGCGAGCGCGGTCGTGATGTGATCCGGCTGCATGCCGAAGTTGTTGTCCTTGAGCACGATGTCGCCGGGGTGGATACCCATCGCCGGCGGACCGCGGTCGACAGTCTCGTACAGGCGCGGCGAGCCCATCCGGCGGTGATAGGCCTCGAGCGCCTCCCAGTGGCCATCGATCCAGATCCAGGTCTGCGCCATCACGCCGTGGTAGTTCAGCGCCGACATGATGCCGCCCGTGCCCTGCATCTGGCTGGCCCAGTGCGGATCCATGCCGCCGTGTGTACGCGCCTGGGTGTACGCGAACGCTCCGCACCATGCGGCATCGCCGTGGAGATTCGCGCGATCGCGTGCCTCTGCCTCGGCATCTGCGTGGCCGACGCGCGCGAGCGCACCGCGCGAGATGTGGAGCCGCACGGCCGCAAACACCTGCTCGCGGATTGTCTCGGTTGGATGGCTGTAGCGATGCTGCGGATCGCCCGCGAGGAGCGCATCGAGATACGGCGTGCACTCGGTATCGAGCCGCGTCTCGACTGCCTCGACGGCTGCCGTCGCTGAATTCTCGTTGCTCCGCGTGTTGCGCGCGTTCGTGCCCTGCCGGTTCTCGTGGCCGCTCGCCGACCGCACCGATGCAGCGTCGATCTGCGACTGGTAGCGCTGCCGGATCGCCGCGATACGCTCCATCGACCAGGTACGCGCCGCCGTGATCGCCTCGTTGACGTCGGGCGGCGGCGCCGACGGATTCGCGCGCAACTGCGGCATCAGCTCGGTGACGATATGCGTGAGCCCGGGGACGTCGTTCGCCGCAGTCGCGGCCCGGACGCGCGCGAGCGGCGGCCCACCCGCTGCCGCTACGACGGTCGGGCTCGCCGCGCTCGCGTTCGACGGC
>JABFXX010000310.1 GCA_013368795.1 Kofleriaceae bacterium
CCCGGACGCGTCCGTCCCGCCGATGGAGGATTCCAACACCGGCCCGATGTGCACGGAGACCGCGATCGCGCCGACCCAGACCCTCGTTGACTCCACCGAGGACGCGATCCTGTGGTCGGGACCGGTGACCACGAACCTCGGCGGCACCGGTGAGACGAACATCTATCTCGAGTTCTACAGCGGCCTCCAGGCCCTGACTGGGGCGATCGATCTCGCCGCTGGCAGCCAGGCCAACTACCAGACCTGCGCGGCGTGCATCCGCGTGGTGGCGCTCGACGCCGCCGGCAAGCTCGAGAAGGAGTACTTCCAGTCGGGTGGCACGATCACGCTCACCGAAGACCCGTTCACGCACCAGCGCATGATCGGCTCCGTCACGAACTTGAGCCTGGTCGAGGTGAACATCGACCGCTCTGACACGTGCGATGAGACCTGTTACCAGTCGACGCCGGTCGCGGGTGGCGTCTGTCTGAGCCTCGGCAACCTCACCTTGAACGCGGACGCGGTCCCGGCCGAGTGGACGTGCCCGAAGGCCGACTACGCCGACGGCGCCACCTGCAATTGCGCATGCGGTGCCCACGATCCCGACTGCGATGTCGCGAACGCTCCGGTCGCTGGCTGCACCGGCGCCCAGGTCTGCGGCGACGAGGACACCTGCATCGACGTCTGCAACGTGCTGTCGACGCCGCCCATGGGTTGCCCTGCAGGCACCTGCGGCTTCTACAGCTCCACGCAGGACATCTGCTACACGGATGCGACGCTCTTCGATCCGGCGGCGCTCGGCGGCACCTGCGCCAGCGCCACGCCGCTCTTCTGTGGCGTGGCCAACACCGTCGCCGCGGGCCTCTGTGACGTGTTCGAAGGTGATGACCTCGGTTGCCGCAAGGCCTGCGACGACGCCGCCGACTGTGCCGCTGGTCAGGTCTGCAGCGCGATCGTCGGGGCCAAGGGCCTCTGCATCACCCCGCCGGCCAACGACACGTGCGAAACTGCGGCGACGCTCACGATCGGCACGCCGGTCAACGGCAGCACCGGCGGCGCCGCGAGCAACTACAACGCCGGCCTCGAGGCCATGACGTGCACGGGTGGCGCCCAGAAGGGCGCCGATGTTGCCTATCAGGTCACGCTCGCCGCGAACCAGGCGATCACCGTGACGCTGACCAATGTTAGCCCGAACTTCGATCCGAGCCTCGCGCTGCTCGGGCCGGGTACGGCCGCGGTCTGCAACGCGAACCCGATCACCGCCTGCGTGAAGGGCGCGGATGCGAACTTCGACGGAGACGGCGAGACCTTCACGTTCACCGCGACTACCGCGGGCACGTACTACGTGATCGTCGACACGTTCTATCAGACGCAGGGCGGCAAGTTCACGCTGACGGTCACGTCTCCGTAACTTGCGCGTAGTCGGCGACGATGCGCTGTCATCGTCGTCGCGTTTTCGCGAATCGAACGCGGGCTCTGCGGAGTCCGCGTTCGTCGTTTCGGCCCTCGTCTGGCGCCTGAACAATGCACCTATTCGCACCCGCGAGCCCGGCGACGCCGGGTCAGTGAGGCCGCTGGATCGGGAACTCGAGGTCGAGCGGATCGACGGGCGGGACGGTGGTGAGCTCCGCTGGCACGAGCGCCCTTGCGCAGATCTCGTCGAGCGCCGCGCGGAAGCAGACGCCGATCGGCGCGTTCGCGAGCGTGCCGCCGACGGTCCCGGTGAATCTCCGCTGCGCAGGGTCGAACTGCACCGTGACACTGATCGAACCGTTCGCGTTCGCGTTTCCAGCGATGCACAGTTCGGCCTGCGTCGACCTGCCGAGCGCGGCGTAGATGCCGCGGACGAGCAGCTCGCCGAGCTTGTCGACCGGCTCTAGCGCGAACATCACGCGTTCGGCGGTGAAGCTCATGCTGCCGAACATCAGCCGCTCGGGCGGCTGTTGAATCGCCTGGGACCAGTCAGCCGGGTCGAGGGAGCTCTGGAGTGTGCACACGTTGCCGTGACACTCGAGGCTGTACGGCGAGCCGATGCCGGCGGACCCCGCGTCCGCAATCGACGCGAACATGTGGTCGAGGACCACCTTTGCGCGTGCCTCCGATTCCGACGAGCGACTCGCTCGGTCGTATTGCTCCTCGAGCGGAAGGTGCACTTCGATCTCAGCTTCGACGCGCAGCAGCCGCTGTTCGAGCTGCACACGGTCGAGCGCCGACGGAGGTGACGTGGAGGACGCCGATGCCGGGGCGGAGGACGACGCGGTGGTGTTGCGGGCAAGCGCGGTGATCGGCATCGCTCTCGGCGCGCGCCGTTGGCTCGTCGCGGTGGGACGCGTCAGCCACAGGTATACGTTCGCGGCGAGGCTCGCGAGGAGGATGAGCCATGCGGCGCGTTTCATGGGCTCACCACCGGAAAGGGCGCCTCGTAGATCTCCGTGACGTCTGACGGCACGGGCGTCGCGGCAACGAGCTCCTCGAAGTGCCTTCTCACGCAAACGCCAAACGCGGCAGTCTCGAGCGAGCCGGCTGCGACCACGATCACGCGACGCGAGGCGCGATCAAACCGCAACGCGAGGGTGAGGGAGCCGGGCGTCGAATCGTCGCGCCGGCAGTCCGCGACGATGGTCGACTCCGCGAGCGCCTGGAAGAGCGCGACCGTGAATCGGATGCCCGCCGCCGTCTTCGTTTCGGTCAGCTCGACATAGACGTCGTGGCCGACCTGCGCCTGCTGGAACATGCCCGTGCTGTCAGGGTGTGCCCCCATCTCGTTGCGCCAATCGAATGACGTCACGTCGCTCGTCACGCGGCAGATCCGACCTCGACACTCGAGCTCGTACGGTGGTTCGGCATCAGCGGGTGCATCGAAGACCTCGTCGAGCAGCGGCTGAAGCTCGAGCTCGACCTCTGGCGATCGCCCTCGTCGATCGAACTTCTCGTTCGGCCGGAGCATCGGCTCGAGCCTGGCTTCGGCGGTCGCGAGTCGTTGCTCGAGCGCGGTGCGGTCGAGCGTGGCGATCTCCGCGGGGACGGGGAGGGGAACCTCGTTCGGCGGTGCGGTCGGCGCCGTCGGCGCGACCGGCGACGTCCTCGGCGGCGCGTGCGGAACGCGCTGCGTGCGACGTGGCTCGACTGCCTCGGTGCGGCCCAGCATCAGGTAGATGTTGGCCGCGAGGCTCGCGCACAACGCGAACGCGAACACCGCCCACCTTCGTTGCACGAGCGCCTCAGTGCTTGCCGTGGCGGCGGTTCGTGTACGTGCCGTGCGCGAACGCGCCGAGCACGGGCGCCATGTTCTCGGGCACGTCGTCGTCCCATTCGCCACTCGTGATCGCGTCCTTGATCTCGAGTTTGTCGTCGAACAGCACGAACCACGGGACCGCGGAGGCCGAGAGGCCGACCGACTTGATCTCGTTCTCGTCGAACTGATCGATGTCGATGCGGGCGAGCGTCACGCCGGCGAGCGCCTTCGTCATCTGCGGATCGCCCGCGTACTTGGTGAAACCGATGCACGGGCGACACCACTTCGCGGTGGTCTCGACCATGAAGATGCGGTCCTTCGCGTTGCCGAGCCAGCCGAGCACCTGATCGCGGAGCGGGCCGTCATCGGGCGCGAGGTCGACCATGACGAAGTCGTCGTGCGACGTGATCTTCGCGCCCGGCGTCAGGCCCCTGGTCGCGGCCGGCTTCGGGGCGGCCACCTCGGGTGACTTCACCTCGACGGGCTTCGCCGAAGGTTCCTTCGAGCACGCGACCAGGGCGACGGCGAGCAGGATGCGCACGAGATCGTGCTTATCACGAGCGCATCTCGACGAGGGCGTTGACCTCCTGGACGAGCGCCTGGCGCGTGAACGGCTTCGGGAGGAACACGCTGCGCGGGACGCGCGGCACGTGGGCGACCCGAGGGTCCTCGGGATAGCCGGAGATGTAGAGGACGCGGACATTGGGCTGGAGCTCGCGCATGCGCAGTGCGAGCTCGTCGCCGCCCATCTTGGGCATGACGACGTCGGTGACGAGGACGTCGATGGGGAGCGTGCGAGCGAGCTGGAGCGCGGCATCAGGATCGTCGGCGACGACCACGTTGTAGCCGGCGGAGCGCAGGTGGCTGTCGAGGAGCTGGCGCACGTCGACGTCGTCCTCGACGATGACGACGGTGTGGCCGTTGGTCGTCGCATCGGGAGGGCGAAGGTCGGCGGCAGCGGCGACCGCGGGCGGTGTGATGACGCGCGGCAGGTAGACGCGGAAGCTCGCGCCGCGGCCGGGCTCGCTGTCGACCTCGATGTGGCCGCCGCTCTGCTTGACGATGCCATGGACCATGGAGAGACCGAGGCCCGTGCCTCTGCCGACCTCCTTCGTCGTGAAGAACGGGTCGAAGATGCGCGTCTTGGTGGCGGCGTCCATGCCCTTGCCGGTGTCGGTGGCGGTGATGAGGACGTAGCTGCCGGGCGAGCACTCGACGCGCTGGGTGCAGAACGCCTCGTCGAGCTCGACGGAGTCGGTGCGGAACGTGAGGCGGCCGCCCGCGCCGAGTGCGTCACGCGCGTTGAGGGCGAGGTTCATGATGACCTGCTCGAGCTTGGCGCGATCGAACTTGGCGCCGCCGAGCTGAGGGTCGAGCTCGAGGCGCAGCTCGATGTGCTCGCCGATGAGGCGGCGGAGCATGTCGGCCATGCTCGAGATGACGATGTTGACGTCGAGGATCTCGGGGACGAGTAGCTCCTTGCGGCCGTAGGCGAGGAGCTGCTTGGTGAGGCCGGAGGCGCGCTCGGCGGCCTGGCGGATGCGCAACGCGTGTCTGCGCATGCCGGTGCCCTTCTCGAGTCCCTCGACGAGTAGCTCGCTGTAGCCGACGATCGTCGTGAGGATGTTGTTGAAGTCGTGCGCGATGCCGCCGACGAGCTGGCCGATCGCCTCCATCTTCTGGGCCTGGCGAAGCTGCTCCTCGAGCTGCTTGTGCGCGGTCATGTCGCGGACGAGGGCCGCGACGGTGCGCTCGCGACCGCCGGTCGGCGGCGTGATCAGGATGTCGGCGAGGAACCAGCGCCGGCCGCCACGGAGCACGAGCTCGTACTCGAGAGTTTCGGAGATGCCGGTGTCGTAGACACGGCGCACGCATTCGGCGAGTGGTCGGCCAACTTCTTCGCCGAGAGCCTCGACGATCGTGCGTCCGATCACCTCGCTGCGCGGACGGGCAAGCAGCGACTCCTCGTGCGTCCACAGATTGAGGTAGCGCGCGTCGCGATCGAACTCGAAGACGATCCCTTTCGTGCACCCGAGGATCGCGCGGAGGCGGCTTTCGCTCGCGACGAGCTCGTCACCGACACTGGCCGTCCCGTTCGCGGTCATCACTCCTTCTTTACGCCGCAGTGAGCCGGCGTGCAGCAACCGAACAGAGGGAAAACTTCTGTCGCTGCGATGCGCTACGGCTTCAGGCGTGCAGACCGGCTGGCGGTCGCCTTTGCCGCGTCCCGTGCGCGTGCCTGCTCGACGGCGAGATCGGAGACGACCGGAAGCGCACGATCAGCGATTCGCTTGAGCGCGGAGGACAGCGCGCGTGCGAGGCCCTCCGGGTTTTGCGCGGTGAGAGGCTCGGTCTCCTCGTATTGCTGCGCCCACAGGACCTCGCCCGACGAGGTGTCGGTGAGCGTCAGCTCGATCACGATGCGGCCGAGCCACTCGGTGCGCGACTTGTCGACCTCCTCGAGCGCGACGACACGACCGCCGAGTGTGACCGGTGCGGCCGCGGTGCTCTCGCGGACGACCGAGCGGAACCGGCCGCTGCGTTCGAACGCACGCTCGAGGTAGTCGGCGACGAGCGTGCCGGGGGCCGCGCTCCAGCGATGGTAGTTGTAGTAGTCGAGCCGGTACGGAGTGACGCGATAGACGATGCGCTCGTCGTCGTATGCCTGATCGGTGTCGAGCGGCGCGACCGCGAGCGAGACGCCCGCGTTGTCGTGCGACTCGGCTGCAGGCGGCGCGGTCGAGGCGAGCTGGTAGTAGCGCGTCTCGGGCAGCTTGCCGCCGCAGGCAGCGAGGAGGAGGGCGAGGGCGAGCGTGCGCTTCATGGCAGTTTCCGATCGGGCGCGGGGTTCGAGAAGAACAGGCGAGACGGCTTCTGGCGGACCTCGCGCGCGAGCTCCTTGAACGAGCGGCTCGCCTGACGAAGGTCGGAGACGGCCGCCTTGACCTGCGTCGGATCGACGAGCTCGGCGGTGCGCTTCGCGGCGGTCTCGATCGCGGCGATCGACGACTTGAGGCCGGCGCGGTTGTCGTCGATCAGGGCACGCATCGCGACGCCGACCTGCGCGAGGTTTGCGGCCGCAGCGCGCGTCTGCTCGACGATCTCGCCGAGGTGCTTCGGATCGGTCACCTCGGTGAGGTTCGTGACGACCTGCTGCGTCGACGACACGATCTCGTTCGCGTTCGCGATGAGCTCGGTCGATTCGTCGACCATGCGCTGGGCTCGCTCCTGGAGCTTGTCGATCGCGGTCTCGCCGACGGGAATGATGCCGCCGGGTGCGAGTCGCGGCGACGTGAGCGAGCCGCCGCGCAGGTCGATCACCTTGAGGCCGGTGAGGCCGGCGTACTGGAGGATCGCCTTCGTGTCGGTGCGGACCGGTGCGTCCTCGCGGATCTCGATCTCGACACGGACCTTCTTCAGGTCGTCGGGCGCGATGCCGATGCCCGAGACGGTGCCGACGCGGATGCCGTTGACGTGGACATCGGCGCCCTTCTCGAGGCCGTAGACCGTGTCATCGAACACGATGTAGTAGCGCGAGCGCGACTGCCAGAAGTGGAGACCGGCGAACACGACGAGCACGACGCCGAACAGCGCGCCCGCGACGACGGCGAACAGACCGACGCGGATCTTTTGTTGTTTGGTGGTGGTCATCCGGTCCTCGCGTGGAAGAATTGGTGAACCGTCTCGTCGCCGCTGTGCACGAGCTCGTCGATCGTGCCGGTCGCGACGACGCTGCCCTTGGCGAACATGATCGCGCGGTCGGCGGTCGCTCGAATCGACTCGAGCTCGTGGCTGACGACGACGATCGTGCTGCCGAGCGCCTCGCGGAAGCGCACGAGCGTGTCGTCGACCTCGGCGGCGACGACCGGATCGAGACCGGCGGTCGGCTCGTCGCAGAAGATGACCTCGGGATCGAGGATCGACGCGCGGGCGAGTGCGGCGCGCTTGCGCTGACCACCGGAGATGTTCGCGGGCATCCGGCGCGCGAGGTTGCCGATGCCGACGAGCTCGAGTCGCATGCGGACCATCTCGCGGATGAGCGCGCTGGGCAGGCGCGTCAGCTCGCGCAGCGGCAGCGCGACGTTGTCCTCGATCGTCATCGACGAGAACAGCGCCTCCTGCTGGAACGCGACGCCGAGCCGGTGCCGCAGCGCGTTCTGCTGCTCGGGATCGAGGTCGTAGAACGACTCGCCGAACAGGCGAACGTCGCCGGCGATCGGCGGCGTGAGGCCCGACAGCGAGCGGAGCAGCGTCGACTTGCCGCAGCCGGAGCCGCCGAGCAGCGCGACGATCTCGCCGTGGCGGATCTCGAGGTTCACGTGCTGCAGCACGGGCTTGCCGTAGCCGACCGCAACATCGACGCACTGGATCAACGGCGGGCGCCGGTTGGAATTCGCGGGCTTCATGCGGGCGGCCCCGCGAGGGTGATGATCGTCGCGAACACCGCGTCGACGATGATGATGAGGAAGATGCTCACGACGACGGCGCGCGTCGTGGCGCGGCCGACGCTGCTCGCGTCGGTGTTGGCGCGAAGGCCGAGGTGGGAGCCGGTGAAGCCGATGATCCACGCGAACACGAGGCTCTTGCCGAGGCCCTGCGCGAAGTCGGCGAACGTCACGCGCTGGACGACACGCAGCCAGAACGTCGTCGGTGCCATGCCGAGCACGAGCGAGCACACGAGCATGCCGGCGACGATGCCGACGAACATCGCCATGAGCGTCAGCGCCGGCTGGATGAACGTCAGCGACGCGATCCGCGGCACGACGAGGAAGCGCACCGGACTCACGCCCATCGCGGTCAGCGCATCGATCTCGCGGCCGACGCGCATCGCGCCGAGCTCGGCGGCGATCGACGCGCCGGTGCGGCCGGTGAGCACGACCGCGGTCATCAGCGGAGCGAACTCGCGCACCATCGACCAGCCGACCATGTCGGCGACGAACACACCGGCGCCGAACTTCGCGAGCTGCACGGCGCCCTGGAACGCGATCGTCATGCCGAGCAGGAAGCTGAGCAGGGCGACGATGAACACCGCGTCGGCGCCCATGAGCAGGATCTGGTGGCCGATCGAATTCTTCGGCAGGTGACGGCGGCGCGCGAGCACAGCGCAGCCCTGCGACACGGTCTGGCCGACGAGGTGCCCGAGCTCGCGCAGCGTGGCGCCAATGTCGATCACCCGCTCGCCGATCGCCTCGAGCCACGTCGGTCCCGGATCGAACGGTGCTTGCTTCGAGCGGCCGTCGGGTGCGAGCTCGAGCGCAGCGCGATGGTGTTCGTCGAGCTGGTCGAGCTCGAGGTCCTTGCCGGCGTGCTGGAGCGACCGCCGCGCGAGCTCGACGACCGCAACACCCGACGAGTCGAGCCTGCCGACCTCACCGAAGTCGACGACGACCTTGTGGACGTCGCGTCGCTTGTTGAGGCCGCGCAGCGTGTTGTAGAGGTGCCGCGACGTCGAAATCACGACATCGCCGCGCACGCGCACGACGGCGGTCCGTCCGTGACGTTCGACCGACGTGGCGGCGCTCGGCATTGGGGCCCAGCACTGCAAGATCGAGGACAACCTCGGGCACGTTTAGAGGGCCGTCCTGCTGTGTGCCGTCGGGCGCACCGCGCGTGCGCCCGCGCACGGTGAGTCGCGCGAGCCTACGAGGCTTCGTTACACAGCGCGGCGCGTATCACCTTCACGTCGCCGGTCTCGAGATCGACGATCGCGACGCTCCCGTTCGCAGGCGTCCCGCCGATGACTGCGAGCTTGCCCGAGCCGAGGCGCACCAGTGCCGATTCGCCCGGGTTGCCCATGTTCGCCGCGGCGACCGTCGTGAACAGCATGCTCGTATCGATCCGCTTCGTCACCTTGCCGGAGGCGACGTCCTGGATGACGAGCTTGTTGCCGTTCTCGCCGAGGAACGCCCAGGACTTGTCGTCGAGCTGCGTGAACGCGCCCCCGAACGTGCCGAAGTCGGCCCTGCCGCCGACGTTTGCGATCTTCTTGCCCTTGATCGAGTAGAGCGCGGCGCGACCCGACGGTGCCTCGCACACGTTCTGCTCGACGTAGATCGTGTTGCCGAGCATCGCGATCTCGCCGCACTTGAAGTCGCCGCGGGCGTAGCGGAACGTCGCGAGCCGCTTCGCCTTCGCGACGTCGTACACGTCGACATAGCCCTTGCCGGCGGTCGCGTCGCCGAGCATCACCGCCGCGATCGCGCCGTTCGTCGCGGCACGCAGCGGCGCCGCGCCGGGCCATACCTGCGGCGTCAACGTCTTGCATGCCTCGCCGCTGCAGACCTTGAGCTCCGGGTTCGTCGTCTCGATCCGGCCGACCGCGCCCTGGCTGCGCGACTGCGGCTCGGGCGGCTTGTCGATCGCCTTCAACGCGCCGGTCGCGAGATCCAGCGAGAAGCACTGATCGACGGCGGTTCCGACGCAGTAGCTGACCCGCGAGGAATCGCCCGTCGCGCTGTTGATGGTCCCTGTCTCTTCGGGCGGGCGAATGCACGCCGGCTTCGGAGGCACGACGGCGGCGACGGGCTGGATCGAGATCGGTTTAACAGCGTGCGTCGCATCGCTACCGCCACACGCGAAAACTCCAGCGAGGAGACACGCACGGGCAAGCGAAATGCTCACGGCGCGAATGTACACGATCGCTTTTTCTCCGTGACGGGGCGGTGCGTGCGGCGCTGTCGCCCACGTGCTGAACTTAGCGATACATGCTCACCGAGCTCCTGATCCTGTTCGCGCTCGTGGTCGCGAACGGTCTCTTTGCCGGCGCGGAGATCGCCGTGCTGACGGCTTCGAAAGCAAAGGTCCAGCAGCGCGCCGCGTCCCGCGATCGCAAGGGGCTCGCGGTCCAGTCACTCCGCGAGCAGCCCGAGCGGTTCCTCGCGACCGTCCAGATCGGCATCACGGTCGTCGGCGCGGCGGCCGCCGCGTTCGGTGGTTCGAGCATCGCCAGCGACCTCGCACCTCGCCTCGAGCCGCTGTTCGGCGCCAGCGCACACGAAGTCGCGATGGTGATCGTCGTCGCGAGCGTGTCGTTCCTGTCGCTCGTGATCGGCGAGCTCGTTCCGAAGTCGCTCGCGCTTCGCTACTCGAACGGCTACGCGTTCCTGATCGGCTGGCCGCTGCTGCGGCTCTCGGTGGTGATGCGGCCGCTCGTGTGGTTCCTCACGAAGTGCTCCAACCTCGTGCTGCGCATGTTCGGTGACAGCACGTCGTTCACCGAGTCGCGCGTGTCTCGCGACGAGATCCGCGAGCTGGTGAACGAGGCGGCGAAGGTTGGCTCGGTCGACGCTCGGTCGAGCGAGATCGCGTCGCGCGCGCTCGAGTTCGGCGATGTGGTCGTCGCAGAGGTCATGGTCCGCCGCGATCGCGTGATCGCGATCCCTCACGACGCGGCGCCCGAGGAGGTCCAGCGCATCCTTCTCGAGGAAGGCCACAGCCGCATGCCGGTCTACGAGGGCGACCTCGACCGCGTCATCGGCTACGTCGTCGCGCGCGACGTGCTCGCGCTCGCCTGGGAGCGCAACCTGATCGCGCTGGCCGACATCATCCGTCCGCTCGTCTACGTGCCGCTCTCGGCGAGGATCGGCGCGGTGCTGCGCGAGATGCAGGCGCGGCAGACGCAGATCGCGGTCGTCGTCGACGAGCACGGCGGCAGCGCGGGCCTCGTCACGATCGAGGACCTGATGGAGGAGCTCGTCGGCGACATCACCGGCGAGTACGACACGTTCGAGTCCAGCGTCCGGTTCGACGGCGACGGCTCCGCGCTCGTCCCGGGCTGGCTGCCGACGCGCAAGGTCAACCGCACGCTCAACACCGCGCTGCCGATCGGCCGCGAGAGCATGACGATCGCGGGCCTGTGCATCGCGCTCGCGCTCGCGGTGCCGTCGGTCGGCGCCAAGCTGACGACGCCCGACGGCACGCTGCTCGAGGTCGTCGATGCGTCGCCGCGCCGCGTGCGCATGGTCCGCGTGACCCGGCGGTCGGCGGACCAGCCGAAACCGAATCCAGTCGTTCGCGCTTAGCGGCCGTGTGCGGCGCGTCTGACGTCGAGCTCGGCGTCGGCGACCGCCGCTCGAAGCTCGAGCTCGCGCAGCTTTGCCTCGGTGATCGCGTCGAGCGCGTCGAGTAGCTCGACGATGCCGCCCTGGCCGCTCTTGTACGAGGCCTCGGCCATGAACCGCACCTTCGACAGGCGCTGGAGGGCATCTGCCCGGAACCGGGCGAGCGCGTCGCGGCGCGCCTTGGCCTCGGCCGACGCACGGTCCAGGGCGGTCGTCAGCTCGCTCTGCGTCGCGGCGAGCTCGAGGGTGGCGCGATGTGCCTCGGCGCGCGCGCGAGCGACCGCACCCTGGTTGCGATCGAAGAGCGGCAGCGGCACCGACACGCCTGCGGTGACCGCCCAGCCCGCCGGATCGGTCGTCGCGAACGTCTGGAGCCCGATGCTCGGCGTGGGGATGCCGTCGGCCTTCGCACGCGCGATGTCGGCGCGAGCGGAGGTGGCGTCGGCGCGATCGGCGACAAGCGCGGGATGTGCTGGATCGATCGCCTGCGGTGGGGACATCGCGGCGAGGTCGCCGAGCGCGTGCGGGCGCCAGCCGGGCAGCCCGACGACCAGCGCGAGGTCCGCGGCGCGCGTGCTCTCGTCGGTGGTCGCCTCGTCGACCCGGCTCGCGAGTGCCGCGATCGCGAGGTCGATGCGCTCGACCGCGTACGCGCTACCGGCACCGGCCGACGAGCGACCGGCGACGATGTCGCGCAGCGCCTTCGCATCGGCGAGCGCACCGGCAAGGACCGAGGTGCGATCCTGCGCCGCGAGCAGCGTCGCGAACCGCGCGCGGATCTCGAGCTCGGCGTCGCCCTGGTCGCGCGCGGCCGATGCCCGGGCCACGTCGACGTGAGCCTTCGCGGCGTCGGCGCGTCGTCCCCGCTGGCCGCCGATCAGGATCGGTACGTCGAGCGACAGTGTGGGCTGTGTGTGACCGATCGTGTCGGTCCCCGAGACCGTCCGCGCCGCCGAGAGGCCGAGCGTCGGGTTTGGATAGATCCGGGCGTCGACCAGATCCGCCTGGGCCACGCCGATATTCGCTTGCGTCGCGGCGAGGCGGGGCGAGTGCTGGCGATAGAGCTCGATCGCCTGATCGATGCTGACGTCGGCAGGCGCGGCCGAGGCCGAGGAGGCAAGCACGAGTACGAGAACGGGTACGACCTTCATGGCTCTTCCTCCGCAGGAGCGCCGAGGACCTTGCGGGTGATCAGGCGGTAGATGACGGGCAGGACGGTCAGTGCGACAAGCAGCGTCGTCACCATGCCGCCGATGATCACGACCGCGAACGGTCGCTGGGTCTCGCTGCCGACCGCATGCGACAGCGCCATCGGCATCAGGCCGAGCACGGCGAGCAGCGCGGCCATGACGAGCGCACGGAACCTCCTCGTCGGACCCTCGACGAGCGCCTCGTCGAGCGACGTGCCGTCGCGCCGCAGGCCCTCGATCGCCGATACCACGAGCAGGCCCGCGAGCGAGACCTGGCCGAGCAGCGCGATGAAGCCGACGGCCGCGCTGACCGACAGCGGGATGCCGGCGATGCGCAGGCCGAACAGGCCACCGGTGAGCGCGAACGGCGCGATCGCCAGCACCGCGAACGCGCTGCGCGCCGAGCCGAGCGCCGAGAACAGGAGGACGAGCACGATCACGAGCGCGACCGGCACGACGACCTGAAGCCGCGCCATCGCGCGCTGCTGGTTCTCGAACTCGCCGCCCCACACGAAGTAGTGACCGTCGGGCGGCTTGACCTTCTCGGCGACGACCTTCTGCGCTTCGGTGATCACCGAGCCGAGGTCGCGGCCCTGGACGTTGAACTTGAGCGACGCGACGCGGCTGTTCGCCTCGTGGTTGATCGCGGCACGGCCCGAGGCGACGCCGATCTGCGCGAGCTCGCGCAGCGGCACCCGGCCGCCGCTCTCTGTCGGAACGGCGAGCGCGCCGATCGTCGTATCGTCCTCCCGCTCTGCGGCGGGGAGACTGACGCGCACGGGCACGAGCCGCTCGCCTTGCCACATGTTCGTGACGATCCGGCCGGCGAGTGCGGTCTCGATCAGACCCTGCGCGTCGTCGACGGCGATACCGGCGCGCGCGAGTGCTTGCCGATCGAGATCGATCTGCAGCTGCGGCACCATCGAGTCGCGGTAGAGGTCGAGGTCGACGATGCCGGGGACCTGCGACAAGGTGGCCTTGGCCTTGTCGAGCGTCGCACGCATCGCCTCGAGGTTCGTGCCGAAGATCTTCAGCACGACCTGTCCGCGCACGCCGGAGACCGCCTCCTCGACGTTGTCCTTGATCGGCTGCGAGAAGTTGAATCGCACGCCGGGAATCTGCTCGAGCGACTCGCGCATCTTCTCGACGAGGTCGTCCTTGGTCATTCCATCCGGCCACTGCTCGCGCGCCTTCAGGCGGACGAACGTCTCGCTCATGTTGATGCCCTCGTTGTCGGTGCCGTCCTCCGGGCGTCCGTGCTCGGATAGCGTCGCGATCACCTCGGGGAACGCGAGCAAGCGGCGGCGAACATCGAGCAGGATGTCCCGGCTCTTATCCTGCGCGATGCTCGGTGGCATCTCGACGAAGACGACGATGTCGCCCTCGTCGAGCGCGGGTAGGAACTCCTTGCCGATGCCGCCGGAGACGACGACCGCGCCGACGATCAGCGCGCCGGCGAGCACGAGCGTCACCACCCGCAGGCGCAGGATGGCGCCGAGCGCGCGGCGATAGCCGTGTTGCAGCCACTCGATCCAGCGCGGCTCGCTACCGGCAGCATCGCGCGGGCGAATCGCAATCGCGCACAACGCCGGCACGAGCGTCAGCGCCAGCACGAGCGCGCCGAGCAGCGCGAACGTGTAGGTCAGTGCGAGCGGCCGGAAGATGCGACCCTCGACGCGCTGGAGCGTGAACACCGGGATCAGCGCGGCGATGATGATCGCCATCGAGTAGAACGTCGGCCGCGACACGTCGAACGCGGCCTTGCCGACGATGCCGAGCATCTCGCGGCGTGACTGCGGCTGCTTCTCACGCGCCGAGTGGATGACATGCTCGACAAGGATCACCGCGCCGTCGACGAGGATGCCGAAGTCGATCGCACCCATCGATATGAGGTTTGCGGGCAAACCGATCGCGTGAAGCCCGATGAACGCGCCGAGCAGCGCGATCGGGATGACGCTGACGACGATCAGCGACGCGCGCAACGTGCGCAGGAACAGCCACGTGACACCGAGGATCAGCAGGGCACCGAACAGCAGGTTGTGGTGCACCGTGCCGAGCGTGTGATCGACGAGCCGCGACCGATCGTAGAACGGCTCGATTCGCATGCCCGCGGGCAGGATCTTCGTGTCGAGCTCCTCCATCTTGGCGTGCACGGCGTCGAGGACGCGCGTCGGGTTCTCGCCGCGCCGGAGCAGCACGAAGCCCTCGACGATCTCCGGAACGCCGTTGAGCCCGACGTCGCCGCGACGGGGCGTGCCCGAGAGCACGAGGCGAGATACATCGCCGACGGTGATCGGCGTGCCGTCGCGACTCGCGAGCACGACATCCTGGACATCGCGCGGCTCGCGCAGGTAGCCGATGCCGCGGACGACCATCTCCTGATCGCCGTGCTTGAGGAAGCCGCCGCCGACGTTGAGGTTCGACTTCTCGAGCGCCTTCGTGACGTCCTCGAGCGTGAGGTCGTACGCGCGCAGGCGCGCCGGGTCGACCTCGACGTGCATCTCGGGGACGAAGCCGCCAAACGCGACGACGTCGCCGACGCCCTGCACCTGGCGAAACTGCGGACCGATCACCCAGTCGAGCTCGGAGCGTAGCTCCTGGAGCGTGTGGCGATCGCTCGCGAGCCGGAACTGAAAGATCTCGCCGAGCGGAGTGACCTCTGGTCCGAGCTCGGCGTCGATCCCCTCGGGCAGGTCCGCCGTCGCGACGCGCTCGGAGATCCGCGTGCGTGCCCGGAACGCGTCGACGTCGTCGTCGAATGTCAGGTAGATCAGCGACAGCCCGAACAGGCTCTCCGAGCGCATCGAGATCACTTCGGGCGTGCCGTTGAGCGCGCGCTCGAGCGGAAGCGTGACCTGCTTCTCGACCTCCTCGGAGGCCAGGCCAGGGGCCTTCGTGATCACGTTGATCTGGTAGTTCGTGACGTCGGGAAACGCCTCGATCGGAGTATCGGTGTACGCGCGGAATCCATACAGCGCGATGCCGAGCGTGAACGCGAGCACGGCGAATCGCCGCGACACGCAGGTGTCGATCAACTTCTTCAGCATGTCGGCTCCGCGCTACAGCAATTGCTCGGCGGCGCCATCGACGAGCAGCGCGCCCTTCACGATGACGTTCTCGCCGACCGTCAGACCCGAGAGGATCTGGACCGCACCGTCGACCGAGCGGCCGACGCTGACTTCACGTGCTCGGTACTTGCCGTGGTCCTCGACGTAGACGACGTACTTCTTGCCGTTCTTGACGAGCACGGCCTCGGCGGGCAGCACGATGCTCTGCCCGGCAGGCGCCTTGATCGTCGCGCGCGCGAACATGCCGGCGCGCACGTCGGTGGTGTTGCCATCGAGCGCGATGTACACGGGCGCCGTGCGCAGCGATCCGGTCAGCGCCGAGCCGACCGTGACGACCTTGCCGTGCAGCGGCTTGTCGTTCGTCGTGATCTCGATGTCGACGTCGGCCCCTTCGTGCACCTGAACGAGGTCGCGCTCGAACACCTCGGCGACGACCCACAGCGACGTCGGATTGCCGATCTCGATCAGGGGCTCGCCACCCGGCTCCGCCGCCGTCCCGACCGTCGCGCGCCTCGCGATCACCGTCCCGTCGAACGGTGCGCGCAATACAATGACCGACCCGCCTCCGCCTCCGAGCAGGCTCGCGGTCGACGACGCGCGCGCCAGCTCGGCATCACTCTGTTTCAGCTTCGCCTGCGCCGCGACCCTCTCGCTGTCGATGCCGACTCCCGATGTCGCCATCTGATCCTGACGCGCCAGCTCCTTGCGTGCCGCCTCGTGCTCGGCCTGCGCTGCAGCGAGCGCTGCGCGCGCCGCCGCCGCTTCGGGGGACGACAGGGTCAGCAGCGGAGCGCCCGCCTTGACCTTGTCTCCCGTCTTGACGTGGACCTCGGTCACGCGGCCGGGGACCGGCAGGTTGATCTGGGACACGGCGCCGTCGCGAAACGCGAGCCTTGCGGGGGCGCGGACCACGGGCGCCGCTGCCTCGAGCGCGATCGCCTTGGTCTGGACGTAGGGCTTGCTAGCCTCGCCGACAGTGATCGTCCCGTCGGAGGCCGGCGTCGATGGGGCCGGAGAAAAGCTCGGTTGCGACTCGGCCGTGCCGGAGCATGCGGCGAGCAGCAGAACGGCACATAACTGGAAGGACTGCACGGGCGCCGGCTGTTCCACCCGGCGTGCCACGTGTAACCCCGCGACTTCGGCCTGCCGTCTCGAGAGGTCGCAAACAATTTCGCCCCACGTGGGGCAGGGCTGATTCCATGTCCATCCGACTGCGCTTCACGCTCGCGCTCACGACGGTCGGTGTCCTTCTGTTCGGTACGTACTCGGTGTGGTCGTACCGCAGCGAGCGCGAGGATCTCCGAACCGCCGCGACGACCGAGATGCGCCTGATCGGCCAATCGCTGGAGACCTCGATGGGGAACGCGCTTCGCGATCGCCAGCGCGCGGACGTCGAAGAGGCGCTGACGACGCTCGAGGCGCTGGCACCGAACGTCGATATCCACATCCACGACTCGGGTGGCACGGCGCTGGCGCACTCGCACGGCGCTGCGGCGGATCGGACGATCGAGGACTACGTCGATCGGGCGGCAACCGCGCGCACGGTGATCGTCGCGTTCGATCCGCCCGACGAGCCGCGTCGGCTCATCTACGCCGCGCCGCTCACCGGCGACGATGGCTCGCTGCTCGGCGCGCTCGCGATCGCGCGGCCCACCGACGATCTGATCGCCGACCTCGCGCGTACGCGCAACCGTCTCCTCGTCGCGGTGTTCGCATTCATGATCGCGACGCTTGCCGTCGGCCTCGTGCTCGGCACGATCCATGTCGCGCGTCCGATCAGCCGCATGCTCGAGGGCGTGCGCAACGTCCGCGAGGGCGACTTCCGGGCACGTGTCGCGCCGGGTCGTCACGACGAGATCGGCCGGCTTGTCGACGAGTTCAACGTCATGATCGGCGTCCTCGAGGATTCGCGCGCCCGCACCGAATCCGAGGCGGAAGCGCGCATGCGCCTCGAGCTCGGCCTGCAGCGCGTCGACAAGCTCGTCACGATCGGCCAGCTCTCCGCCGGCCTCGCGCACGAGATCGGCTCGCCGCTCCAGGTCCTCTCCGGCCGCGCCTCCGCGCTCCTCGATCACCCCGACCCGGCGGTCCAGCGCCAGGCGCGCTTGCTCGTCGGCCAGTGCGAGCGCATCACGCGCATCATCGAGCAGCTGCTCGCGTTCGGTCGTCGCAAGGCCGCCAACGTCGGCCCGTGCGATCTCGCGCTGCCCGTGCGCGCGGTCATCGAGCTCCTCGGCGGCGAGGCGCGACGTCAGGGCGTCGAGCTCGTCGTCGAGACCGAGGGTGGTCCGTACGAGATCGTCGGCGATCCCGATCAGCTCCAGCAGGTGACGCTCAACCTCGTGCGCAACGCGATCCACGCGACGCCCACAGGTGGCCGCATCCGCGTCACGATCGATCACGTCGACGGCGCCGTCCGCCTCTGCGTCCGTGACACCGGCCCGGGTATCGACGCCGCCACGCAGGCTCGCCTGTTCGAGCCGTTCTTCACGACGCGTGGCTCCGAGGGCGGCACCGGTCTCGGCCTCGCGGTCGTACGCTCGATCGTCGACGAGCACCGCGCGCACATCGATGTCATCTCGGAGCCGGGCGACGGTGCCGCCTTCATCGTGCGGTTCCCGAGCCGGGAGGTCAGCCATGCCTGAGCGCGCCAAGCTTCTCGTCGTCGACGACGATCCGTCGGTCGTCGACTACCTGTGCGAGGTCCTCACCGAGCGCTACGAGGTCCATGGCCTCACGTCGTCGCGCGCGGCGGTCCAGCGCATCCGCACCGAGGACTTCGACGTCGTCATCAGCGATGTCGAGATGCCCGAGCTCCGCGGGCCCGACCTGCTCGCCGCCGTGCTCGAGGCCAAGCCTCGCCAGGCGGTCCTCCTCATCACCGCGTTCGGCAGCATCGAGCTCGCCGTCGACACGGTCCGCGCAGGCGCGTGCGACTTCGTCACGAAGCCGTTCAAGCTCGAGACCCTCACGCTCGCGATCGAGCGCGCCCTCCGCGAGCGCACGATGCGCCGCGAGATCGTCCGCCTTCGTCGCGATCTCGGCGAGTCCGATCCGGGCCTCGTCGCGACGAGCACGGCGATGCGTGCCGTCCTCGATCTCGCCCGCCGCGCCGCGCGCACCGATGCCACCGTCCTCGTCACCGGCGAGAGCGGTGCAGGCAAGGGCGCCCTCGCGCGCTGGATCCACGAGCGCAGTGCCCGCCGCGATGGCCCGCTCGTCCAGATCAACTGCGCCGCGCTGCCGGCCTCCCTGATCGAGGCCGAGCTGTTCGGCGTCCGGCGCGGCGCGTTCACCGACGCGCGCGAGTCCCGCGATGGCCTGTTCGTCGAAGCCTCGCGCGGCACGCTGTTCCTCGACGAGATCGGTGACATGCCGCTCGAGGCGCAAGCCAAGCTGCTCCACGTGCTCGAGTCGTCGAAGGTCCGTCCGGTTGGCAGCTCGACGGAGGTCGACACCGACGTCCGCCTCATCGCCGCGACCAACCGCAACCTCGACGACGCGATCCGCGAGGGCAGGTTTCGCAGCGACCTCTACTTCCGCATCAACGTCGTCCGCATCGAGGTGCCGCCGCTGCGCGATCGTCCCGCCGATATCCCGACGCTGGTCCACGAGTTCCTCGCGCGGCGTGGCCGCGGTCCGCTCGGGATCACCGACGAGGCCATGCGCTGGCTGTGCAAGCACGACTGGCCGGGCAACGTGCGCGAGCTCGCGAACGTGATGGAGCGCGCGATCGCGTTGACGGAGCACGACACGATCGTGCTCGACGACGTCCGCGACGCGCAGCCGCGCAGCCTCGATGACAGCTCGAGCCTGCAGCAGGCCGCGCAGCGCCACCTGCCGCTCGCCGAGGTCGAGCTCGCGTACATCCGCCAGATCATCGCGGCCGTCGACGGCAACATGGCGCGCGCGGCTCGCGTGCTCGGCATCGATCGCCGCACGCTCTATCGCAAGCTCGCGGGAACCTCGACCTAGCGGTGCATCTCGACGTCGTCCGCCGTCGCCTTCCAGAGCGCGGCGGCGTGCTTGTAGAACGCGCGCGGCCACTTCGCCTCGGCCGGTTCCGGCGTGAACTCGCCGCCCGGCGGTGCGTCGTCGACGGGGAGACGGCTCGTGCCGCGGAAGATGTACTTCTTGCCGTTCTCGACGACCAGCAGCTTGTACGTCGCGCTGCTCACGTCGCCGCGGCACGCGAGCTGATAGCCATACGTGACCTCGGCGAGCCCATCGGCGTCGAGGTCGGTGACTCCGAACGCGCCGTCGACGAACTTCGCGACGAGGTCCAGCGGGCAGGTCTCGACGAAGTCGCGCGCGGGCAGCAGCGTGCGCGCCTTCTTGCCCTTCGCGACCGCCCAGTGGTCGATGAACAGCACGCGCTTGCGCTCCGGGCCCATGCCGCTATCCGGCTTCTCGCTGTCGGTCGACGAGAACGCGACGTAGTTGGTGCCGTTCTTGTCGCTGAACGTGACCGCGCGCTCGACCTTGGCGCCGCGAGCCTTCAGGTCGGTGGGCAGATCCTTCACGTTCGTGACGGCGATCTCGCCGGCCGCGGCGGTGGCGGAGACGAGCGAGAGGACGAGGACCAGGCGGAACTGCATCGCGCCAGGGTATCGCACGGGATCGCCTGCTACTGCGAGAGGCCGACCGCTGCAGCGACGCCATCGCGATAGGCACGCCACGCCTCGAGCGTCTTCTCCATCGCATCGATGACGCCCGCGTACTCCGACGCCGGCACGTGATCGAGGATCATGCGCCACGCGGCTTCGCGGTGGCTGCCCTCGACGCGGCGGTGCGCCTTGGTGAGTGCGAGGCCTTCGAGCGGCAAGCCGTAGTGGACGACGAGCGGGTGCGCCTCGAGCGGCGGGGCAGGGCGCTTCGGCGCAGCGGCATCGAGCTCGCCACGCTCGTGGTCGGTGCCCTCGACGAAGATCGTCGTGACCGCCGCGGCCTGCGCCCAGCCGTTGCGCTGGGTGTATTCGTCGAGGACGCTGCGGTACTCGCGCGACGCCGGGAGCAGCTCGATGCGCTCGAACCGCGAGAGGTCCATGCCGAGGCCCTTGGGATACTCGAGGAAGAGATCCGGATGCGGCCGGCCCGCGATCACGCCACCGGTCTCCTCTTCGTAGAGGTTCTCGGCGAGGTCCCGCCGGACTTCGGCGACCGGGCACTGGACGTAGGCCCAGCCGACCATGACGGGGAAGTCGCGCACGTAGGTCGCGTACTCCTGCTCGAAGTGCACGTGGAGTCGCTCCTTGGCGACGCGCCCCGACGTGAAGTGCGGCCACGCCCAGTGCACCTTGCGCTCCATGATGGCGAGGAGCGCTTCCTTGAAACCCTCTCGGTCCACCTGCTGATCGTACGCGATCAATGCGGAGGGACAAGCTTGGCGGTGAGGTCGAGATGGAGTGTCCCGGCACCCGAAAGAGTTGGCACGGCGCGGTCGATCACGAGATCCGCGGGCAATCCCGTCGCACCGATGCGGCGATCGACAAAGATGTCCGCCAGGATCTTCGCGAACGCCTCCGTGAGTGCACCGTGAAACTCGGCGCCACGGTCGCGCACGGCAGATACGAGATCGCCGTAGCAAGGGACGAGGATGTTCGGGCTGCGCTGACACGAGAGCTCGAGCGCACCGAGATCGACCGCGAGCGGGAGATCACTCTTGCCGGGACCGGCGAACGAGAAGTCGAGCGCGCCGAACACGTTGCCGGTGGTGTCGTACGCGCCGTCCTGGATCGTGACGCGTGCGTCGGCGGCGAGGCGGAGTGAGCTGGCAGAACCTGGCGAGAGCACGGGCGGCAACGCCAGCCGCACGGGAGAGATCCGGATCGAGAGATAGTCGGTGACGATCGGCTCGGTGTTGAACCGCCTGTCGAGGCCGACCTCGGCGAGCCGGTCGTCGAGCCAGCCCGTGCGCCACAGCTCGTAGAGCAGCGTGTTCAGCGCGTCGAGGTCGAGGTCGAGTGCGAGCGTGGTGTCCGGACGCGGCGAGGGCCGAGAGGCGAGCGCGAACTTCGGCGGCAGGATGTCGGGCGCATTCGGCATGCGATCGAACGCGACCGCGAATGGCAGCGCGCCGTATGCGTTGTCGACGATCTCGACGGGGCCGTCGCAGTACGTGAAGCGCAGCTTCTGGCCGCCGGGCAGCTCGAACGGCGGCGGCGGCGCGAACGTCGTGACGAGAACGTCGTCGATCTGCTCGCGCGCGATCTTGCTGGCGATCGCATCGGCACCGAGCTTGTCGGAGACCCACTGCAGGACGCGATTGTCGAAGTCGAGGTCGGCCTCGGCGGCGATGCGGAACGCGAGCGCCTTGGCATCGCGCTGCGGCACGAGCGCGACGGTGATCGGCACCTCGACGCGCTCGAAGACGACCCGCGCGGTGGCACGGACGTAGCCGTCGGGTGCGCCCGCCTTGCCGAGCAGGCGGCGATCGGTAGGGTTGGACTCGAGCCGCGCCCACTCGAGCGAGAGGCCCTTGATACGGCGGTACTTGCCGACCGGGAAGATGTCCATGCCGCGCAGCTGCGCGTCGATCTCGCGCTGCATCAGGCCCGCGATCGTGTGCGTGCCACCGCTGCCATCGTCGAGGAGGCGCTGGCCGAGCACGATGCGCCCGGTGCACGATGGCGTGGCGGGATCGAGGAACGGGCCGACGAGCTTTGTCGCCGCGACGTCGCGCGTGTAGCCGCCGCGATAGGAATGCGACCAGTGCTTGCGCACGAGGCCGGGGCCCGCGGGCCAGTCGGTGACGCTCGAGGTGTCGACCGCGAGCTCGTCGCCGCCGGACTTGCCCGCGATCCACATGAAGCCCGCGCCGTGCGCGACGACGAGCAGCACGCCGGCGATCGCGGCGAACGCCTTCACAGCCGGAACACCACGAGTACGGTGACGAGCTCCCAGCCGACGACCCACAGCGTGCACGCGACGACACTGGACGTCATGCCGCGCGTGACCGCATCGGCCTCGGGCTTCGGCGCGCCGCCCTTGGCGACGACGTCGCTCGCGATGCCCCACGCGTAGATCCACACGAGGAACGCGGCGCGCACGGCATAGCGCAGGCGCTCGGGCCGCGGATCGAAGATATCGGCGGTGAGCAGCTCCCACGCGTTCGTGATCCCGTACGACTCGCACACGAGCATGCCGCCGAGAATCATGCCGAGCGCGAACAGCGCGGCGACCGCGAGATAGGAGAGCGCGACCAACAACCAGGCAGGCGCCCACAGATAGCTCCTCCGGTCGACACCGAGCGCGTCGAGCGCGAGCGTCTGCTTGGTGAGCCCCATCGAGCCGAGCCACGCATTCGTCGCGCTGCCGCTCGCTGCGACGAACAGCAGGGCAGAGAGCGCGGGCGCGAGCGCGATCACGTGGCTGCCGCCGATCTGGCGAAGCAGCGCATCGGCGCGGACACCGGCGCCGCCGACCTTGCTGACGACGAACAGCACGGTGTAGCCGATCAGCGTCGACACGATCGCGTAGAACGGCAGGGGCCGGACGAGCGTCTGCATCAGCACGCGACGCGCGACGATCGCGAAGTCACGCGGACGCTTGAGGAGCTGCAGCGGCGCCCTCGCCGCGGCGATCGCGGCGACGCGAAACGGCGCGAGCAGTGGCTCGGCGACGCGCGCGAGACCTCGCACGACGCTCTTCGGCTTCGGCGCGCCCGACGGTGGCGGACGATCGCCGTGGGCCTCGAGATGATCGACCATCTCGCGCTCCAGCTCGACGAGCCAGCGGCCGCGCTCCTCGGCCGAGTGGCCCGGATCTTCGAGCGCGCCCGGCCAGCGGCCCTCGAACAATTGATCGAGCTTGCGATCCTCGAGCGACAGCAGGAACAGCCGATCGGCGACGCCCGCTGCGAGCGCGACGTCATGCGTGACGACGATCGCCGAGATGCCGAGCGCCTTCACCTGCTCGCGGATGAGTCGCGCGAGCATGCGCACGCGATGCGGATCGAGCCCGACGCTCGGCTCGTCGAGGAACAGCAGCGTGCGCCGGCTCGCGAGCACGCGGGCGACCGCGACGCGCTGGGCCTGGCCACCCGAGAGCTTCGTCACCGGCGTGCCCGGCTTGGCGAGCGCAGGATCGAGCCCGACGCGCTCGAGCCACTTCTCCGGCGCATCGCCTTCACCCGAGCCGCTCGCGTGGCGCAGCGCGATCTCGAGGTTGCCGCGCACGTCGAGGTGATCGAACAGCGCGCCTCGCTGCGGCACGAGACCGAGCTGACCGCGATCGAGATCGAGCTGCGCCGCGACGACATCGAAGCCCGCTTCGTCGAGCTCGTCGCGCTCGAATAGCACGCGCGCGAACGTCGACTTGCCGGCGCCCGAGCCACCGAGGAGAACGACGACTTCTCCCGCACCGATCTCGAGATCGATGCCGTCGATCAGCACGCGTCCATCGGGAAGCGCGACGCGCAGCCCGCGCACCAGCAAGGGGCCAACACCCATCGCCGCGACCCTACCAGACACCGACTACCTCGGCGCGGTTGCAGCGATTTCGCACGGCGAAAATCGCGGAACCTGCTCGATAGCTCGTTGTCTGACTTTTCGACCGCAACGATTCACCGAAAGGACGCTTGAACCAAGCGCTCGGTGGACGCGGCCCGACGGAGGTCTATCCACATGTCTGCCCAGCGCACCGCATTTGCTCTCCCACCACCCGACACCACCAACGACGAGCTCGGCGCGAAGGCGATCGAGGTCGCCACGATGCTTGGCGACTCGGTCGTCGACGTCAAGCACTGCATGGATCCGCAGAGCGGCAAGATCACGCCGCGTACGTGGGGCATGCTCGCGACGGGCGCGGTCTCGCTGATCGTGTCCGCGATCGCGTTCTACGTGTCGGTGCACACCGCCGCGTTCAACAAAGGAGCGCTCGACTACTGGACGCGTGTCGCGCACAAGCCGGCACACGGCTTCCGCCCGGAGATGCTGAGCGCTGGCTACGACTGGCTCGCGTTCGGCGGCTTCGCGCTCGGTCTCGTCACGCTCGCGATGGCGCTGTTCCGCATCCGCCGCGAGCTCAAGAGTCCGTACTACCGCATCGGCACCGCGCCCGGCGTCGAGCAGCCCGTCACCGGCGCACCCGCCGAGGACTTCCCGCTCGTCGCGCCGCGCGGCGATGACTTCGTCTTCAACTTCGGCGCCGGCATCACCGGCGAGATGAGCGTCAACGGCAAGACCGTCGGCCTCGCCGAGCTCGCGGCGTCGGGCCAGGCGCGTCCGTCGACGACAACCGTCGGCGCGTTCGAGCTGCCGATCCCGCTGCACTCGCGCATCCGCGCCAACATTGGCAACACGCAGTTCCTCGTGTCGGGCGTCGCGAAGCCGCGCACGCACGCTGCGCCGCTGATGGCGCTCGAGAGCCGCACGCTCTCGTACTTCGCGGGCTCGCTCGCCGTGCACCTCGGCATCGTGCTGCTGTTCCAGCTGATGCCGATCGAGTCGAGCACCGCGTCGTGGGAGCTCGCGACGCAGGAGCCGACCGGTATCGAGTCGCACTCGAAGGTGCAAGAGGATGCGGTGCTGGAGCCCGAGGACGCCGACAAGGGCGGCGCCGGTGCCGCGGCATCGGGCAAGGCGATGGCGCTAAACGAGGGCCAGGCCGGCACGACGAAGTCGACGAACGTCGACGGCCACATGCGGATCAAGGACAACGGTCTGCCGCCGCAGCTCGCGCGCGCCCAGGCGATCGAGGAGGCGCGCACCGCCGGCATCCTCGGCTCGACACGGCTCATGACGGGTGACGCGTTCGCATCGCTGACCGCGACCGACAACCTGTCGAGCGGCGCCGACGGCGTGAACGTGTGGGGACCGATCTACGGCGCCGACGGCGAGGGCCACGGCTTCGGTGGCTACGGCCGCCAGGGCTTCGGCGGCGGTGGCGGCTGCCTCGGCGGCGACTGCGGCATCATCGGCACCAAGGACGGCTACGGCAAGCTCGGCCTTGGCAAGTTCCCGGGCAGCGGCTGGGACGTCCCCGGCGGCGGTATCCCGGGCGGCAAGCGCCACACGCCGAACATCCCGAAGCCGATCGTCGGCACGCCGACCGGCACGCCGGGCCTCGACAAGGAAATGATCCGTCGCTACATCCGCCGCAACATCGCCAAGATCTCGTACTGCTACGAGAAGGAGCTGCTCGCGAATCCCGGCCTCGCCGGCGACGTCCAGATCGCGTTCTTCATCCAGCCGGACGGCACGGTCACCGGCTCGACGGGCAAGGGCGTGAGCCCGGCGGTCGCGAACTGCGTCGCCGATGTCGTCGGTGGGATCGAGTTCCCGAAGGCCGCGGGCGGCGTGCAGGTGAACTATCCGTTCACGTTCCGTCCGGCCCAATGATCCACATGAGGATCGGTCGCGCCTCCTGAGACGTGATCTTCGCGCGAATCGAACGCCCGCAGCCTCCGTCGGCTAGCGGGCGTTTCCAGTTTCGGTTCGCGTAGTAGATCGTCATCGCGGTCTGCGTGCCGAGCGACAGGATCTGGAACCGGCCGTCGTCGCCGCTCTGGCCGACCTCGGCCTGCGTCGGTGCGCCGTCGAGCACGACCGTGGCCATCGAGATCGGTGCGTCGGTCTCGATGGTGGTCAACCGGCCCGACACGATGCACGACCGCGTCCGCTCGACGTTTGCGAGCGTCGGCGAGGGCGCCGCTTTGCAGGCGGCGATCACGACGACCGCGAACGCGAGCGATCTCACTCCTTCGTGTCTACGCGATCTTCCCCACGCTCATTACGCGCCGTTCGTGACGCGATGTGACCACCTGCGACGGTCCCCCGACACCCCATGTCGCAGGCAACGCGATCCGAGCCCGCCTCGGCCGGCAAGGTCGGCTACGATGGACGTCGTGAGCGAGCCCGAGGAGTTCGGCTCGTACCTGGTCTACGAGCAGCTCGGCATCGGTGGAATGGCATCCGTCCACGTCGCCGAGTCGCGCAGCATGGGCGGGTTTCGCAAGCGCGTCGCGCTGAAGCGTCTGCTCGCGCACGCCGCCGACAACCCCGAGCTCGTGCAGTCGTTCATCGACGAGGCGCGGCTCGTTCGCTACCTCAAGCACGCCAACATCGCCCAGACGTACGACTTCGGCAAAGTCGGCGGCATCTACTTCATCGCGATGGAGCTCGTGCCCGGGCCGACGCTCACGCAGCTGATCCGGCAGTGCATCGCGACGATCGGCGTGATCCCGTTTCCGATCACGATGAACCTCCTGATCCAGATCTGCGACGCGCTCGACTACGCCCACAACCTGCGCGACGAGCACGGCAAGCCGCTCGGGATCATCCACCGCGACGTCTCGCCGCCAAACGTCATCATCTCGAACACCGGCATCCTCAAGCTGATCGACTTCGGCGTCGCCAAGGCCGCGAGCTCGTCGAACCAGACGCAGGTCGGCACGGTGAAGGGCAAGTTCAGCTACATGGCGCCGGAGTATCTGTCGGGGCAGCGTCCCGATCCGCGCGTCGATCTGTGGGCGGTCGGCGCGATGGCGCACGAGCTTTTGACCGCGCACCAGCTGTTCGATGCCGACGACGACTACCGCGTGATCGAGCTCGTGAAGGCCGCGCCGATCGTGCTGCCGTCGCGCAAGAACCCCGAGGTGCCGCCCGAGCTCGACGCCGTCGTGATGACCGCGCTCGAACGCGACCCGGCTCGCCGCTGGCAATCGGCCGCCGCGATGCGCACCGCGCTCGCCAACGTCGCGAAGGAGCTGCAGACCGTCGTCTCGAACGCGCAGCTCATCCAGTGGGTCGACTACGCGTTCTCGCAGAAGCCGCCGCACGAGGGCAGCGACCTCTCGCAGCTGATCGAGCTCCTCGAGGCGCCGAGCCGGCCGTCGGGCAAGCTCGCCGATCGGCCGTCGCGGCGCTCGACGCAGGACATGGACGACGGCGGCTTCGACGACCGCCGCACGCGTGTGCGCGACGACGGCGGCTTCGACGACCGGCGCACCCGCAAGCTCGCCGAGTTCGACGACAGGCTCACGCGTACGGCCAGCCGCGGCGATCCGACGAAGGCCGAGCGCGGCAATCGCAAGAACCGCGACGCGACGCCGCCGCGCAAGCTCAGCGAGGACGGCGATCGCGATCCGACCCAGCGCGCCGTCCCGCGCAAGCGCTCGTTCCTGACGCCGCGCGTGGGCTCGGCGATGATCGAGCGCCACACGCGCGGCCATCGTCTCGTGCTCTGGCTCGTCGCGCTGCTCGTGCTCGCCGGCGCCGGCCTCGCCTCCGCGCACTTCTTCGGCCACCCGGCGTTCCTCGCAGACCTGCTCGGCTAGTCCTTTCCAGGCGATAGCCGATTCTTCGCATCCTGCTTGACGCATTCGGCTCGGCGTCGTATTTAACAAGCACGTTAAATACGACCATGCGGAACCTGGACGCCACCTTTGCCGCGCTCGCCGACCCGACCCGTCGGGCGATCGTCGCTCGCCTCGCCAAGGGCGACGCGACGGTGCTCGAGCTCGCCGAGCCGTTCGATATCAGCCTCCCCGCGATCTCGCGTCACCTGAAGGTGCTCGAGCAGGCGGGCCTGATCGCGCGCGAGCGCGACGCCAACAAGCGGCCGTGCCGCCTCGTCGGTGACGCGCTCGGCGACGTCATCGAGTGGGCCGAGCACACCCGGCGCGCATGGGAAGAGCGGTTCGACCGCCTCGACGATTACCTGCGCGAGCTGCAGCAGCGCGAGCAGAACGCCTCAACCGATTCGCCCAAGGAGAAGAAACATGTCCGCAAGCCCCGCTAACCGTCTCGACTGGGATCTCGATCGCGAGATCGTCATCACTCGCGTGTTCGATGCGCCGCGCGCACTCGTCTTCAAGCTGTTCACGCAGGCCGAGCACATCTGCCAGTGGTGGGGCCCGAAGGGCTTCACCTGCAACACGCACTCGATGAACGTTCAAGTCGGCGGGCAGTGGCGGTTCGACCTCGTCGCGCCGAACGGCCACGTCTATCCGAACCGCATCGAGTACGTCGAGATCGCGCCGAACGAGCGCCTCGTGTTCGATCACGGCAGCGACCAGGACGACGACCCGGGCAAGTTCCGCGTGACGATCACGTTCGACGAGCAGAGCGACAAGAAGACTGTCGTGATGATGCGCCAGCTCCACCCGACCAAGGCGCAGCGCGACGCGACGATCGGCTTTGGCGCCGTCGAGCTCGGCTACCAGACGCTCGACAAGCTCGCCGAGCTCCTCCGCGCGAACCGCTAGACTGTCCGGCTACCGGCCAAACCCGGGGACGGTCTTCACTTGTTTAACTTGCGTGTTGCAAGACCGCGGATTCACACATTCCTGTACCGGTAAATTTAACTTCCGCTCCACCGGCGGTGCGCCACCATGACGATCCGTTGTCGTGGTTCGGAAGTAAAACTTACTGGTACGTGTCCCTGGGATTTCGCGGGGATAGCGAACGTAAGTTAAGCAAGTGAAGACCGTCCCCGTTAGCCGCGGCGGTACACGAGCGTGCCGACCCACTTGCGCCACTTGGGCTCGAACGTGTCGAGCTTCTCGCCGAGCACGGCCTCGAGCGCGGCGGCGCCGGTCAGGTCCTTCTTGTCGGCGAGGAACTTCTTGTAGAACTCGTGCAGCTTCCCCTGCTCCTGCAGGTAGAACACGATGTAGCGCGCGTAGGCATACGCGTCGTAGTCGGCCTCGTAGAACTGATCGCGCGTCGTCGACAGCAGCGTCGACATCGACGGCAGGGTCTTGGCCTTGATCTCCTTCTGGAGGTTCGGCAGGCGCCAGTTGACGCCGCCGGTCAGATGGCCGTTCTTCTCGCGCGGCTGCTCGAACAGCGACGCGAGGCCCTCGTTGAACCACGACGGCACGTCGGGGAAGTTCGCCTCCATGTACGGATGGACGAGCTCGTGCGACAGCGTGCCGAGACCCGACGCGTTCATGATCAGCGCGTTCTCGTCGGGCGAGTAGTAGCCGAACGGCGTGTCGGGCGCCTCGCCGAAGAACTTCTTCACGCCCTTGCGGAACGTCTTCTCGTTGCGGAAGAGCCACACCTCGAGGAGCTTGTCGGGGCGCTTGGTGAAGAAGTCCTTCTCGAGGAGCGCGGCCTTCGAGCGAAGAAAGCCCGTCGTGATCCGCTTGACCTCGCTCGCCGCCGAGTCACCGATCACGACGAACGGCGGCTCGACGAGGACCGTGTAGCCCTGGCCGGAGAGCTTCTTCTCGAGCTCCTTGGCGCGGGCCTCGAGCTGCTTCTGGGTCGGTTCGGCGTGTGCGACGGCAAACGTGGAAACGAGCAGGGCGGCGATCGCGGTGGTCCTCATCATCGCAACGACAGACAGCGTGGTGTCTCCTGATGTTGCGCGGACTTTCGCGAAAAGACTCGCCAAATCGACCCAAGGTCGGGCGTCCTCCGAGTGTCAACGCACGTGGCCGGGCTACCATTGCCACGTGCCTCGCGAGCTGCGCGGCCTCGTGCCCTTCGAAGTCGCGGCCGTGCTGGCCGCGGCGTTCGTGCCGCTGCCGATCCCGAACGTCGTGCCGCTGCTCGTGCTCGCCACGATCTCGCTCTACGTGCGGCGCACGAGCTGGGCGGAGCGGATGCGCGGGCCCGCGCTCTACGCGGCGATCGGCGCGATCGCAGGCCTCGTCGCGCTCGTGCTCGCGATCTTTTTGGGCACGCCGCTCGTCGAAACGCTGAGCGATCAGGCGGTCAACTGGTCGATGTATCCGGTCGTGCGCGGCAGCGGCGTCACGGCGGTGACGTTCGCGATCGTCGTCGGCGTCGGCGCGCTCGCCTCGGAGCTCGTGCTGCGCGGCTGGATCGTCGAGCGCGTGCTCGAGCTCGGCCGCGGGAGCGCGGTGGTCGCGGTGATGGTCGGCGGGTTCGCCGAGGCGCTGCTCGCCGGTGGCCCACTCGAGGAGCGGCTCGGCGCCGGCGTGTTCGGGCTCGGCCTCGGCGCGATGTATATCGCCGCCGGTCGCAGCGTCGTCGCGCCGATCTGTGCGCGCCTCGTGTTCTCGCTCGGCGCCGTGGTGCTCGAAGCGCTGCGCCTCGTCGGGTAGAGTCCCCGCGTGACGATGACGCCCGATACCTCGAACCTGTCGATCCGCGAGGCCAAGCAGAGCGATGCCGCCGCGCTGATCGCGCACCTGAAGGCGCTCGTCGCAGAGCCCGGCATCAACATCCCGCTCGCGCCCGACGAGGTGACGATGACCGTCGACCAGGAGAAGGCGATCCTCGCCGACTTCGAGACGTCGCCGCGGGCGATCATGTTCGTCGCCGACTCGGGCGACGATGGCATCGTCGGCGAGCTCAGCATCAAGGCGATCTCCTCGCGCAAGGCGGTACAGCACGTCGCGACGCTCGGCATGTCGGTGAAGCACGGCTGGCGCGGCAAGGGCATCGGTCGCCAGCTGATGGCGGCGGCGCTCGAGTGGGCACCGACCGCCGGCATCAAGCGCATCGAGCTGTACGTCTACGAGCGCAACGAGCCGGCGATCGAGCTCTACAAGTCGTTCGGCTTCGAGATCGAGGGTAAGCGCAGGCAGTTCATCCGCGAGGGCGACGCGTACCTCGACGACTACGTGATGGCGCGACTGCTGTAGAGGCGCGCGCATCGAGGCCGATAAAAAAGAGCCGCCCCTTGGAGCTGCGCACATTCGCCGACGAAGAGATCGCAGCGATGCGGCCGAACCTGGAGCGACTCCTCCGCGACAAGGTGATTGCCGCGGTGAAACGCTAGCTGCGGCGATTCGAGCTGCTGCCGCTGTAGCCGTAGCCACTACTGCCGTAGCCCGTGACGTCCTGGCCCAGCTTCGAATCGGAGCTGAAGCCCTTCTTCTCCGTCGCATCCGAGACGTTGCTGGCAACGTCGTGCAGGCGCGACTCGGCCTCCGAGCGAAGGTCCTGCGCCTTGCCCTTGATGCCCTCGATCAGATCGCGGCCGCTCTGCTTGAAGCTCTCGAGCGTCATCTGGCCGCCGCGCTTCTTGTGCGCGTAAATGAGTCCACCGATCGCAGCGAGGCCGACGAGTTTACGGAAAGTCATGACGTTTCCTCCTTTGTCCTTGCTTGCAAAGGAGGCAAGCCGCGTGCCTCGCGCATACGAGAGGAGCGTAGTGCTTGGGCGCTCAGAGCTCGCCGGTAACCACGCGCCGGAGCGTCGCCGCGTCGATGTTGCTGCCCGAGAGAATCACCGCCACCGTCTTGCCGGCGAGCTCGTCGCGCAGCGCGAGCAGTCCCGCGAGGCCCGCAGCGCCGGCACCTTCAGCGAGGTTATGCGTCGTGCGAATCAACACGCGGATCGCCTCGGCGATCGCCGGATCCGAGACCTTCACGAAGCCGGCGAGGCCCTCGCGGAGCGCGGGCCAGGTGAGGTCGTAGGTCGCGCGCGTCGCAAGTCCGTCGGCGAACGTGTTCGCAGCATCGACAGTGAGCCGCGTGCGCGCATGCCACGAGTCATGGATGGCAGATGCGCCGGTGGCCTGAACTCCGAAGACCGAGACACCCGGCCGCAGCGTGCGCGACGCGGCGAGCGCGCCCACTGCTTGCGAGCCTCCTCCGACCGCGACGACCATCGCATCGAGATCGGGAGCTTGCTCGCAGATCTCCGCAGCCATCGTGCCCGCGCCCGCGATCACGTGACGGTCGTTCGTCGAGTGCGCGAGCACGAGGCCGCGATCGAGCACCAGCCGGTTCGCGACCTCTGCTGCTTCGTCGTAGTCGCGGCCTGCTTCGACGAGCTCGGCGCCGAACCCTCGCATCGCCGCGTTCTTCTCGGGGTTGTTGCCGTGAGGCACGCAGATCACGACGGGCACGCCGAGCTGCTCGCCCGCCCACGCGAGGCCCGCACCGTGGTTTCCGCGCGTCGCCGCGACGACACCGCGCGTGCGCTGCGCCGGCTCGAGCGCGGTCATCAGCGACAGCGCGTTGCGGGCCTTGAATGCGTTCGTCGGGAGATGGTTCTCGTGCTTGACGAGCACCCGGATGCCGTTGCCGACGACCTCGTCGAGCTCGCGGTAGTGGCGCAATGGCGTCGTCTGGAGGTACGGCGCGATCCGGTGGCGCGCCTCGGTGATGTCGTCAAACGTGATCGGCGAGGTCACGCAGAGACTGTACCCGCTCGCCATTACCGCGGCGCGGCGGCACAATGCCGATGTGGAAGTGTTCTTCCTCATGATGGGCCTCTGGCTCGTCGTCGCGGTCGCCCTCGGCATGCGGCGGCCGCGCGGATTCGGCGGCGCTGCACTGCGCGCCCGTCTCGACGCGGTCTACGGCGAGCCGCACGAGCTCGTCCGCGTGTCGCCAGCCGGCTTCCCCGAGGCCGACCTCGAGTTCTACGACCGCGCGAAGAAGGAGCTCGAGGCCAAGGGCTACACGTTCATCGCCGACGTCGAGGACACGACGCTCACGCGCATCTATCCGCACAATCGCACGTTCATGCGGCTATTCGTCGATGCGGGACGGATGATCCGCGCCAGCGTCTATCACCTGCACCCGCGCGGCGTCGTGATCTCGATGCTGCAGCTCGTGCAGCTGTTCCCGCGCCACCTGCGCGTGATCGAGCTGTCGAGCGAGGTCGCCGGCACGTTCCTCGTCACGAGCAACACGCACGGCGTCGATCGCCTCGAGCCGCCGCCCGAAGCGAAGGTCGAGCGCCTCCCACTCTCGACGCCGGTCCTCGAGGTCGTCGCGCGCCACGAGAAGCGCATCACCGAGCTGTTGCGCGAGCACCCCGAGCGCTCGCCGGTCAGCTACGAGAGCTTCGACGACGTGCTCGCGTCGATCGCGCGCGCACACGTCGCGATGGCGCGGCACCGCCAGAAGGTCGGCGGCCTGTCGCGCGACGAGCTGGAGCGTCTCAAGGGCCGGCCGCTGTCGGCGACCGAGGAGGCGTTCTTGCGCGAGGTCCAGGGCAAGCCGGACCCCGACGCGGCGAAGTAGCTCAGTTCTCGACGCAGACGTCGGTGTCGAACATGCCCGACATGCTGACCGGGCCGTTCGAGCTGACGCCGGTCGCGGTGAGCGACCCGATGATGTGAGCGCCGTGCTTGGCGTCCGCCGTCAGGCGGAACTGATCGAGCTTGAGGTTGCCCGTGATGTCACCGGAGCCGTTCGCGCTCATCACCGCGGCGGCATTGCCGAGGACCTTCGGCGGCGACATGGCGACGATCGAGATGTCGCCGATCTGCAGCAGCCCCTGCGGTGCGTCGGCGACCGGGGTGTTCGTGAAGATGCCGATCTTCGCGACGACGTCGAGATCGGTGCTGAAGCAGTCCGCGCCGGGCTCGTCCGCGAAGAACTCGATCTTCCAGCCGTGCACCTTCACGCCGTCCGCGTTCTCGCCCTGGAATGCGGTCGCCGTCGCCGATTTGGGGGCGGGATCGACACCCATCAGGGAGCCGGTACCGGTGCCCACGCCACTCGTGCAGGCGCCGGCAAACAGAAGTGCCACGTACGCGAATCGCTTCATGGCGCCGAACCTATCTCCCCGCCCGGGCCGGGCGCAACGACATCAGACCCCCGTGCGATCGTCGACGGCGACATGCGACTCCTGCACACGTCCGACTGGCACCTCGGACACACCCTGAAGGAGGTGACTCGTGACCACGAGCACGCTGCCTTTCTGCGGTGGTTGCTGGAGACCTGCGTCCGCGAGGCGCCCGACGCGCTCGTCATCACGGGCGACGTATTCGACGCCGGCACCCCGCCCGCGAGCGCCGAGCGCATGTGGTTCGAGTTTCTCGCCGCGGCGCGTCGCGCTCGGCCCGCGATGGACATCGTCGCGATCGCGGGCAACCACGACTCGCCGGCGCGCCTGGGCGCCTCCTCGGCGGTCCTGCGCGAGCTCGGCGTCCACGTGATCGGTGGCCTGCCGCGTCTCGACGGCTCGATCGACCTCGACCGCGTGCTGATCCCGGTCGCCGGCGGCCAGGGCCTTGTCGCCGCGGTGCCATTCCTGCGTCCGATCGACATCCCGGTGCCGGTCGAAGACCCGCTCGCAACCGTCTACGGCGAGGTGCTCGCCGGCGCGCGCGACCGGCGCCGTCCCGAGCAGGCCCTGATCGTCCTCGGCCACCTCTACGTCACCGGCGCCGATCCCTCCTATCTCAGTGAACGTCGCATCTCGATCGGCGGCCAGGAGTCGGCGTCGCTGCGGCTGTTCCCCGATGACATCGACTACGTCGCGCTCGGCCACATGCACCGCGCCCAGCGCGTCGGTCGCGACAGCATTCGCTACGCGGGGGCGCCGATCGCGCTGTCACTCGACGAGGCCGGCTATCGCCATGGCGTCGTCGTCGTCGATTTCGAGGGCGGCCGCGTGCGCGACCAGCGCGTGATCGATATTCCGCAGACCGTCGAGATCGTTCGCATCCCCGCGCGCGGTGCGGCGCCGCTGGCCGAGGTCGTCGCCGCGATCAGTGCGCTGCCGCCTCGTCTTGACGCCGACGATCCCGCACGGCCGTACCTCGAGATCGTCGTCGCGCTCGATCGTCCCGAGCCTCGGCTGCGCACCCAGGTCGAGACCGCGCTCGACGGCGAGCGCGCGCGCCTCGTCCAGCTCCATGTCCAGCTCAGCGGCGATGGTGCGGCGCTCGGCGATCGCGTGCAGACCAAGCGGCTCGCCGAGCTCGATCCGCGGGACGTGTTCGCGCAGCTGTGGGCACGCAGCCATGCCGATCCCCCGAGCGCCGCGGTCACCGGCGCGTTCGAACGCCTGCTCGCCGAGGTGCAAGGCGACCTGGACGATCCGGAACGTGCAGCGAAGGTGTCATGAAGAGGCTCGCGATCAGAGATCGGCACCTGGCGCTCGCCAGGTGGCTCGCCGCCGCGCTCGCGGCTAGCGCGCGCTCGCCCGAGATCGATCTCGCGTCTGGCGCGCTCGGCGGCGTGGGCGTGTTCGCGATCGTCGGCCCGACGGGTGCGGGCACGAGCACGCTGCTCGAGCGAGGAGGGCGCCTGTCATGAGGATCCTCGCTATTCGCGGCTGCAACCTGGCGAGCCTCGCCGGCGAGTTCGAGATCGATCTCGCCACGGGTGCGCTCGGCGGCGCCGGCGTGTTCGCGATCGTCGGTCCGACGGGCGCGGGCACGAGCACGCTGCTCGAGCGTGGAGGGCGGCTGTCATGAGGATCCTCGCGATTCGCGGCTGCAACCTGGCGAGCCTCGCCGGCGAGTTCGAGATCGATCTCGCCACGGGCGCGCTCGGCGGCGCGGGCGTGTTCGCGATCGTCGGTCCGACGGGCGCGGGCAAGAGCACGCTGCTCGACGCGATGTGCGTCGCGCTGTTCGATCGCACGCCGCGCCTCACGAACCACAGCCGTGTGGTCGTCGGTCGAGGCGACGACGATCCGACCGCGCTCGGCGCGCAGGACGTCCGTACACTCCTGCGCCGTGGCGCGAGCTCGGGCTGGGCCGAGGTCGACTTCGAGAGCGGCGACTCGCGTCGCTACCGGGCGCGGTGGTCGGTGCGGCGCGCTCGCGGCGCGACCGACGGTCGGTTTCAGAGCCAGCAGGTGACGCTCGCGGCGCTCGATCGCAGCGGCCTTGTCGCCGAGCAGCTCGGCGGCACCAAGACCGAGACGCTCGAGGCGATCCACCAGCGTCTCGGTCTCACGTTCGATCAGTTCCGCCGCTCGGCGCTCCTCGCCCAGGGCGAGTTCGCCGCGTTCCTGCGCGCCGACGGCAAGGACCGCAGCGAGCTCCTCGAGCGCATGACGGGCACCGAGATCTACTCGGAGCTGTCGATCGCGGCGCACGTCAAGGCGGCCCTCGCCGAGCAGCAGCTGCGCGAGCGTCAGGCCGTCGCGCTCGCGATCGGCGTCCTCTCGCCCGAGGCGCGTGCCCAGGCCGAGGCCGATCTCGATCTCGCGAAGCAGGCGCAGGCGGCGTCGCGCGCTCGACTCACCGCTGCAGAGGCCGCCGCCCGTTGGCTCGCCGAGGCGAAGTCGCGCCGTCGCGCACTCGTCGAGGCGGAGACCGCGCGCTCCGCTGCCGAGCAGGCCGTCGAGGCGGCGCAGGTTCTCCGCGCCGAGCTCGCATTGCGCCGGCGGGCCGAGGCGATGCGTCCCGCGTGGGACGACGCGGCAAAGCTCGATCGTCAGCTCGCGATCGCGCAGGGCGACCTCGCCGCTGCGACCGAGGCTGCCGAGCGTGCGGGCGCGGCGCAGCGCGAGGTCGCCACGCGCCGGGCCCGGCTCGTCGAGCTCCACACGCCGATCCGCGAGGCGCGCATCGCGGCGGGGCTGCGCATCGACGAGCGCGCGCCCAGGGTGAGCGCGTCGCCGCGACGGAAGCGCGGCACTGCCATCGCGGAGGACGCGGCACCGCGCGCTCGCAGTCGAGCGAGCGAGGCAATTGACCGAGCTCCTGCACCGGGGCACGTCGCATCGGCGATGGACGCGTTTGACGTCGATCTCGAAGCACGCGCCGTCGAGGCAACGACGCGCGATGCCGCTTGGCTCGCGGCGCGCGCTTCGCTCGTCGACGGCATCGCGACGTGGCGCGAGCTCGACGGAAACCTCGCCCAGCACGCCGCGCTCGCCGCCGAGATCGTCGCGGCCGATCGCGCGCTCGACGAGCATGCGCGCCGCCGCGATCTGCTCGGCCGCCAGCGCACCGCTGCGGCGCTCGAGCACCAGCAGGCGCAGGCCAAGCTCGGCGAGGCACAGCGCGAGGCCGACGCATACTCCAAGCGCCGCGGTCTCACGCTCGATGCCGCACGCCGCGCCGAGGACGAAGCGCGCAAGCGCAGCGGCGATTTCGATCGCCTGCTCGCGCTGACCGGTGAAGCTCGCGGTGCCGCGACCGCGCGTGCCGAGCTCGAGCGCCAGGTCGGCGAGCTCGCCGCCGCCGCCGCTGCCGATGTCGAGGCGCGCCGGATTGCCGAATCCGCGCGCGACACCGCATCGACACTTCGTACCGAGCGCGCGCGTGTCGTCGAGGAGCTGCGCAAGGCCGCCGGCTATGCCCACGCTCGCACCGAGCTCGTCGACGGTGAGCCGTGTGCCCTGTGCGGCGCGACCGAGCACCCGTGGGCCAGCCGCGGCTCGTTCGAGCCGCTGATCGCCGACGCGCAGGACAAGCTCGCCGAATCATCCGACCGGTTCGAGCGCGCGCTCGCCACGCTCGCGGGTCTCGACGCACGCGACCAGCATCGCGCGGTCGAGCGCCAGCGCCTGACCTCGTGCCTCGCGACGGCGGAGCGGAGCGCGGCGGCGGCGCAGGCGAGCTGGCGCGAGCAACTCGCCGCGCTCGGCGAGCTGCTGCTCGTCGACGATCCGTCGAGCGACGCGGCCAAGCAGCTCGCCGACGACCGCATCGTCGCCGCCCGCTCGAAGCTCGATGCCGCGCGCACGGCGCGTCACCAGGCCGAGGCCGTCGCGAAGGCCGGCGCCGATGCACAGGCGCTGGTCCAGACCCGCCACAACGATGTCGAGCAGCACGCGCGCTCGCTGCGCGAGCTCGACACGGCGCTCGCCTCGATCGAGGCCTCTGTCGCCCGCGTGCGCGGCGAGCGGGCGGGGAAGGTCGCGCGCGAGATCGAGCTACTCGTCGCGATCGATGCCGCGCTCGCCCACTGGACCGACGGCCTCTCGCCGGTCGAGCAACGCGCCATCGAGCAAGCGCGCGCCGTGATCGCGCCGGTGACCAACAGGGCTCCCGAACGACGTCCCGCGAAGCCCACCCCGAAGCCCAGCGCATCCTCCGGCGTCGTCGAGACCGCGACCGACGCCGGCAAGAGCGAGCGGCTGCTCGCGCCCGACGCGCTCGCGATCCTCG
>JABFXX010000325.1 GCA_013368795.1 Kofleriaceae bacterium
CATGTACGGCGCGTCCGACCCGAGCGCGCTCGTCGAGCGCATCGCGCCGTTCGATGCCGCGCTCGGCTTCTACGACGACGAGGATCCGGACTGGCTCGAGTACGCGACGCTGCGCGAGCTGCTCGATCAGGCCAAGGCGATGCCGCCGGTCGACGCGCTGCCCGATGTCACCGTGCCGCTGCCGGCGATCGCAAAGGTCGTCGGCACGAATGGCACGCACGTCGCGCCGCCGAAGGCAAAGCCCGTGAAGACGTCGCCGATCCGCAAGACGAGCGCGAAGAAGCCGACGAAGAAGGCCGCCGCGAAGAAGCCGACGAAGAAGGCCGCCGCCAAGAAGGCGGCCGCGAAGAAGCCGACGAAGAAGTCGGCCGCGAAGAAGCCGATGAAGAAGCCCGCGAAGAAGGCCAAGCGCCGCTAGGCGTCGGCCCAGTTCTCGCCAATGCCGATGTCGACCTCGAGAGGGACATCGAGCTTGTAGACGTTCTCCATCTCGTCCTTGAGGGCAGCGCCGACGGTCTCCGCGATGTCGGGCGGCGCCTCGAACACGAGCTCGTCGTGCACGGTCAGGAGCATCTTCACGGGCCAGCCTTCCTTGAGGATGCGCTCGTGCGTGCGCAGCATCGCGAGCTTGATGATGTCGGCGCCCGTGCCCTGCATCGGCGTGTTCTGCGCGACGCGCTCGGCGGCATGACGCGCGGCCGGGCTCTTCGACATGAGGTTCGTGATCGGCCGCCACCGACCGAGCACGGTCCGAGCGCCGCCCTGCGCGCGCGCGACCGCGACGATCTCGTCCATGAACTTGTGGATCGTCGGGAACCGCTGGAAGTAGCGGCGCGAGTATTCGGCCGCCTGGGTGCGCGGAACATCGAGCGCGCGTGCGAGGCCGAAGTCGGACTGACCGTATGACAGGCCGTAGTTGACCGCCTTCGCGATCCGGCGCTGCTCGGGGGTGACCTGGTCGCGCGCCACGCTGAACACCTCGGCGGCGGTCTGCGTGTGGACGTCGATGCGATCGCGGAACGCCATCGACAGCACGGGGTCGCCCGAGAGGTGCGCGAGGATGCGCAGCTCGATCTGCGAGTAGTCGGCGGCGATCAGCACGTGGCCCGGCGCCGCGACGAAGCCGCGCCGGATCTCCATGCCGAGGTCCGAGCGGATCGGGATGTTCTGGAGGTTCGGATCCTGCGACGAGATGCGGCCGGTCTCGGCGACGACCTGGTTGAACGTCGTGTGCACGCGTCCGGTCTTCGGCGAGACGAGCGGCGGCAGCGCGTCGAGGTACGTGCCCTTCAGCTTGCTGATCTCGCGGTGCTCCATGATCGGCGCGATGATCGGGTGATCGAGCTGCTCGAGCGTGTCGGCCTCGGTCGACCACCCGGTCTTCGTGCGGCGTACGCCCTTGGTCGCGAGGCCGAGCTTCTCGAACAACAGCTCGCCGAGCTGCTTCGGCGAGCCGATGTTGAACTCGGTGCCGGCGATCTCGTAGATCTTCCTCTCGAGGCCTTCGAGGCGCGACGACACCTCGGTCGACAGCTTCTTGAAGTGAGCGGCATCGATGTGGATGCCGATGCGCTCGACGCGCGCGAGCAGCGTCGCGACCGGCAGCTCGATCTCGCGATAGAGCGCGGCGAGGCCGCCGGCCTGTAGACGATTGGGCAGCGAGTCGGAGATCGCGAGCAGCGAGTGCGTGATCGCGCCGGCCCACGGCGCCGCGCGCTCGACCTCGACGGTCTCGAGGCTCGTCTTCGCGCGGCCCGCGATCGTCGCGCGCGCAGGCAGCACGACGCCGCCGAGCCGCTGCGCGATCGCCTCGCCCGGCTCGGACTCCTGCGTCGGATCGAGCAGGAACCCGGCGAGCATCGTGTCGTCGATGATGCCGGCGACTTCGACGCCGACGTCGAGGAACGCGCGCACGACCCTCTTCGCGTCGTGGCAGATCTTCGCGACGGTCGGATCCTCGAGCACGCGGTGCAGCGGCAGCAGGTCGGCGGCAGGCGGCGGCGCCGGCGCACCGATGTAGCGGTGACCGAGCGGGATGTACGCGGGCGCGAGCCCCGGCACCGCGACGACGACCGCGACCATGCGCGCGCGCTCGACGCGCTCGGGATCGAGCTCGACGGTGATCGCCATCTTGCCGGCCTTGTCGGCGGCCTCGGCGAGCTCGGCGATCGCATCGGCGCGGACGATCACGCGCGTGTCCTGGCGCGCCTCGACGGTCTCGATCGGCGCGGCCTCGGGCGCCGGCACGACGACCATGTCCTCGCCCGGCGGCATCTTCATCTTCACCTTCTCGACGAGAAGGTTGAACTCGAGCTCGGTGAACAGCTGGAGCAGGCCCGGCAGGTCCCACTCGCCGACGACGAGCTCCTCGAGCGGCGGCACCTCGACGTCGCGCTTCAGCTCGACGAGCTGGCGCGAGATGTTCACGCGCGCGAGCTGCTCGGGATCGCCGAACGGCTGCTTCACGGAGAGCCGCGGCACGACCGGGTTCGAGCTGATGAGGTTCTCGAGCGTGCCGTACTTCTCGAGCAGGCCCGCCGCGGTCTTGTCGCCGACGCCCTTGATGCCCGGGATGTTGTCGCTGGTGTCGCCGACGAGCGCGAGGAAGTCCGGAATCTTCTCCGGCGGCACGCCCATCTTCTTGATCACTTCTTCGCGCGTGTACGTCTTCTGGTGAAGCGCGTCGATCATCGTCACGCCGTCGCCGATCAGCTGCATGATGTCTTTGTCGGCGCTGTAGATGACGACCTCCCAGCCCTTCTGGCGGGCCTCGGAGACGAGCGTCGCGATGACATCGTCGGCTTCGACACCCGGGACCGCGAGGCACGGCCAGCCGAGGCCGCGGACGATCTTCGGGAAGTACTCCATCTGGACCTGGAGCTCTTCGGGGGTGTCTTTGCGGTGCGCCTTGTAGTCGGCGTACATCTCGGCGCGGAACGTCTTCTTGCCCGACTTGTCGTCGAACACGACGGCCATGCGCTTGGGCGAGGTGTCCTCCTCGAGCCGCAGCAGCATTCGAGAGAACACGTACAGCGCACCGGTCGGCATGCCCTCCGCCGTCGACAACCGGACCTCACGACGCTCGCCGCGCGAGATGTTCATGAGGCCGTAGTGGGCCCGGAAAATGTAGCCGTGCCCGTCGACGATGTAGAGCCGCTCCGCCATCTGCGCGGGGGACTCTAGCCCATTGTATGACCTGCGGTACCCCGGTGATAGGATAGGAAAATGCGTGCGATCTGGTCGATCCCGCTCCTCGCGGCGTGCTCGTTCACGCACGGAGATCCTCCGCTTCGCGGCGACGGTGGCGGCAGCGCCGACGCGAGCGATGCAGCGATGACCGACGCGGCGATCGATGCCGCGATCGACGGCACGCCGTCGACCCTGCGCGCGAAGACGATCACGATCACGGCGACTGTCGGCGGGACGCTCGGCGATTTCCCGCTGTGGTTCACCGTGACGGATCCCGACATCGGTGCGAGGGCGCAGCTCGACGGCAAAGACATCTTCTTCACGACGACGGCGGGCGTGCCGCTCGACTATCAGATCCAGCGCTGGACGAAGTCGAGCGGCCGGCTCGACGCGTGGGTGCGCGTGCCGTCGCTCGCGACGAACACGCAGATCCAGGTGCGCTACGGCGATCTCGCGGTCGCCGCCGCGCCCGATGCGCCGGGCACGTTCGCCGGCTACGCCGCGGTCTGGCACCTCGAGGACACGCTCAATAACACCATGGTCGTCGACGCGACCGGCCAGCGGAACGGCACCGCATCGATGCTACAGCCCGCCGATCAGAAGGTCGCGCAGCTCGGCGGCGGCATCGAGTTCTCGGGCGGCAGCGATCAGATCAGCTTCACCAATCCGATCGCCGGATCGGGAGCGCACACGATCTCGCTGTGGGTCAACCAGCGCACGACCACCAACAACGACGCGATGGTCGTGCTCGGCAACGGCGACACGAACGAAGCTCGCTGGTTCCACAGCCGCTACAACGGCGCGACGATCGCGGTCGGGTTCTACACCAACGACTTCGCGAACCCCAACGAAGACATCCAGGGCGATGGTTGGACCTTGCTCCACTGGGTCTACGAGGGCGCGAACCGGATGACCCGGATCTATCGAGACGGCGCGCTCGTCGCCGGCCCGTTCCAGCACGCCAACGGGGTCGACACGATGGGCAACACCGGTCTCCTCGGCAATGCGCCGTCGGCGTTCGGCACGAACATGGGCCTCAACGCCATGCTCGACGAGGTCCGGATCATCGGGATCGCACGGAGCCCCGAGTGGATCGCGGCCGAGGCGCTCGATCAGAAGACGCCAACGAGCTTCTATAGCGTGGGCAACGAGGAGATTCCGTAAGCGACCCGTGGCAAGATGCCGCCCATGCACCGCATCGTTGTCGACGCGATGGGAGGCGATCACGCCCCGGACGAAGTTGTCCGTGGCGCCGCGGAGGCGTCGCTCGCGCTGCACAACGCCGAGATCATCCTCGTTGGCGATGCCGCCGTGCTCGGCCGCCTGCTCCCGCGTATGCGCCACGACGGCGCGCGCGTCCGTGTCCACCACGCGCCGTCGTTCGTCGAGATGGACGAGAAGCCGGCCGAGGCGCTCGCCGCCAAGCCCGAGGCATCGATCGCGGTCGCCGCGGATCTCGTCGCGCGCGGCGAAGGCGATGCGCTCGTCTCTGCAGGTAACACCGGCGCCTCGGTGCTCGCGTGCGCGCGGCGCTGGACGCTGCTCCAGGGCGTACGCCGCGCCGCACTCGCGGCGGTGTATCCGACCGAGCTTCGCCGCGGCGAGAAGGACGATCCGTTCTCGCTGATCCTCGACGTCGGCGCGACGATCGATGCGACCGCCGAGGACCTCGTCGGCTTCGCCGTGATGGGCTCTGCGTACGCCAAGCTCGTCTCGCAGAACCGTCGCCCCCGCGTCGCGCTGCTCTCGAACGGCACCGAGGCGGGCAAGGGTCCGCAGTCGGTCGTCGACGCGCACGCCGCGCTCGTCGAGACGACCGAGCTCAACTTCATCGGCAACATCGAGGGCCTCGATATCCCGCGCGGCGTCGCGGACGTCGTCGTCACGAGCGGCTTTGTCGGCAACGTCGTCTTGAAGATGCTCGAGGGTGTCTCGGAGACCGTCGTCCGGCTCGCGCGCTACGCGCACAAGGAGCGGCTCGCGTGGCGGCTCGGCCTCGTCGCGCTGTCGAGCGCGATCGATCAGCTGAAGGAAGTCACCGACTGGCAGCAGTACGGCGGCGCGCCGCTGCTCGGGTTCACGCACCCGTTCATCAAGGCGCACGGCCGCTCGAACGCGCGCGCGATCCAGAACGCGGTCAAGGTCGCGCACAAGGCGCTCGCCGGTAACCTGTGCGGCAACATCGCGCGCACGATGGCCGAGCTCGACGAACGCGCGCAGCGCCGCGGTGCCGCCGGAGCCTAGATCATGTCGCTTGTACGTCGGTTCGCGACCCTGCCCGTTCGCGTCGGCGAGCGTATCGGCCTGCTCGAGCCCCCGCCGCCGCAGCTTCCGCCCGGTGCGCGGCCACCGCGCCACACGTTCCGCTGGGACCTCGACAAGACGTACCTGCGGACCGAGTTCGACTCGCTGAAGGATCTCGCGAAGGCAGCGATCGAGACCGCCGCTGACAAGCAGGCGTTCCCCGGCGCGACCGCCCTGCTCCGCGCGCTGCGCCAGGACGGCAATCGGATCTGCATCGTCAGCGGCAGCCCGACGCAGATGCGCCAGGTGCTCGCGGCCAAGCTCGCGCTCGACGGCGTCGAGTACGACGAGTTCATTCTCAAGAACAACCTGAAGAACATCCTGCGCGGCCGGTTCCGTGCGTTGCGCGCGCAGATTCCCTACAAGCTGCCCGCGATGCTGATGTCGCGCATCGCCGCGCCCGCGGGCGCCGAGACGCTGTTCGGCGACGACGCCGAGGCCGACGCGATCATCTACTGCCTGTACGCCGACCTCGTGGCCGGCGTCGTGTCGCTCCAGGATCTCGAGCGCGTCCTCATCGCGTCGCGCGCGTACGACGACGATGCCGAGCGCTGCCTCGAGCTCGCGCGCCGCGTGCCGAAGGCAAACGTCGTCGGCCGCATGTTCATCCACCTCGACCGGCGCTCGCCGCCGATGGGCTTTCGGCGGTTCGGGCCTCGCCTCGTTCCCGTCTACAACTATTTCCAGGCGGCGCTCGTCCTCTACGCCGACAAGGTTCTGACCGCCCGTCAGGTGATCTTCGTCGCACTCGAGATGCTCGATTCCGGTCAGTACGAGCTGGGCCATCTCGCCACGAGCGTGCAGGACGTCATCCGGCGCGGCCGTATCACCCGCGAGAAGGCGCTCGAGCTGACCGCCGAGGCGAACGAAGCAGCCGCGTCCGGCGCGCTATCGGGGCGTACAGATTTGCCACCGTTCGAACGCATCGCCGAGTCGTTTCGCGTGCGAGTCCGCGAGCTTGGCAACGCCCCCGTCGATCCCGAGCCCGAGCTCGAGCCGCTGGACTACGTGCGTCTCGTAGACGAAGAGCACGAGCACCGTCACAAGCGGCGCCGTCACGGTATGGGCTGACTGCGACGCGGCTGAGACCGTGGTGTGACAAACGGTCGTGCGACGAGAGAGAACACGGCGTCGCACGCCCTTCACCGTCTGTGATCCCAAAGTTTGGTCGGAGCGCGATTCGTTTTGTAGCTTGGGTGCGTGCGTCGTCGACAAGCCGGGTTCTCGCGTGACAGACGCGTCGCGATCGTCGCGGCGTGCCTCGTCGTCGCGTGCGGCAGCGATCCGCAGGTCGCGCCCGACGCCGCCCCGCCCGACAGCCCCGACGTCGACGCGCCGATGAACCCGGCATGCCGCGAGTTCGCGGCAACTGGGCTCGATGTCCCGGTGCACGTCGTCGGCGCGCTCGACAAGGCGGACGTGCTGAGTCCCAAACAATGTGGCGTCGTCGATGCGCCGTACGGCATCGAGTCGATGGGGCCCGACAGCGTCGTGAAGATCAAAGGCCTCGTCGCCGGCACGCCGTACGTGGTCAAGCTCGACTCGCCGTCCGACCTCGCGTTCTACGTGACGACGGGCTGCACGGGCGCGGCCGGCCCCGACGAGGCCGAGTGCGCGCTGTTCGTCGACGCGAGCTCGGGGAGCCGCGAGGTCGGTCGGTTCGTCGCCGAGGGACCGACCGCGTACGTCGTCGTCGACTACTACGCGTCGCACGCGCCGCAGTCGGGCGCGTTCACGCTCGATGTTTATCCCGAGGCCTGCACGGCGAGCGCGCAGTGTGGCGGCGGCACGCCGGTCTGCTCGGCCGGCCGCTGCGTCGAGTGCACGTCGAGCTTCGACTGCGCGAGTGCGTCGGCGCCTCGCTGCGACGTGGTCGCGAACACGTGCGTCGCCGGCATGGACCTGTGCTCGACCGACGACGACACCGAGCCGGCGAACGATGGCCCCGCAGGCGCCGTGCCGCTCGTCATCGACGGCAACGGCAACGCGGGCGTCTCGGGCGTCATCTGCTCGCTGCCGCGCTCCGAGGCCGACTACTTCTCGTTCCACGTGACGTCGCTCGGCGATGTCTGGGACCTCTCGCTCTCGTGGCTCGGCGCACGCGACCTCGATCTCGAGGTGCTCGACTCGCGCGGCGAGCCGATCGGCCTCTCGTTCTGGGAACACCCCGAGGCGATGCGCCTCACGTACTTGCCGCTCGGCACCTATTACATCCGCATCGCCGATTTCTCGGCGGCGACGACCGACCCGATCGGCTACGCGCTGACCGCGCATCGGACCGCGGGCTCGGGTTGCACGAGCCGCAGCGACTGCGCCGCCGAGTTCAGAAACCAGATCTATCGCGGAGACTGCGTCGCCGGCGCGTGCGTTCCGATCGCGGGCAACGGCACGGTCTCCGAGGGTCAGGCGTGCGACAGCGTGTCCGACTGCGGCAGCGGCCTGTCGTGCCCGAGCTTCTTCTTCGTCCAGGACGCGGCGACCCGCGACGTCTGCACGCGGTCGTGCTCGGCCGACGCCGACTGCGCCGCGCTCGGCAGCGACTACGTGTGCACGACGTATCTCGTGACGAACATCTGCGTGCAGAAGTGCACGAGCTCGCTGCAGTGCCCGACCGCGATCCAGGACGCGCCCGCGTCGGGCCCGTGGTACCGGTTCACGTGCAACACGGCGACCGGCCGCTGCGCGCCGTAGCCGCGGTTGCCGACGACATCGGGGTGTCGAAAGCGCGAACCTACGCTATAACGACGGTTCCAATGCCGCCCGTCCGTACGGCGTCGATTCTGGTCGTCGAAGACGACGCCGCCATGCGCGAGCTCTTGACCGAGGAGCTGTCGGACGCGGGCTACACCGTGCAGGCCGCGGGCAGCGCGGCCGGCGGTCTCGAGGTCGCACGCTCGGGTCGGTTCGACCTCGTCGTGACCGACCTCCGCATGCCGGAGATGGATGGCTTCGATCTCATTCGCGGCGTGATGGCGCTGACCGATCCGCCGCACGTCGTGATGATCACCGCGTTCGGATCGATCGAGACCGCGATCCGTGCGGTCAAGCTCGGCGCGTACGACTACATCACGAAGCCGTTCGAGATCGAGGAGCTGATGCTGGTCGCCGACAAGGCGCTCGGCGAGCGCTCGCTGCGCAACAAGGTCGCGCGCCTGCAGCGCGAGGTCGAAGATAAGTTCGGACTCGGCAGCATCATCGCGAAGAGCCAGTCGATGCGCGACGTCGTCTCGCTCGTCCAGCGCATCGCCGCGTCGACCGCGTCGGTGCTGATCACCGGCGAGAGCGGCACGGGCAAGGAGTTGATCGCGCGCGCGATCCATTACAACTCGACGCGCGCGGCCGGGCCGTTCGTCGGCGTCAACCTCGCGGCGGTGCCCGAGGGCCTGATCGAGAGCGAGCTGTTCGGTCACAAGAAGGGCGCGTTCACCGACGCCCGCGCCGACAAGCCCGGCCTGTTCGTCGAGGCCGACGCCGGCACGATCTTCCTCGACGAAATCGGCGAGCTCGCGCTGCCGCTGCAGGCGAAACTTTTGCGCGTTTTGCAGGAGCACGAGGTGCGGCCGCTCGGCGCGACGAAGAACACGCGCGTCGACGTGCGCGTTGTCGCCGCGACGAACAAGAACCTCGAGGCGATGCTCGCCGACGGCAGCTTCCGCGAGGACCTCTACTACCGGCTCAACGTCATCCACCTCGATCTGCCGCCGCTGCGCTCGCGCCCCGAGGATGTCGTGCCGCTGGCGGAACATATCCTCGCGAATCTCGGCGCGAAGCAGACGCCGCCGCGCCGCATGCGGCTGTCGCCGGAGGCGCAGCACCTGCTGCTCGCGTATCACTGGCCGGGCAACGTGCGCGAGCTGATGAACGTGCTCGAGCGCGGCGTCGCGCTGTGCCAGGGCGAGCTGATCGCAGACGACGATCTGCCGTCGCACGTGCGGGAGCGACGTCCCGCCGACTTCCTCGGCGCAGCCGTTGCGCGAAGGATGACGCTCGCGGAGCTCGAGCGGGAGTTCATCGAGCGCGTGCTCGAGGACGAAGCCGGCAACAAGACGCGCGCTGCACAGCGGCTCGGGCTCGATCGCAAGACGCTGTATCGCAAGCTCGACGAGTACGCGAAGCAAGACGGCAAGGACTCGCCCTCGCGTCCCTCCCAGCCAGAAGAGTGATGTAACGCCGCGCCGGCGGTCGCTCTCTAACGTCGACCAGGTCGATTCGCGTAGCGCGCTTCACGTGCGAGGCGCACCGATTGCAATCGCCGGGACCGGAGGCTCAGCCATGCGGAACACCCCGTTCATCGTCGCCACACTGTGCGGTTTCGTCGCGTGCACGACGCAGGGAGACGACGCGGTGGAGCGCAGGAAGCCAACAAACCGGCCGGATGCGGCGACCCAGGCGATCGATGCGAGCACACCATCGGCGACAGACGCCGGCTCCTCGGGCTCGATACCCGGTGGCACGGTGAGCTGTTATCGCGAGGGAGACCCCGACGCGTTCTGCACGCTACCGACGCATTGCTGCTTCACGAACTACAGCGCGCAACACAACGGCGCGTGCGCGACCAGCTCCTGCACGTGGGGGACGATCGAGTGCGACGGGCCCGAGGACTGTGCCGAGGGACAGAGCTGCTGCTCGCGCGCGATCGTCGATAGTGCCGGCTCGACGGTCGGCTATCGCATGTCGTGCACGTCGACCTCGTGCGGCGGACCGCCGCTCGGCGACGAGCTCTGTCACCCGGACGGTGCCGCGTGCAGAAACGGCGGCACGTGCGTGACGGCGTACGGAAACCAGACAGACTTCCCGCGGTCGCTCTACGTCTGCCGTTAGCGCGGATCGCGCAGGTGCTCGCGAAGCCGGCGCAGTCCGAGCTCGGTCTTGAGATCGGCGAGCTCGCCGCGCACGCACGCGGCGATCGCATCGTCGAGGAGTAGCCACGTCGTGCGCGCGCCCTCCTCCATCGGAGAACCGTCGCCGACGAGCTCGATCTGCGTCGCCGGATCGACCTCGACCGCCGTGAAGTAGAACTTCTCGACCATGCAGCCCGGCGACGGGAACATGCCGGCGCCGAGCAGGACGACCGAGTCCTGATCGACGAGGAAGCCGGCCTCCTCGTGGACCTCGTGCGCAGCGCGTGCGCGCAGGCCCGCCTCGCCCTGGTCGGCCTCCTCGACGATGCCGGCGACGAGCTCGGTCAGGAACATGCCGGGACGCTGCTCGGGCATCGGCGCGCGCGCCGGATCGCGGCCGAGCGCGAGCGAAGGGCGCAAACAATGCCGGACGAGCACTTCGACCCCGCGTTGCGTGCGCGCATAGATCGCGACGACGACAGCGTCCTGGCCGAACGGCCGCACGATGACGTCGCACACGTACTGCGGCGACGCGCTGCCGTCTGCGCGCTGATTGCGCAGGCGCAACCTGCGGATCGCGAGGAACCCGCCGTCGCCGACGCGCTCGTCGCTGTCGACGATCAGGTCGCGAACTTCGCTCGCCATCAGTTCGTCGCCGAACC
>JABFXX010000118.1 GCA_013368795.1 Kofleriaceae bacterium
CTGAAAGATCGGCGTCACGGTGCTGGCGCCGACGATGACGCCGGCGCGGACGATGTGAGTGGTCTCGAACGAGATGTCGACGTCGTACGTGCCGGGGACGAGCTCGGTGATCTTGTAGTTGCCGTCGCCGTCGGTGACCGCGAACTGTCCACCGACCGTCACGGTGACGCCCGGCAGCGCCTCATCGGATTCGGCGTCGGTGATGCGGCCGGCGATCGCGCCGGTCGTGATCGATTGGGCATGGGCCGTCGCGCAGAGGGCGAGCGAGGCGAACAATGCGAGTCTCATCTCTTGTTCACTACGCGGCGCAGATCGATCGCGACATGTGCCGGCGATCAAGACCTGTCACACGCTGCGTGCGACAATCGCGAAGATGTCGCAGGGACTCTCGGCGCTGACCAGAGACATCACCGCATGCCGCAGGTGCAAGCGACTCGTGAAGTGTCGCGACCAGATCGCGGTCCCGAAACGCTTCACCGGTCAGAGCTACTGGTCGCAACCGGTCTCGGGCTTCGGTGATGTCCGCGCGAGGCTACTTGTCGTCGGTCTGGCGCCGGGTGCGCACGGGGCGAACCGCACCGGCCGCGTGTTCACGGGCGACAGCTCCGGCGAGTGGCTGTATCGCGCACTTCACCGCGCCGGGTTCGCGAATCAGGCCGAGGCGACTGGCCGCAAGGACGGCCTTCGCCTGACCGACGCTTACGTCTCGAACGTCGTCCGCTGCGTGCCTCCGGACAACAAGCCCGATCCTCGCGAGCGCGACGCGTGCATGCCGTTCTTCGTGCGCGAGCTGCAGCTCCTCCGGCGCGTGAAGGCGATCATCGCGCTCGGCGCGTTCGCGTGGGACGGCATGCTGCGCGGCGCGGCGGAGCTGGGTCATCCGATCGCCAGGCCGCGGCCGGCGTTCGCGCACGGCGCGGTCGTCGAGCTCGGGCCGTACACGATGTTCGGCAGCTACCACGTCAGCCAGCAGAACACGTTCACGGGCCGGCTCACGGAGGCCATGCTCGACGCGGTGTTCGCGGCCGCGCGGTCAGCGATTCTCGCGACGGATGACGAGGCGTAGCCCCGACCAGGTCTCGTCGATCGCGCACACCTTGTTGTCGACGAGCCCGGTCGGCAGCGCGACGGCACGGATGACGTCCTCGGTGATGTCGGTCGCGACGCCCGACGCCTTCTTCGGCCACGCGATCCACAGGCCGGCCGCCGGCTGCATCCGCGCGCGCAGGTCGGCGAGCTTCTTGACGAGCTCGGCCTTCTGCTTCGTGAAGAACACGATGACGTCGAGCGGCGACTTGCCGAGCTTCGTCGAGACGTTCGCGCCTGCCGGCAGTGCGCCGAGCGTGTCGGCGAATCCTGGAGGCGCGTTGAGGACGCAGATCTCGTGCTGCTCCTTGATACCTAGCTTCTTGGGGAGCGGCGTGCCCGAGTACCCTGCCATGCGCTAAGCCTACAGCGTGTTGCGGCAGCTCGATCTGTTCGCGACGGGGGCTCCGTCGTTCGACACCGAGTTCTCGACGCTCGTGCGCACGGAGCTCTCCGATGGCGCATGGATCGATCACGCGCCCGGTTGGGTGAGCGGCCACGATGCACTGTTCGAGGCACTCGAGAAGGCGCTGCCGTGGCGACGCGAGACGATGAAGATGTACGACAAGACCGTCGACGTCCCTCGCTTGCTCGCGCGGATCGATCTCGCGACCCAGCCGCTGATCGAGCACATGCGCGCGGCGATCTCGCGGCGCTACGGCGAGGAGTTCATCCACGTGACCGCCGCGCTCTATCGCAACGGCAGCGACAGCGTCGCGTTCCACGGCGACACGACCGCGCGCGACATGAAGGAGGCGCTTGTCGCGACCGTCTCGCTCGGCGCACCGCGCCGGTTCCTCCTGCGTCCGACCGAGGGCGGCCCGTCGATCGCGCTGCCGCTCGGCCGCGGCGATCTCGTGATGATGGGCGGCACGTGCCAGCGCACCTGGCGCCACGGCATCCCCAAGGTCGCTTCCGCGGATCCCCGGATCGCCGTCATGTTCCGGCCGCAATGGGCACGGAACTACCGCACGTCGGTGACCGATTAGCTACCAGCGCTTGTCGGCGGGATTGGTGAACGCGCCGAACACGCGCTTGACCTCGCGCTTCTGCACGCCGGCGTAGGCAGTCGCCGCATCGAGTCGGATCTGCGCGTAGCCGCCGCCGCGCGCGAACGTCAGCACTGCGGCCTCGAGTGGCGCGGCGTTCGAGAACAGGAAGTCGTTCGTCATGAGCAGCGGCACGCGCGTCTTGCCCGCGACGTCGCGCTTCATGTAGCTCGACGTGTGGCACGCGATCGCGATCGTGCCCTTCTCGTCGCTGCCAGCCGTCGGCCAGGCGTACTCGTCGAGGTCCATGAGCCGGTTGTGGCCGACGAACGCGACGATGCGCGCCGCGCCGCCCGCTGCGAGCTTGGATTCACCGACCTCGATCTCGCGCGTGCCCTTACCGGAGACGTCGGCGGCGTAGGCGGCGAGCGCACGATCGATCGCGCTGCCTCGCCAGCCGTGGATCACGAGGTCGACCTCGAATGTCTTCGGCGCGCCCTTCTTGCGCCACGCCGCCGAGGCCGCGACGGTGCGGCGATAGACGTGCAGCTCGAGCACGTCCTTGTCGCCGGTGTCGTGCGTCAGATGGACAACGCGCTTCCAGCCGCTGCCCTTGCGCGCGAACCACACGCCGAGCCCGGGCGTCGTCGACCAGTAGAGGTTCGTCGACGGGTTGTCGCCGTCGCCGAGCTTCGCGTTGCCGCACCGGGTGAACTCGTTATCGCAGAGCGGGACGTGCACCTCGACGACGAGCGGCTTGCCCGCTCGAAGATCGTCGATCACGCGCTCGGTGAGCCCGGCGAGCCATTCGTCGGTCGTCGTCGATGCGCGAGCGGGAGAGGCGAGGGCAACGACCGCGACGACGACCAGGGCACGCATTTCCTCGTGGTGACACGCGCGAGCCAGGAGTGCTACTGCGCGGCGCTATGCAACCGGGCGAGGTCCGCGGTGTCCTCGCTTGTTACGCCGCGATCGGGCGGCCGTTCGACCACACCGTCTGCGCCGAAACGCCCGGCTGGTCGTAGTGGTCGTCGCAGAACCAGCGCTCGCCGTCGGTGCGATCGCGCGTCGCCGAGCACGCGTAGCACTGGCTCGTGTCGAGCTCCTTCGGCATGCCGACGACGAGCGTCGCGCACGGCGAGGCCGCCAGCACGCGCTTCGGCAAACCCTTGCGATGCAGGCCGAACTGGCCGATGACGATCATGTCCGCGAGGATGTCGGCCGCGAGAATCGAGATCTGCTGTTCCGGCTTGCCGCGCCGCACGTGAAGGCGTGCGCGCCAGTCCGTGCTGTACTGGTTGAACACCTGCAGCGCCGGATACACCGCGGAGGACAGCCGCTCGGTGAGATCTTCGATGTCGTGCTTGCGACGCTCGGCAACGTGAAGGAAGTGCAGCTCGGGCGCCTGGTGGCGGGCCGCTTGATCGAGCGCATGCTCGACCACGATCTGCGAGTACTCGGACAGATCGACGCCCACAACCATTCGATAACGGCGGGTCCTAGCGTGAGTCATGGTCGGCGTACCGTGCACCTCGCGTGCCCGTAGGCCACCGAGACATGGGCGCACGCCGTGGCCCGAGGTGCCTGTTGAGGCGAGGCGTAAAGCCGTGCCAGTCTGTCCGTCGTGGGTCGCGACACGCGTGAAACTGCGAACGAGGTGCGCGCCATCGCGCCACTCATCGTCACGAGCCCGCAGCTCGCGCTCGTCGGACCGTGCACGCTCGTCACGAACGGCATACAGACGATCGCATTCTCGAGCGCCGAGCTGCTGCGCCAGGCAGGAGAACCTCTTGCGATCGCGCTCACACTCGACTGTTCGAAGACCGTGCCGGTCGCATCGTGGTCGATGGGACGCACGCCGCATATGGGGATCATCGAGCTCGGTGCGCCGTTTCCGCGCGAGGGCACGCACGATGTCACGCCGCTCGACCTCGGGTCCGTGTGCGCCACCGTCGACACGCGAGGGGCTCCATCGGCGCTCGTCACGATCGAACCGGCGACCAGCGGCAAGGGCGTCAGCCGACGCGTGATCCCGGTGCACGTCGACGCCGTCGACGGCGGCGGCATGAGCGACGAGATCACGCGACTCGCGAGCCCGGATCAAGCGGCCGATGTCGACGCGCGGATCGACGGCGCGGCGCTCGTGTCGTGGATGCCGCCGGATCCCGTGCTCGGTCGCAAGAGCGAGGTGCTCGTCGTCGCGCTCGCAGCCGCGTACCGAAGCAAGACATTCAAGCCGCGCGATCTGCCCGCGCTGGCAGAGCTGTTCGGCCTCGACGATCTCGGCCGCGCGTTGCCATGGGAAAGTAGCGAAGGCACCAACGAGCTCGGTCAGATCGCCGGCGAGATCCGCGACGATCGCGGCCCGACAACGTGACCGCGTTCGTGCTACACGCACGACCGTGAAGATCGCGACCTGGAACGTCAACGGGATTCGCGCGCGATCCTCGCAGGTCGTTCACTGGATCAACGGCGAGGAGCCGGACGTCATCTGCCTGCAGGAGATCAAGGCGGGACCAGCGCAGGTGCCCGAGCCGCTCGCGTCGATCGCCGGCTACCACAGCCACTGGCATGGCAGCGGCGGTTACTCCGGCGTCGCCCTGATGTTCCGGGCGGGGAAGTTTCCGGAGCCGCCGACGTTCATCCATCCGCCGTTCGATCTCGAGTCGCGCATCGTCGTCGCCGAGATCGGCTCGATCGTGTTCGGCTCCGTCTACATCCCGAACGGTGGGAAGGACTTCAACGCGAAGCTCGTGTTCTTGCGCGAGCTCGAGCAGTGGGCCGGCCAGCTCGAGAAGGATGGCAAGCATCTCGTCCTGTGCGGCGACTTCAACGTCGCGCGCAAGCCGATCGACGTCCATCCGATCCTCCGCAAGGACATGGTCGGCCAGTCGACCGGCGAGCGCGACCTGATCGACGCGCTGTTCTCGCATGGCCTCGTCGACGTCGGCCGCCTCGTCGATCCTGACAATGACCGCCTGTTCACGTGGTGGGCGCCGTGGCGCAACCTGCGCCAGCGCAACATCGGCTGGCGGCTCGACTACGTCGCTGCTCACCACGCGCTCGTCGATGGCGCGGTCACGTGCAAGTCGTATCGCGAGGTCGGGACGAGCGACCACGCGCCCGTCATCGCGAACATCTTGGACGAACCGACGCCTCTGGACCAACCGACGCCTCTCGACCAGCCCGCCTAAACCTCGTTCGTGCCCTTCGCGCCGTGGCGGCCGGGCCGCGCGTCGGCCGAATCTTCAGAGTCGGCCTGCGTCGCTTCGCCGTCGCGTCCCTTGCTCACCGGCGTCATGCGCTTGCGACCTTCACCCGTCGTCCCTTGTGCGGCTTTGGGGCCTCCGCGCTGCTTCCCCATGCCGGCTTGCTCCGCTCCGGCCTCGACGTCGGGGACCGACTCGGCGCCGGCGAGCTGCTCGGGTTCGATGTCGCGAGCCTCCTCGTAGTCCTCCCACTGATGCCCTTCCATGCGGGGACCACCTTCGCGCTTCTCGTCGCGGAATCTCTCGCTTCCAGGCTTGGGATCTTCTTTGTTCGTCGCCATGTCTGTAGTGAAAGCAATCGACATGCCCCGTAGCTCCTCGGGGCACACGCGTTGCAGCCCATCTCCGCATGGGAACGGTGAAGGAAACCAATGATCCGCAGAAGAAGTTGCACGCGATCATCGACGCCGCGCGCACCGTGCTTCTGCTCTCGCACGGCGAGGGCGGCAAGATCGTCGGCCGGCCGATGGCTCTGCAGAAGTCGAAGCGAGATTCGATGATGTATCTCGCATCGAGCCTCGACTCCAAGAAGGTCTTGGAGGTGCAAGAGAACCCTCGCGTGTCGATCGCGATCCAGGATCGCGAAGGCACCGCGATGATCGCGGGCACGTGTCATGTCTCGCAGGATCGGCAGCTGATCGACGAGCTATGGCAGGACGACTGGAAGGTGTGGTGGCCGAAGGGCAAGACCGACCCGGAGATCGCGATCCTCGTCGTCGAGCCCGAGGAGGCGACGTACTGGGATCAGGACGTCGGCCACGGCCTGTCGTACCTCTATCGTTACGTGAAGGCGCGCGTGACCGGCGAACACATCGAGATGAAGCCGAGCGATCAGCAGAAGGTCGATCTACGTCGCTAACATCGTGACCGCGAGCGCGGCGGTCGCCGGCAGCGCCTGGACGAACAGGATCGCCCGCGACGCGGTGAGGCCGCCGTAGAGGCCGGCGATCACGACGCACGACAGGAAGAACACGCGGATGTCGTGGCCGCCGGTCGCGAAGAACGACCACGCGAGGCCCGCCGCGAGGAAGCCGTTGTAGAGGCCCTGGTTCGCGGCGAGCACCTTCGACTGCTCCTGCTCGGCGAGCGGGCGCTTGAACGTCTTCGCGCCGAACGGCGTCGCCCACAAGAACATCTCGAGGACCATGAAATAGACGTGCAAGACCGCAACGATCCCCGTCAGCACCTGCGACGCACTGGCCATGACCCGAGCCTATCGCAACGCGATCCGGATCTGGTCCAGGACGGCCGCGTGGCTTGCCAGGAACGCCTTCCGATCGAGCGCGAGCACGACGTCGCCGGGCTCGTCGGCGTACTCGCGGGCGGCGGGGCTATCGTCGACGACGTAGCCGAGCTTCTCGAACACGCGGCGCGAGGCGGTGTTGTGCGGCACGACCGACGCGTAGATGCGGGAGAGCTCGAGCGTGCGGAACCCGAACGCGTGGATCATCAGCGCGAACCGCGTGCCGAGGCCTTTGCCCTGCGACGCGCGGGCGGCGACCATGAACGCGAACTCGGCGGTGTCGCCGCGGATGCCGCGCAGGTCGCCGTCGCCGACGAACGTGCCGGCATCGAACAGCAGGAACGCGCGCATGCCGGCGGCGATCGACTCGGTGTAGCTCTCGACGACCTCGGCCGGCGAGATCGCGGAGGTGTGGCCCATGAGCTCGGCGTTCGTCGGCTCGTTGTAGCCGGCGGACAGCTCGGCGGCGTGCTCGAGAATCTCGGCCGGTGTCGGCTCGAGCGCGACGAGCGAGCCGTAGGTGATCTCGATCATTCGAGCGGACCGACCGTGGAGAGCTTGCCGCGCTCGCGGTACATGCGCTCGACGGTGGCGCGCAGCAGCGGCTCGTCGATCGAGACGCCGTTCGCACCGGCGACGTACGCGGCACGCTCGCACGCGACCTTGATGAAGCCGCCGGTCAGCTCGAACTTCTCGGCGAGCGCGTCGAAGTCGATGTCGGGCGAGCTGTTCTGCGGCAGCGTGCGCCGCCATAGCTCGGCGCGCATGTCCGGCGACGGGAACGTGAAGTAGACGTCGTACGTGAAGCGGCGCTTGAACGCCTGATCGATCGCGCCGGTGAGGTTCGTCGTCAGGATCGTGAGGCCGTTGAAGCGCTCGAGGCGCTGCAACAGGTAGTTCGTCTCGAGGTTCGCGTAGCGATCGTTGGAGCTCTTGACGTCGGACGTGCGCTTGCCGAACAGCGAGTCGGCCTCGTTGAAGAGCAGGACGACGTGGCCGGGCTCGGCGGCATCGAACACGTCGGACAGGTTCTTCTCGGTCTCGCCGAGCCACTTCGACACGACCTGCGAGAGATCGATCTCGTAGATGTCGAGGCCGAGCCGCTTCGCGAGCACGGTGCCCGACATCGTCTTGCCGACGCCGGGGTGGCCGGAGAACAGCACCGAGATGCCCTGCGCGCCGCGCAGCTTGAACTGATCGCGAATCTTGCGGCGCTCGCGTGCGGCCGCGGCGATCTCGACGAGCGCGGCGCGCGTGTCGTCGTCGACGATCAGGTCGTCGAGGTCGAACGGCGTCGGCAACTTCTTGCCGAGGCGCGAGATGCGCTGGTGCAGCTGCGCCGCGACCGCGTGATCGAGATCGGTCGCGCCCGGCGGCGGTGCGTCGGGCATGCGGCCGGCCTCGGCGGCCTGCGCGGCGGCGACGATGATGCCGCCGGGGATCGCGAACCGGCCGGCGAGACCGTCGGCGTCCTGCGCCGTCAGCGACGGCATGATCTGCTGCCACATCGACGCGCGCACCTGGAGTGGAGGCACCTCGATCGTCAGGTGGACGAGCGGACGCTGGTGGATGCGCGGCATGCGCTCGCGGTTGATCGTCAGCGCGACCGGGCCGCCCCACTCGTCGAGGAACATGTCGAAGAACGCGGGCATCGCGTCCTGGTCCTGCGATGCGACGTTCGCGTCGTCGATATCGACGAAGGCGGGCAGGGCGTCGAGCAGCATCAGCTCGCGGACGAGCGAGCGCACGGTGATCTGCTGCGTGACGAGCGGCTGCTGCGACAGGCGCTTGCTGTCGACGACGAGCAGGCGCTGGTTCCAGTGCGCGGCAGCGAGCTGGAGCAGCGTCTTCTTGCCGAGGCCCCGCTGGCCTTGAACCGCAAGCAGGACGTCGTTCGAGCGCAGCGCGCTCGTCGCGCGATCGACGGTGACCGCCGGGAACGCGCCGCTGATCGAGCCCCAGCGCAGCTCCGCCAGCTCGGCGAGCTCGGGATCGAGCTCGAGCGCGCCGCCATCGAGCAGGTAGATCAGGCGCGTCGCCGCGCGGACCTTGCGGAACATCAGCGAGTCGGTCGCCGCGCCCGATAGCTCGAGCAGGCGATAGCGCAAGAGCGGCGAGCTCGCCGACAGATCGCGCGCCATGAGCGAGCGCGTCTGCGGCGTGTCGTAGACGAGCTGCGCGAGCAGCCGGCCGTCGAGGCCGCGGCAGTTCGCGTCGCGCGCGAGGTAGCGATAGCCCTGCACGAGGTTCGGATCGACCTCGGGCAAGAGCGCGAACACGAGCGTCGACCACTGCCGCTGCGACAGGTTGAAGATGCGGATCAGATCGACGAGCGGAGAGCGAACGTTTGCCTGGATCGTCGCGCGGATCCGAGCCTCGACCTGCTCGTGCGCGGCGAGCCATTGCTCGAGCACCTGCTCGGCGCCGTTGTCGGCGGGCGTCGCGGTGCCGCGCGCCGTCGCGAACAGATGGCCCATCTCCTCGGGGCCGACCGCGTCGTCGCCGATGAGGCCGGTCTCTTTGCGCCAGCCGAGGCGGATCTGGTACTCGAGACGCAGCCAGACGCGACGGAGCTCGTCGCGGACGTGCGCGGTGGCGTCGGTGTACGGCTCTGCCGCCATCAGTGCGCCACGAGCTTGATCGGCGCCGTCGTCGTGCCCGACATGACAACCGGGATCTCCGAATCGTCGGGCGACTTCTGACTGCGCGTGTGCTTCGCCGCCTCCATGTCGACATCAGCCGAGCCGCTGATCGCCGGGTCCTTGTCGAACCACGTCGCCATCGCTGCATCGCCGAGCTTCACCTCGCTCGCGAGCACGACGTCGAACGCGATATCGGTCGCGCCGCTCTCCGGGCGCCACCAGCTGACCTCGAGCTTGCGCAGGTTCACGCGCGCTCCGGGCGCGAGCTTCAGCGCGTACGTGCCGCTGCGGCCGAGGAAGCGGCCGACCGCGATCGCCGCGCCGCCGGCAGGCACCGTCAGCTGCTCGAGCTTGTCGACGCCGCCGCCGGAATCGACCGGCAGGTTCGTCGGGATCAGCACCCAGCGCGGCGCGCCGTCGTCGTTGCGTAGCTGGACGTCGACGAGCAGCTTCTCGACGGGAGGACGGCCCGGCTTCGTGCCGACGAGCGACACGGTGACGGCGGCGTTCATGACAGCTCCTGAGCCGGCCGCAGAGCCGGCGGATCCGGCCGCGCTCGAGCCGGAGCCCGAGCTCCGCGGCGGCGGTTGTTTGTCGGCGCAGCCTGCGAGGACCAGCAGGAAGGCGAGCGCGACTTTCACGTCGCGAAGATAACGCGATTACTCCTGCGCGCGGGTCTTCTGGACGCGCTTCTCGTCGAGCTCCATGCCCGCGGTCGCGAGGAAGCCGCCCTTGCGCTCGGTGCCACCGATCGCGAACGGCTGCGACTGCAGGATGTCCTTCTTCGTGACCTTGTCGGGGAACATGCCCGACTTCGGGTCGTAGAGCGGATCCTTGAACGTGCCGTCGGCACCCTCGACGCCCTGCTCCTTCATCATGCGGTGGTCGTAGTCGTTTCGCTCCGCGTTGTACGCGCGGACCATCTCGTCGACCATCGCGTCCTCGGTCGCGGTCGCGCCGAGACCCGACCACAGGCGCTCGCCCGCGTCGTTCTTGCCCATGTAGATCGAGTTCTCGCCCTGCCACGCACCTCCCGGATGCTTCAGCAGGTACTTCGGGTGATTGTAGAAGTAGTACCACTGGCCCGGGACGAGCTCCTTGTCGAGCTTCGCGTCCTCGACCTTGCCGAACTGGCCGCCGTTCGCGTAGGCCTCCTCGGAGACCGCGGTCGCCTTCATGTAGTTCGCGACGGGCGTGCCGTCGATGCCGGCCTTCACGTGCATGCGCTGGTGCGCGGGAATCGCCGCGTCTTCTTTCGCGTCGGCGGAGCCGAACATCTTGTCGAACTTCTTGTCGCCGATCGCGGCGCGCAGCGCGTCGATCTCGAGCGCGATCACGGCCGACAGACACTCGGCGACGGTCGCGCCTGCGAGCCAGCCCTTGATCGCCTGCGAGGCACTCTGGCCCTTCTTGAGCTCCCAGTCCATCCAACGCCCCTTCTCGTGGGGATTGATGAACTGCTGCGACTGCGTGTGACCGGAGCGGTACTTGTCCTGCCAGAGCTCCGGCTTACCTGCGTTTTCGCACTGGCGCTGGTAGTTGTACCAGTAGTGGATGCCGTGATGGATGTCGTTCTGGCCGCCGCTACCGGGCTCGACATTCGCGCGCTGCATGCCGGCGACGACGTGACCGCCCATCGCTTCCTTCGTCGCATCGATCTCGGGACCGCCCGTCTGACCACCGAACGCGCGATCGGAGGCCGACGCGCCGGCGCTCGACGGGATCGTCGAATGCGAAGCCGTGCCTG
>JABFXX010000535.1 GCA_013368795.1 Kofleriaceae bacterium
GTGCATGATCGAGTGATGCTCGGCACCGACGAGGCCGAGCACCCACGGCCCGATGACGACACCCGCGATCAGGTAGCCGAGCACCGCGCCGAGGCCGAGCCGCTTCGCGATCGGCACGAAGATGACAGCGGAGACGAGGTAGACGAACGCCTGTGCGAGGACCGAATCGCTCATGCGACCTCCCGGGGGGCGAGCACGGAATCGAGCTCGAGTGCGAGGTTCTGGGCACGCGCCGCGGCTTCGATGTCGATCCGCTCGTCGCGCAGCGCCAGGATCAAGCGGCGGTAGTTCTCGCGGTGGGGCGCGACATCGGCTTCGGACCGCACGCGCAGCGAGGCGTGCACCGCAAACGGCGCGAGGTAGCGCATGCCGCAGAGGTATGCGGTCTGATCCCACGGCGCGAGCAGCTCGCGGACCGAGAAGCGGTTGTAGCCGGCGCGCTGGTAAGCAGTCACCGGACCACCGGTCGTGATCGCGTTCATCGTGATCTTGCCGCGCAGCTGCGTGCCGCCCTCGCCGTAGGCCCAGCCGTGCTCGAGCACGAGGTCCTGCCACTCCTTCATGATCGACGGCGACGAGTACCAGTAGAACGGATGCTGGAACACGATCACGTCGTGCTCGAGCAGCAGCGCCTGCTCGCGTTGCACGTCGATGTTCAGCGTCGGATAGTTCTCGTAGAGATCGTGAATCGTCACATCGGCGAGGTCGCTGATGGCCTCGACGAGTCGCCTGTTCACACGCGACCTCTCCAGCACCGGATGCGCGAACAAGACGAGGACTCGGCGCATTTCTGACTGCGTACGTGACCCGGGCGTCGCGTGTCAACTGACTGAAGTGCCAGGCACGCACGCTGCATCATCCGTACGTATGCATCCCTCGATTGCCGAACGTGCCGCGTATGGCACTCCACTCGACCCGGTCGCCGACGACACACCGGTCCACCTCGTCCCGCGCTCGGGAACGGCTCTGATCGGACGCATCCTGATCTCGGCGATCTTTCTCCTCAGCGGATTTGCCAAGTTCACCGATCCGTCGGGCGCCATCGGCTACATGACGGCGCAAGGCATTCCGCACGCCCAAACCCTGCTCTACATCGCCGCAGCGGCCGAGGTCCTCGGCGGCCTGGCCATCCTGCTCGGATTTTTGACCCGACTGGGCGCGCTCGGCCTGTTCATCTATCTGATCCCGACGACGTACTTCTTCCACCACTTCTGGAACATGAGCGGCGCCGAGGCCAAGACGCAGATGGTGAATTTCATGAAGAACCTGGCGATCATGGGCGGCCTTTTGACGCTGTGGGCGCACGGCCCGGGCCGGTTCTCGATCGACCACGCCATCCGCCGCCCGCGCGAGGCCTGATCAGGGCGTCGTCTTGATGACGAGCACGTAGTCGAAGCGCGTGTCGACGTCGCGCGCGAGGAGCGTGAGCGTCGTGCTCGGCATCAACGAGGGCGTGCCGGCGGTACTCGCGGTCTGCAGGCCGTAGGTCGTGCCACCGAGCGTCGGCAAGAACTTGATCTGCTGCGCGGTTACCGACTGGTCGATCTGCATCGACCATGCACCCGTCGGCATCGCGCCGGTGTACGGCGCGCCGGTCAGGCCGTTGTACGTGCCCTGGGTGGCCTTCGTGATGGCGACCACGCCGCCCGTACCGTCGCCGGCGTCGTAGAACTCGTTGTAGAAGTAGTTGTCGCCGTTGGTGCCGTTGAAGCCGTAGGCAACCGCGAGCGCGTGCTCGCCGGTGGCGTCGGTCGTGACGATCGTTCCGCCGGTCACGATGCGGAGCTCGCCGGTCATCATCGTGAGCTTCGTGAAGCCCGCATTGCCGTTCGACGCGTACGCGCGAAGCGTCTCGCCGACGCGGGTGACCGCGGAGTTGTGCTGCCACTGCGGCAGGTCCGACGTGAACGGATCGAAGAACACGATCTGCTGCTTCGCGATCGTCGGCTGCGGATCGCACGCGTCGCCAACGCCGTCGCCATCGCCATCGGCCGCCGTCCCCGCGAGGTGAGGGCACGGGTCGCAGACGTCACCGATCGCATCGGCATCCTCGTCGTGCTGATCGACGTTCGCGCGAGATGGGCAGTTGTCAGTGGCGTCGTCGACGCCATCGCCGTCGACGTCGCCGGGCGGCCCGTCGACAGAGGGGCTGTCGATCGCGATCGCTGCATCGGGCGTGTAACCGGGCTCGCGACAGACGTGGTCGATGCACACGAGCTCGCCCGGACACACCGACTCGCATGCGGTTCCCGGCGAGATCGTCGGGCCGTAGCAGCCCGCGAGCGCGACGCCGACCATGACCCCGCGATGCACCGACTCAGAATAGACGAGTCGCGAGGCTGGCTCTAGCGATTCTTGAGCGCTTAGCCGTAGTGATACGCGGATAGCCGCAAACCCGCGAACGTGCCGTTGTAGGCGATCGTGCCGCGGTCGTTGCCCGCCGCACCGGCGATCACCATTAGCGGGATCAGGTGCTCCTCGCGCGGATGTGCCGCGCGAGCCGCCGGCGCCTCGGTCCAGGCCTCGAGCTGACGATCGCGCTCGCCCGGCTCTGCCGTGGCGGCCTGCCGCAGCCACGCGTCGAACGTCTCGGCGACGGGCTGCGAGCGCGGATCGCGAAACGCGCGCAGGTTGTGGAACGTCATGCCGCTGCCGATGATGAACACGCCCTCGTCGCGAAGCGGCGCGAGCGCGCGACCGATCGCGAGGTGCTCTGCCGGATCGAGCCCCGCCTTCAGCGACAGCTGGATCGTCGGCACCTCGGCATCCGGGTACGTCAGCTTCAGCGGCACGAACGTGCCGTGGTCGAAGCCACGCGAGCTGTCGGTGTTCGACTTGAAGCCCGCCTTCGCGAGCAGCTCCTGCACGCGCGCCGCGACCGTGGGCGAGCCCGGCGCCGGCCACTGGATCTCGTACGACTTCGGCGGGAATCCGTAATAGTCGTAGAGCATCGGCGGTGCCGTCGACGTCATCACCGTCGGCTGGCTCTCCTCCCAGTGCGCCGAGATGACGAGCAGCGCCTTCGGCGGCGTCTTCGGCAGCGCCTTCACCGAGCGCAGGTACGCGGCGAGCTCGTCGGAGTCCTTGATGTCCCAGCCGATATCGACAAACGGCCAGGGTCCGCCGCCGTGGGGCAAGAACACGACTGGCATTCGTTCGCTGCTCATCTTCGCCTCGCCTTTCTCGCATGCGGATCCGAGCACCGCGATTCCGGTCGCGCCGAGCGCGGCACCGAGGATCTGTCTGCGGGTCGGTTCCGACATCAGCTCATGGTGGTGACCATGGCGTGCAGGTGCAAGCGAACGCCTCGCTACACACTGTTCGACGCGCTGCCTCGCCGAACACACCGTTCAGCGAGCACCTGCAGCCGGCACTCCGACGGAGGCCTCGGCGCGCCTCCGCGTCGCGCGCAGGGTCGCGTCGGCCTTTGCGACGAGCGCCGCGCGGATCCTCTCCACCCGGTGAGGCGGATGCCGGAAGAAGTTGCGGTCGAGCGCGGGGTCCGTCGCGTACGCGCGCGCGATCTCCGCTTCGTCCCACGCCGTCGGAAACGCCGGGTACTCGAGCGCCCGCTCGGTGAGCCACCAGCCGGTGAAGCCGAACCGCTCGTGGTTCTGCTCGTAGACCTTCGTGCCCGGATACGGCACGACGACGCCGCGCGCGTTGAACCCACCCGCGACATCGACCGCGCGATCGAGAAATCCGATCGTCGCGTCGAGCTCCTCGTCGGTCTCGTCGGGCCAGCCGAACATCAGGTTGACGACGCTGTGAATGCCGAGCTCGGCGCACCACTCGAGCACCTGCATCACGCGCTCGACGGTGACGCCCTTGCCGATCCGGACCAGCATGCCCGGATCCGCGCTCTCCATCCCGATGTCGATGCCCGCGCAGCCCGCGCGCTTCATGTCGGCGAGCACTTCGCGATCGAGGTGTGCCGGATGCGCGGTGCACGTCCACCACACCGGCGCGCCGACGTTCGCGATCGCATCGCACAGCTCCTTCACGCGCCGCCGGCCGACGGCAAACGAGTCGTCGAAGAACGAGAACCCGACGCTATCGAACCGCTCGCGCAGATACCCGATCTCGGCGGCGACCGACGCGGCGCTGCGATAGCGAAACCGTCGGCCGGTGACGTCGTTCGAGCAGAACGTGCACGCGGCGGGACAGCCGCGGCTCGACAGCAAGCCGGCGGGTGGCAGTGTCGACGTCGCGCCGTACCACGCCGGATCGAACAGATCGAGCGCGGTCAGCGGGGGCGCGAGCCGATCGAGCTCGGTGTTGAACGGCCGCTCGGGGTTGTGGCGGACCATGCCGCGATCGATCCACGACAGTCCCGCGACCTCCGCTGCCGCGCGCTTGCCGTCGACGACCTCTGCAAGCTCGACGAGCGCGTCCTCGCCCTCCCCGCGGATCACCCAGTCGAACCCATGCGCGAGCGGCTCTGCCGGGACGATCGTCGCGTGCGGCCCGCCGGCGACGAGCACGAACTCGTCGAGCGCTGCGGCGAGCGCATACGCCGGCTGCACGTGCAGCGTCTTCAGGTGAAGGCCGACGAGATCCGGCGCGAACGCGCGCACGCGCCCGGCGATATCGGCGTGCCCGCGCGGCGCGAACGGCGTCGACGCGTCGTAGATCGCGACCTCGTGCCCGCCCTCGCGCAGGGCCGCGGCGAGATGGCAGAACGACAACAGCGGCGTCTTCACCGGCTCCGGTGACGGCGGATTCACGAGGAAGACGCGCGCCATGTCCGTCTACGGTAACACCACCGGCTCGAGCGCGAAGCCCGCTGTCTGGTATCCCGGCGGCGCCGCGCAAATCGCGCGTGCCGCCTCGGGAATCGCGTCGAGGCGGGAGAGCCGCAGGCGGTAGCCGGTGCGCGGTCCGAGGTCGACGAGGATCTTCCCCGCGACGGATGGCGGCAACCAGTACGACGGATCGACGACGTCGACGTCACCGGTCCTCGGTCGCGTCACCGTGCACCGGCTCGCGTCGATCGTGATCGTCGCGCCTGGCACGACGCTGCGGGCGCGGAACGAGCCGGCGACGCGAACGTTGTCGAGGCACATCGCCCGGAGCGCGTCCTCGACGATCGCGCGATCGGCGACGGCATCCTCGCGCGGCGCGATCTTCAGCAGCGACAGCTCGGCGAGCGCGCCCGGCGTATAGGTCCGGACGTCCCAGCCCGCGGCGACCGCAAACGCGAGCGCGATCCACGGCCGCGGCGCGAGCGTGTCCGACAGGAAGTGCAGCGTCCGTCGCTTCATCCAGTCCGCCAGGCACAGCCGCTCCGCCGCGTCGACGAATGCGGCCGGAAGCACGTCGCGCCAGCGTGCCGCGCCGGTGTGCGCGCGGACGACCGGCGCGATGCCGAACGCACGCACGATCGCCTGACCGATCTGCGAGAGCCACGGTGCCGCGAAGATCGCGTCGTCGTGTCCCGGCTCGGGATATGCGAACTCCGGCCACACGTGGACGCCGAGCCAGCCGGCGATGCACTCGTCGAGGTGAATCGGCAGCGCGTCGCGCTCGCGGCCGAAGTGACACAGCTCGTGGATCATCGGCACCGTCAGGTACCGATCGATCGTGCCGTGCACGTCGAGCCCGAGCTCCGAGCCTCTCGTGCGGAAGTACGCCAGATCCGCCGGATAGCCATAAAGCAGGGGCATACAGGCGCCGTAGTGAGTCCGGGCGTACATCGCAGCGAGCGTCGGTGTGTTCGCGCGGAATGCGTCCGCGTCGTGAAGTTGGCTTGGATCGAGCACGGGATCGAGCGTGGGATCGAGCACGGGATCGAGCACGGGCTCCGAGGCGCGTGCGTGATCGAGCCCGTGATCGTGGCCGCGCCCGTGATCGTGGCCGTGCACGTGAACGGGACCGCAAACGTGATCGTGATCGCCCCCGTCGACGCCCGCCTCGGCGAGCACCGCGTACAGCCGATCGATCGCCGACGACATGCGCGGCAACTTGCTCCAGTCGAGCGGTGCCTCGAGAAACAGCTTCGCCGCTGGATCGACGCCCGCGAGCTGATCCGCCCGCATGCCCGGCATCAGCTCGAGGTAGTGCCGCTCGACGTTGCCGAGCCGCTCGCGTGCGGCCGCGCTGCGGTCGGCCCGGTCGAGGCCGATTCCGAACGCGAGCGCGCGCCTGAGCGGTCCCGGCAGCTCGGCGCCGACGGCCGCCGCCCTCTCGACGAGCTCGCGCTCGATCCCTGCCGTTTCGACGCGCGGCTTCTCCGCGACGATCGCGAACGCATCGGCCGCGACCGCGAGCCGCTCCTCGCGCACGTTCACGAGCCCCGCGTCGACGAGCCACGCGCCGATCCGCGACGCCTCGTAGACATCGCCTTCGCCCGTGTACATCGCCATGTTGAGCGCGAACAGCAGGCCCTCGATCGGCCCCACCCTGCCCTCGTCCATCCGCAGGTCCTTCACGACCACGACGCCGCCTGGCGCGACCGCGCGCGCGGCGACGACGCAGTACTTCGCGCACTGCGCAGGACCGTGCAGGTGCACGACGTTCGCGAGCAACACCGCGCTGTAGCCCTCGCCGACCTCGGCGACGCTGATCTCGGCGGGCACGTAGCGCACGCGATCGCCAAACCTCGCCAGGTGCTGCCGCGCGAGCGTGATCACCTCGCGAAAGTCGACGAGCGTGGCGCGTCCATCGGGATACGCGTCGAGAAAGGCCGCGGTGTACGCACCCGCGCCTCCGCCGAGATCGAGCAGCGTCGGTGGTCCGTCGCCCGGACCGTCGCGTCCGTCGCCCGGACTGTCGAGTCCGTCGCCCGGACCAACGCCGCGTGCGCGAAGAAGCGGTGCGAGCTCGCGCGCTGCCGCCGCGCCCGCCGTCGCGAGATGCTCGTGCATCCGCCGCTCGTGCTCGCCGCCCTCGACGGGCAACGCCTTGTCGCGGCGGATCACGTCGGCCATGAGTCCCCACCCGACACGCGGCACGACGGGGCGCGCCGGCACGTCGCCGCGTCCGTAACGATCGCCAACTCGCACGAGCACGCCGAGCGCCGCGAGCACGTCGAGCAGCACGCGCATCCGCCGCCGCCCCGTGCCGACGCCGATCGCGTCGGCAAGCTCGTCGCAGCTCGGCGTAGCTGCGAGCGCCTCGACGATGCCGAGCTCGTACGCTGCATCGATCGCGGCGGCGCGCAGGAAGTCGCCGCTCGCGCCGAGCGCCGCGCCGAACACGTCCATGCGCTAGTCGCCTCCGACCGCGACGACGGCCATCACTTGTCGGGATTGAGATGGATGATCTTGCCGATCGCGACGAGATCGCCGTCCGCGGTGAGGTTCATGTCCTCGCTGCTCTTGATCTCGACGCGCTTGGACTCGATCTCGACCGACTCGCTCGCCTTGAGCTGCAGGCGCGCGGCGTCCATCTGCAGCACCGGCCCCTCTTCGGTGAGGCGGATGCGAACCTCGAGCATGCCGGACTCGTTCCGGATCTCGACGAGCTGGTCGCCGTGCTGCTCGCTGACGACGAGCTTGCGCCCGTTGCGCAGGTAGACCTCGCGCTCCTCGCTCACCTCCTCCGTCGTCGTCTGGAGGTTTTCGCCCGGAGGTCGCGACATGGATTCAGGCTATCACATACGATGGAATCGGCCGTCGCACGCGGTCGTCACCATGTCGCTGGATCTGCTGGTCTGCCCCGCTTGCCGTACGTGGAGTCCCGAACGGATCGACGTGAAGACGATCGAACCGAGCGGCAGCGACTTCCTCGCATGCGAGTGCGGCCGGCGGTATCCGATCGTCGACGGCGTGCCGATCGTGCTGACCGATCCGGGCGGGTATCTGCGCTCCGATCCTGCGACCGTGCTCGAGCGCGACGTATCGCCCGAGGTCGCGGCGGCGCTGGTCGCCGACGGCCCGGACGATGCGCCCTACGCGCGGATGCTCGAGCACGTCTCGATCTACATGGACGCGCACTGGGGCGATCGCGTCGAGCCAGCACCGGATGGACCGGGCGCGGGATTCGGGCTCGCGCCGTTCGTCGAGCGCATCGCCGCGCTGCCGCGGGTTCCGCTCGCGGTCGAGCTCGGATGCAGCGTCGGGCGGATCGCGGCGGAGCTGCCGGCCGAGCGCGTGATGGCGGTCGACATGCACTTCGGCGCGGTCCGGCGCGCACGCCGGCTCCTCGCGGGCGAGCCGGTCGCGTATGCGCGGCGCATGATCGGACGGACCTATGCGCCGGCGGTCGCGAGCGCCGGTGATCGAGCGCGCGCCGTGAAGGTCGTGTGCGGCGACGTACTCGAGCCGCCGTTCGTGCCGGGCGCGTTCGACCGGGTGGTCGCACTCAACATGCTCGACTCGGTCACCCACCCCAGGCGCCTGCTCGCGGTGATCGATGGCCTGACGAAGGTCGGTGGCGAGATCGTGATCGCGTCCCCGTACGCATGGCAGAGCTCGGTCATGCACGAGGACGAGCGGATCGGCGGGGCCGACCCGGCCGCGGCGGTGGCGGAGATCCTGCGGACGGGGCTGTCGAGGCCGTACCGGATCGAGGACGAGGCGGAACTTTCCTGGACGTTGCGCAGGGATGCGCGCAGCGCGGTCACCTACCAGACCCACTACCTGAGGGCCCGCAAGGGAACCTAGATGGGCCCAGTCCCGTATAATCGCTGACCACGGTATGCCGGCACCGCAATCATCAGCGATGAAGCAGCTTGCGAGGCTCAAGTTCTCGCAGAACAACCTCAGGGTGCCCGACCAGTGGCAGCAGCCAACGGGCGATCCGGCCGGCGACCATTACAACAACGCCTTCAAGCCGGAAGAGAAGTCGACGACGCCCGCAATGGCCGCGCCGCCGCTGTTCACGGCGCACTCGATGAACAAGTACCACACCGACGTTCAGAAGATGCTGACGTCGAAGATCGGTGGCTACATCGACGGCATCTGCGACGCGATCTGCTCCGCCTGGAGCACGTGGCAGTCGGCCGCGACGATGGTCGGCGTCGTCGTCAACGCGGTGACCGCGACGGGCGGTCAGGTCGTCGGCCCGCCGCTCACGCCGCTGATCCTCGCGCAGGGTCCGAAGGCGACCCCGATGGAGCTGAAGTACACGACCACGATCGCGAACGTCATCGGCACCGCGTGGCTGTCGTACACCGCGACGATCAAGGTGCCCGGCCTGCCGTGGTACCCGGCATTCGCCGCGTTCCCGTCGCCGGTCGCGCCGCCGACGCCGAACGTGCCCTGCCCCGTGGTCACGCTGACGCAGGTCCCTGTGTCGGTGAAGGCCGCGACGATGAAGCCGCAGATGATCGGTCAGCTCGCCGATCCGCAGGCGCAGTATCACCAGCAGCTGTTCGACTGCGTCTGCGATGCGTTCGAGAAGGTCCATACGATCTGGCAGACGTCGACGATGGTGACCAACGTGCTCGGCACCGGTCCCGTCCCGACGTTCGCGCCGCCCTACGTGCCGGTCGGCCCCGTCGTCGGCGGCGTCGGCACGATGACACCCGGAGGCTTCGTGTAATGCCCGGCCAAGGACGACTCGGAGACAAGTCGAACGTTCCCATCTGCGCGCACGGCTGCCCGGCGTGTCCGCATCCCGCCGTTGGCCCCGCGATCATCGGCTCGCCTGACGTGAACGTGAACAAGCGACCCGCGCTGCGCGTCGGCGACAGGGGCGTTCACGCCGCCTGCTGCAACACGAACACGTGGGAAGCGAAGGCCGGCAGCGGCACCGTGTTCATCAACGGCAAGGCCGCCCATCGCATGGGCGACCAGGACCAGCACTGCGGCGGCAGCGGTCAGCTGATCGAAGGCTCGACCAACGTGATCGTCGGCGGCTGATCAGTTCGGCTCGTTCGACACGAGCCGGAACCACAGCGAGCGCGGCGTCGAGCAGTGGCGGCACGTCACGTCGACGCGACGCAGTCCCGACGCCGGCGCCACGTGCTCGTGCAAGCGATACTCGCCGTTGCACAGCGGGCACGCGAGCGCAGCAGCTCGCACCTCGACGACCGCGGCCGAGGTGACCTTGATCGGGCGCTCGGGCGAGCCACCCGGCGAAAGCGACGCGAGGAGCTCACGATCCCCGACGAAGTCACGCGCGATGGTTCCGCTCATATCTCTTCACGGTAACGCACGCGAGATTCCCCGGCACCTCCGCTTTGGGGCAGGTCACTGCGCAGGTGCAGGAGCGGGCGCCGACGTCGTGTCGAGCACGCGCGACGCGAGCATCGCGCGGGTCTCGGCGAGCTCCGAGTTTCGCCGTGGGCACACGCGATGCACCGATTTTCGAGCATGGGCTACGCGAGATCGGGACGAGACCGACGAGACCTCTCGAAGCACGAGACCGTCTACGAGGATCCTGACTACGAGAAGCTGCGTGCAGGACAGACGAGACGGCAGAAGGTAACTCGCAACGTGCTCGCCGGCGGAACGTCGCTCGAGACGCTCGGCGGGCTCGTCGCGATCGTCGTGTGTCTCGTCGGGTTCTCACAGATGCCGTTCCAGATGGCGGCAGTCGGCGCGATCGCGATCGGCCTCGCGCTGTTCGCGCAGGGCGCCGCGGTCGCGGCGAGGTGGCGAGACACCGTGCGTCGCATCGAAGGCATGAAGCTGCCACCGCAGGAGCTCGCCGGCGGCGTCAGCACCGAGGTGTTCGGCGGCCTCACCGGCGTCGTGCTCGGCATCCTCGCGCTGCTCGGCGTGAAGCCGCTCGTGCTCCTGCCTGCGGCCGCGATCGTGTTCGGCGGCGCGCTGCTCCTCGGCGGCGCGGCCCAGCCGGACCTCGTGTACCTCGCGCCGGAGCGCAACCCGAGGGTCGCACGCCAGACGTACAGCGCGATCCAGACCTCGGGCGGCGTCATGGTGCTCGTCGGCGTCGCGTCGGCAGTGCTCGGCATCCTCGGCGTCCTGAAGGTCGGTCCGGTCCTGACGCTGTCGCTGGTCGCGTACCTGGCGATCGGCGCCGCGCTGGTGTTCGCAGGTGGCGCGTTGACCGCTCGCCTGCTCCGCCGGTTCGCGTGATCGCGTAGGATGCCGGCCTCGTGACCGAGGTCGATATCGTCATCGTCGGAGGCGGGCCCAGCGGCCTGTCGACTGCACTGCATCTGCAGGCGGCGCGTCCCCAGACGAAGCTCGTCGTCCTCGAGGCCGAGACCTATCCTCGCGAGAAGATCTGCGCCGGCGGCCTCGGCGCGCGCGGCCTGCGCATGCTCGACAGGCTCGGCGTCTCGGTCGACTGTCCGATGGTGCCGCTCGATGCGATCGCGCTCCGCGTGGGCGGCAAGGTGATCGTCACCCGCGATCCCGGGCTCGGCGTCGTCGTTCGCCGCGTCGAGTTCGATCACGCGCTCGCGAAGGCGACGATCGCGAAGGGCATCGACGTCCGCGACGGCACGGCGGTCTCACGCATCGAGGTCCAGGAAGACCACGTCCTCGTCGAGACGGAGCGCGGCGACGGGTTTCGCGCGAAGGCCGTCGTCGGCGCGGACGGCGTCGGTGGCATCGTTCGTCGCGCACTTGGCTTTGGCCGCGGCGAGCTGCGCGCGCAGGTCGTCGAGCTCGACACCGAGGATCTGCCGTCGGATTTGCCGCGCGACACGGTCGTCTTCGACTTCACCGCGTCCGACCTGCACGGCTACGCGTGGGACTTCCCGACGCAGGTCGCCGGCAAGCCGATGGTCTGCCGCGGCGCGTACGTGCTGCACCACCTGGGCCCCGACTCGCCGAAGCAGCGCATCGCCGCGTACCTCGCGGGTCGCGGACTCGAGCTGTCGCGCTACCGCTTGAAGCAGTTTGCCGAGCGCGGGCTCGAGCCCGACGCCGCGATCTCCAGGCCGCGCGTGATGCTCGTCGGCGAGGCGGCCGGCATCGACATCGCGACCGGCGAAGGCATCGCGCAGGCGATCGAGTACGGCATGCTCGCCGGCCCGTACCTCGCGCGCGCGCTCGATCGCGACCGGCTGTCGTTCGGCGACTGGCGCCAGCACATCGACGGCCGTCACCTCGGCACGCAGATGAAGATCCGCCACCTCTGCTACCGCGTGTTCTATGGTCACCGCCGGCCGACCGTCGAGCGGGTGCTCACGCAGGTGCCATCGCTGATGAAGCTCGGCGTGCAGGACTTCGCCGGCCACCCGCTGTCGAAGCTCGCGCTCGCGCGCGGTGCGGGCCAGTTCCTCGCCGCGATGGTGCGCGAGGGCATGCGCGCGCCCGAGTAGCTCGACACTCTCTGTAGGACACGGGCGCACGTTGGCGGGAGCTCCTGCTCCCGGCGGCCAGGAACAGAAGCTTTCTGCGCCCGGTTGCGACTTCCGGGCCGGGTGACGGCGTCACCTGTTTGGAGCTCCTGACCGAAATGACCGACTCGACCCACGACTGGCAGGACCTGTTCGAGCTCCTCGGCCCGATCCACGATGACGTGCAGCTGTTTGCGCGTCGTATCGCGAGGTCGAACGCCGAGGGCGACGACGTGTTCCAGGAGGCCGTATTACGTGCCGCGCAGAAGCTGTCATCGCTGCGCGACCGCACGCGGTTCAGAGCGTGGATGCACAGCATCGTCGTGTCGGTCCACCGCACGCGTTGCCGCCGCGCGTTCTGGCGGCGGCTCACCTCGAGCGACGAAGCCGACATTCCGGACCCGGTCGGTGACGATGGCTCGCAGTGGGCCGACGAACGCGCGAGCGCGACGCGCGCCGCGAATGCCCTCGCCACGCTCCGCGCTCCGCAGCGCGAAGCGATCGTTCTATTCGAGCTACACGGCTACTCGATCGACGAGATCGCCGAGATCCAGCGCACGTCGCTGTCCTCGGTGAAATCGCGGTTGACCCGCGGCCGAGAGCGCCTCCGGCGCTACTACGCCGAGCTCGACAAGCCTGTATTCGATGATCCCAAAGCCCTTACCAACGAGGCGTGCCGTGGCTGATCCATGGACCAACGATCTTGCCGCTCTCGCACCGGCCTTTCGTCGCTCGCGACGACACGCGCCGCGCTTCACCAACAATTCACCGAGAAGAGAGAGCTGAACATGCGCTTCTTCAAGCAACGTCCTGTGCTCGCTACCCTCATCACACTCTTGACCCTTGGACTGTTCGCGCCGCTCGCATATGCGGTCGTCGATCGCGTGTGGATCTCGATCGACACGTCGAAGTCCGAGTCCGACCTCGCGGCCGACGTGAAGGATCAGCTCGAGGCTGCCGGCTACACCCCACGCAGTGTCGAGATCGAGAAGTCCCAGGACCAGATCGTGATCCGCGGCGAGTTCGGTTCCGACGCAGTCCAGTTACCCAAGAACGCGAAGATCGTCATCGACGGCGTCACGGCAGACTTGCCCTCGGCCGCGACGATCCGCCCGCTGAAGGCCGACCTGAAGTGCGCCCTCACCGATGCGCAGCAAAAGCAACTGACAAGCGTCATGTCGAGCAAGTCTGTGGTCGATGTCATGGTCGACCGCATCACGGACGAGATCGATGATGCGGGGCTCGAGGCAGCGCTCACCGGGGCGCTGTCCGACGGCGGCTTCCGCGATGTCGTGGTCCACGCCGGCGCTCACGAGATCACGGTCACCATCAAGTCACCGCCTCGCTGAGCATGAGCGCTACGATGCCGCCGTGAGTGAACCGCGGTACGCGAAGCAAGTGATCGTGATGCGCAAGGACCTCGGCATGCGCAAGGGCAAGATGATCGCGCAGGGCGCACACGCTTCGCTCGCGGTGCTCGTCAACGCCGGCACGATCGACGACGGCAGGTTCACGCTGCCGCTCGATCCTCCGACGCAGGCGTGGCTCGGCGGCAGGTTCACGAAGGTCTGCGTCTCCGTCGACTCGGAGGCCGCGCTCGACGAGGTCGTCGCCCGCGCCCGCGCCGCCGGCGTTCCGGTCGCGCTGATCACCGATTCGGGCAAGACCGAGTTTCACGGTGTGCCGACGAAGACGTGCTGCGCCGTCGGTCCCGCATGGACCGAGGACGTCGACGCGATCACGGGCGAGCTGCCGCTGCTCTGAGCCATGCGTCGGCGGCGCGCGCGACGTCAGACGCCGGTGCGCCGACATCGATCGCGACCGGGTCGCCGGTGATCCGCTGCAGCGCGCGCTGCGCGTAGTAGCGGACGAGCGGATAGTCGTGCGACAGCATCGGCACGAGCGCGGCGACCGCGGTCTTGTCGCGAGCCTCGCCGAGCACGCCGATCGCGGCGGCCTGCTCGTGCGGCTTGCCACGTGCGAGCGTCGCGCGGATCGCGTTGACACCGAGGTCGTCGCCGTACAGCGCGCGCAGCGTGGTGCGGTCGTACTGCTTGCCCCACCAATCCTCCATCGTCGACACGATCTTCTCGACGCTGTAGTCGGCATGGCACAGCGCGCATTCGAGCGGCCGATCGGCGGTCACGCGCCGCGTCTCCGTCGGCGAGCCGATGCGGTGGTAGCGCACGAGCCCGTAGTCGAGGCCCATGTTCTTCTTCGCCATGTGACAGGCGATGCAAGCGGTCCCTGCACTGCCCTCCGCGTGATGCGTGTGGAGCTCGATCGCCTTCGCGGTCGCCATCTGCTTGTGGCAGCCGGTGCACAGCTTGTTGCCGGCGGGCGTGCCCATCGCGGCGAGCTTTGCCGGCGGATCCTCGACGTGCGGATCGTGACAGCCCGTGCACGCGAGCTGCGTCGAGCAGCCGCCGAGCTGGAAGTCGCGGCCCTCGCCGGAGTTCGTCGAGCTGCCGCCCGGATGCTGGTCGCGCCGCCCCGCGCCTTCCCACGTCCACTCGTACTGCGTGAACAGCACGGTGTGACACTTCGCGCAGATCCGATTGATCCATTGCGAGCGCGTGCCGGCGTGGCCCTTCGGCGGCGTGATGCCGACGAGCGGGCTGCGCGGCTCGAACGACGGCACGATCGACGAATCGATCGAGTGCTCGCGCGCACCGTTGTGGCAGGCCTCGCAGCCGACGCCGAGCTCGACGAGATGCGTGCCGTCGAGATAGCGGCGCATCGCGTTCGCGGCCGCGGGCAGAAACGCCCGCAGCCCGGTCTCGTCCGGCTGGGCGCCGCCGAGGAAGCCGATCTCCGACGCGAGCTCTTTCTCGAGCCCGGTCTCGTCGAGCGCGTGCGCGGGCCACGTGCGCGACGGTGGCAGCACGCGATCGGACAGCTTGCCCTGATAGCCCGGCAACCCCGGACCGTAGAGCTCGTCGTAGAGCATCGTCACGTACGGCAGCGTGTTGTGACAGGGGATGCACTCGCGCGACCACACGCCCTTCCACGACATGCGCGGGCGCTCCTTCACCATCACCGAGTAGCCCTTGTAGCGCCACGACTTCGTCGCGAACACGTACGTCGCGGGCAGCACGTGCTCGAGCCCGTCGCCGCCGTCCTCCTTGCCGATGAAGTCCTCGCGATAGCGACCGCCGACGACCTTCGTGATCCGGAAGCGGTGCGTGCCGGTCGCGTCGACGACGCGCATCGTCCGCTTGCCGTCGACCATCTCCATCGTCGCCGTCTCGCTGCCGACGTGCAGCGTCGCGCCATCGAACGGCGCACGGATCGTCGCGGTCGACGCATCGCGCGTCATGTTGCGCATCGGCGATGCCGCCCACTTGTCGTAGATCTCGTGGTGGCACTCGCTGCACGCCTTCGAGCCCGCGTAGTCGGCGCGCACGATGTTACTGGCGATGACGCCGCCGGCCGGCGTCGCGCGGGCGGGCGCCGGAGGAGGCTGGCCACACGCGGCCATCACGATCACGCACGCGACGAGCGCCCGTTCCACCCGTCGTGCGTATCACGGTCTCAGGCGGTCCGACGATGCTTCTTGTGCTCGACCAGGCCCTCGGCGGTCAGCGCCGCGTCGACGGAGGGCCGCCCCTGGAGACGATCGTAGTAGTCCTCGAGGTTCGGCCAGATCTCGAGATCGATCTCGAACCGGTCGCACCAGCGGAGCAGCGGGACCATGTAGCAGTCGGCGACCGTGAACGTCTCGCCCATCAGATACGCGCGATCGACGAGCGACTTCTGCACGAAGTTGAACCGCTCGCCGATCTTGCCGCGCAGCCGCTCCTGCGTCGGCACCGGCGTATCCGGCGCGAACAGCGGGCTGAACTGCTTGTGGATCTCCGAGCCGATAAACCCGAGCCACTCCTGCAGCCGGTAGCGCGCCATCGTTCCGTTCGGCGGCGCGAGCTCCTTGGCCGGCGCGAGGTCGGCGATGTACTGCAGGATCGCGACGTTCTCGGTGAGAATCTCGCGTCCCGCGGTGTCGAGCTGGAGAGCCGGGACGTAGCCCTTGGGATTGATCGTGTAGTAGTCAGCGCCAGTCGCCGTGTGGTGCGAGCGCAGGTCGACGCGCTCGAGGTCGAACCCGCGTTCCGCCTCGATCAGCGCGACATGCGCTGCGAGTGCGCACGAACCGGGGGAGTAATACAGCTTCATACAGCCTCCGTAGCCTGACGGAGCATCGGTCGTGCCATGCGGATGTTTCGCAGCGCGAACTACGGGCATGGGCGATGCACAGCTCGCTGTGCGTGGCGGGCAATCGGATCATCGAGGGCGTAGACGTTCATGTTTGCAAGCTTCCAGCTTCCTCCTGGGCGATGACGATCGTGGAGGTGCGCGCCGACGGCACCATCGGTCTTGGCTACACGTACGAGCCACGCGCAGCCAGGTTGGTTCGCGCCAGTCTCGCGGATCTCGTGTGCGGCCAGGACGCGCTCGCGCTGGCGACGATCCACGGGCGGATGGTCGAAGCGGTCCGTCGTCTGGATCCCGAGCTCGCAGCCGCCGCGATCGCAGCCGTCGACATCGCGTTGTGGGATCTGAAGGCGCGTCTGCTCGGCGTTCCGCTGGCGTCACTGCTCGGCGCCGAGCGCGAGCAGGTCGTCCTCTGCCCGTGTGCGGGTTTCACGTCGCTCCGCCCCGACACGCTCGCCGGCGAGGTCGCCGAGTACGCCGTGCGAGGACACCGGCGGATCGCGATCGCGATCGATCCGATCCATGCGATCGAGCGCGTCGACATCGCGCGCGATGCCGCAGGCCCCGATGTCGAGCTCGTGGTCGATGGACGGGGCACGTTCGGCGCCGACTCGGCGCTCGCGGTCGCCGATACGATCGCGTCGCATGGCGTGACCTGCTTCGTCGATCCTGTTCCTCACGACGACATCGACAATCTGCACTGGCTGCGCACGCGCTCGCCGCTCGCGATCGCATCCGGCCGTGCGTGCGTCGATCCGGTCGGGCTCGCGCGCCTGCTCGAGGCCGGCGCGGTCGACGTGCTGCTCGTCGACGCCACGCGCTGCCGTGGCATCACCGGATTCCTCGAGGCGGACGCGCTCGCGGCCGTTCACGGAATCCCGATCGCGAGCTTCGGAGCTCCCGCGGTTCACGCCCACGCCGGTCCCGCGTCGTCGCGGCACCTACATTTGTCGGCGCCCACCGAGCAGGCGCGCTTCGAGGCGCTGCTCTTCGATCACCTCGCGACGGTTCGCAAAGGCAGTGTCATGTTCGACGCAGGTCGCGCGGGGCTCGGCATCGAGCTTCGTCGCGACGAGATCCAGTGCATGGCTGCGTGACGTCGACGCATGGTTTGCGCGTGTCGGAATCGCCCGCCGTGCGCGATTGCCACGAGGTGCCGCGAATACTTCGAGATCCGTTCGCGTGTTGTCGCGTACGTCGGCGGCACGTCCGCTGCAAACCGCGACAGCCATGCACGGCTCGACCTCGGATCGCCGCCGCCTTCTCGACAAGCTGTTGCGCGAGCTCGTTCGCTCCGAAGCACAGGCCGTCGAGCACGCCCCTCGCGAAGCGAAGCGGATCGGCGAGACGCCGCCGGTCGACGCGCTTCGAGATGTCGCCGCTCACGCCCTCGCGATGCGGCCACGCTTCACGCAGGTGCTCGATGGCCACGGCCTGGCCGCGGGGCGCGGTGGCATCAGTGCAACACTCGCGACGCTTCGCCAGCTGGTCACCGAGCGTATCCACGATTCGGAGCGCGCGTTCCGCGCGGCGCTGCTCGATCTCCGGCACGGCGTCGACGTCGTGCGCGTGCTCAGAGAAGTCGCTCGGCTCGAGGAGCTGTTCGCACTGATCCGGTGGTGTGATGACTGGCTGATCGCACGTCGCACACTCGTTGCGCGCGTCGAAGCACAGCTGGGATGGTTCGCAGAGCGGCCGGCTGAGCCTCTGCCGCCGCCGACGCCCCAAGCGCGCGAAGATGCGCCCGGCGAAGACCCTCCGGCATTCCTCGACGGTATCTGACGCGACGAGACCGCCTGGCACGTCGATCGCAATACCAAACATCGGGCACACCAAGAATCGAAACTACGAAATGCGAAACGCAAACGGAGTTTCGAATCGCGGCGACGAGGTTCACGCGAAGTGGTGATTCACGATGGCGAGGTCACGGAGGATCCCACGCTTGGTTGTGCCTTCCTTTTTCGCCGGCGCGGACTGAACACGTTCGCGCCGGCGCCGTCTTTGTGGGCGTGACGCACGAATTATCGTCGAGAGAGACCGCCGTTAGGCACGCAACCCACGGCCCCCGCACGAAATTCTTTCGGTAGAGTGCCCACATGCCCGCCGAGTGGCAGAACCTCGCGTCGGCGGCCTCGATCATCATCGCGCTCGACCTCGACGGCACGCTGATTCCCTTCGCGCCGACGCCGCAGGACGCAACGCTCGATGCGCAGACCGAGGCCCTCCTCGATACACTTGCAGGCGCCCCCGGCGTCACGCTAGGCATCATCTCCGGCCGGCCGCGCGACCTCGTCGTCGATCTCGCCGCGCGCTTCCCGAACATCGCGTTCGCGGCCGAGCACGGCGTCTGGCGCTTCGCCCACGGCGTGTGGGAGTCGGCCCTCGATCCGGTCTCCCAGCTCGACGAGATCGAGCGCGCGCTGACCGGCCTCGCGAAGCGCTACGCCGGCGCGCTGGTCGAGCGCAAGACGTGCTCTGTTTGTCTCCACTGGCGTCGTGTCGCCGAACCCGCTCATCACCGCATCGCAGCTGCGGCCGAGGTCATCGTCGACGAGTGGCTCGAGACCCAGCCCTCGCTCGAGCGCCTCCCCGGCGTCGAGATGCTCGAGGTTCGCCACCGCGCCGCCCACAAGGGCTCCGCGCTCGCATGGCTTCGCGGTCATGGTCCCGCGGGCTCGCGCCTGCTCGCGATCGGCGACGACATCACCGACGAGGACATGTTCGTCTCGCTCCGCGACACCGACGTCGGCATCCTCGTCGCGGCCTCGCCGCGCCGCACGCAGGCCGGCCTGCGCCTCCCGTCGATCGCGGCGGTCCATCGCTTCCTGCGCTGGATCATCGACGCACGCACCGCGCGTCCCGATCAGACGAACCCGAACCTCCACGGCATGCCCGACGACGTCGTTGTCGCGCGTCCGCCTCGCCCTGCCGCTCCGGCGCAGCTCATCGTCGCGAGCAATCGCCTGCCCGCCGCCCCCACCGGCGATCGCGCACGCGAGGTCGGCGGTCTCGTCTCCGCGCTCCTGCCCGCGCTCGAGAAGACGCAGGGCGTATGGCTCGGCTGGTCCGGTGCCGAGCGCGATCCGGGCCTCAAGCTCCGCGTCGAGCCGAGCGAGTCGTTCGTGCGCGCGCAGTTCGACTACCCGCTGACGTGGCGCCAGCGCTTCTACGCCGGGTTCTGTAACCGCTGCCTCTGGCCGCTCCTCCACGGGTTCCCGCGCGTTCATTACGCCGACGACGAGTGGAGTTGCTACGTCGACGCCAACCGCGGCTACGCGAAGATGCTCATGGAGCTCGGCAGCCCCAACGCCGAGATCTGGGTGCAGGACTTCCACCTGTTCCTCGTCGCGCGCGAGCTGCGCCGCTCCGGCCATCGCGGCCGCCTCGGCTTCTATCTCCATGTCCCGTTCCCCGCGCTCGACGTGATCGAGACGATGCCGTGGGCGACCGAGCTCATCGCCGCCCTGCTCGACTTCGATCGCATCGGCGTCCAGACCCAGCGCTGGGCCGAGAACCTCATCGCGACCGCGCGCGGCCTCCTCGGCAGCGAGGCCGAAGCGCGCGCACGCAGTCGCGTCCGCGTCATCCCCGTCGGCATCGATCCCGATCGGTTCGCCTCCGCCGCCCAGTTCAAGGGCAACCCGAACGAGTCGACGAGCCTCGGCCTCGAAGCCATGCTCGGCGGCCGCAAGCTCATCCTCGGCGTCGACCGACTCGACTACTCCAAGGGCATCCCCGAGCGCCTCGAGGCCTATGCGCGCCTGCTCGAGAACTTCCCCGAGTGGCGCAACCAGGTCTCGTTCGTCCAGGTCTCGGTCCCGACGCGCTCCGACGTCCCCGAGTACGGCGAGCTCCGCTCGCGTGTCGAGGCGCTCGTCGGCCGCATCAACGGCGCCTACGGCGAGGCGGACTGGGTCCCGGTCCGCTATCTCTATCGCTCGTACGAGCAGGAGACGCTCGCCCGCCTCTATCGGCAGGCGGCGGTCGGCCTCGTCACGCCGCTACGCGACGGCATGAACCTCGTCGCGAAGGAGTTCGTCGCGGCCCAGGATGTCGAGGATCCCGGCGTCCTGCTCCTGTCGAAGTTCGCCGGCGCCGCCGAGCACCTGACGCTCGCCCTGCTCACGAACCCGTACCACCCCGACGGTCTCGCCGCAGACCTCGATGCGGCGCTGCGCATGCCGCGCGAAGAGCGCATCACGCGAAACAGCGCGCTCAAGGCGATCGTGTGGCGCGACACCGCCGCGCGCTGGGCCGAGCGCTTCCTCGACGAGCTCCGGGGATAGCCGAAGGCGTAGCGACACAGGCAGCGGTCGAGTTCCGCGAGGACGCGATCCGCCCCGCTCTGCTGTCGCGTAAGAATTCGATACCATTATCATTTCGAACCGTGGCGGAATGTCGCTGATTCGGGCTTGCGCCGGACGAAAGTGAAATCTATTTTCAAACTCGTTCATGCGCCGAGTCGTCCTGGGCCTCCTGTTCGCGTCCGCCGCGGCATGCACGCCGCGCACGCCACCGATGGCGACCGCCAGTGATGCGTCGCGCGCGAACGTCGAGCTGGCTCAGCTTCAGGAGGGCCGCAAGCTCCTGCTCGGCAAGTGCGCGGGCTGCCACAAGACGCCGATGCCCGACGAGCACAGCGCCGCCGAGTGGCCGAAGATGATCGACGAGATGGCTGATCGCTCGAAGCTCGATCTCGCGCAGCGTTCGCTCATCGAGAAGTACCTCGTCGCGATGTCGACGAAGTAGCGCGTTGCTCGCGACCAGCGTCGCGCCGGATCGAACGAGCTCGCGACCAGCGTCGCGCCTCATCGAACGAGCTCGCGACCAGCGTCGCGCCGGCACCAGGTGTGCCGAGCGCAGCGCGGCTCACATCGAGATCGAGCCCTTGCGGAAGTCGGTGTTGCGCAGGTGGATGTTGATGCACACGGGGCGTCCCGACTTCGCGATCGCCTTGGCCTCCGCGAGCGTCTGGTCGACGCGCGCGGGATCGGTGAGCACGAGGCCGACGCCGCCGTAGCCCTCGGCGACCCGGTGATAGTCGCTGCGGCGCAGGTCGGTACCGAGAGACGTGCCGAGGACCTCGACCTGCTCGCGCGCGATCTGCATCCACGACGCGTCGTTGCCGATGAGCGCGATCGGCGCGACGCCGTGGCGAACGTACGTGTCGAACTCGGCGAGCGTGTAGGCGCTCGAGCCATCGCCCCAGACGAGCCAGACCTCCCTGCCCGGCCGCACGAGCGCGGCACCGAGTGCGAAGCCGCCGCCGACGCCGAGCGTGCCGAACACGCCGGGATCGAGCCAGGAGAGCGGCGCGCGCGGACGGACGATGTAGCTCGCGGTCGCGACGAAGTCGCCACCGTCGACGACGAGCACCGCGTCGTCGGCCATCGCCTCGTCGAGGCGCGTGAAGAAGTGGATCGGATCGACGAGCTCGCCCTTGGGCGCGGACTTGGCTGCGATCTCGGCGTCGCGCGTGCTCTCGCGATCGCGCAGCGCCCTGAGCCAGTCGGCGCGGCCGTCGGCGCCGGCGCCACCACCGACACGCTCGGCGAGCGCGACGAGGAAGTCGCCCGCGTGCATCTCGAGCGCGATGTCGGGACGGCGGTTCTTGCGCAGCTCGTGCGACGAAAGGTTCGCGGCGATGAGCGTGCCCTGCTTGTTGATGCCGCGGCCGTAACCGAGGCGGAAGTCGAACGGGAAGCCGCACACGATCACGCAGTCGGATTCCTTGAGCGCCTGGCCGCGGTTGTGGCGGAGCTGCAGCTCGTGCGTGCGACCGAGGAGGCCGCGCGCCGTGCCCGCGAGGTAGACCGGCGCGCCGATCGTGCCGATCGCGCGGGCGAGCCGGCCCGGATCCTTGACGCCGACGAGCGTCTGGCTGCCGATGACGATGACCGGCTTCTTCGCGGCGCGCAGTGCCTCGGCGGCCTTGTCGATCGGGCCCTCGCTGCGAAGCTTGGGGAGCCTGACCGGGATGTCGAGCTCGGGCATCGTCGGCGCGCGGAACTGACGGTAGAGGTGACCCTTGATGTAGAGCTCGAGCGCCTTGGCGCCGATGCCCTTGGCCTTGCCGAGTCCGGTCTCCTTCTCGTACCAGGTCCGGACGATCGCTTCGGGATAGAGGATATCGACCGGAACCTCGACGAAGACGGGCCCCGGGACACCCTCGGTCGCGATCTCGATCGCGCGCTCGACGGTCGGCCCGAGCGCGGGGACCGTCTTCACCGTCGTGGCCCACTTCACGAGCGGCTTCATCAGCGTGAGCTGATCGATGTCCTGGAGCGCGCCGCGGCCCTTGAGGAGCGTTGCCGTCGCGCCGCCGAACAGGATGATCGGCGACTGCGCCATCTGCGCGTTCTTGATCGCGGTGATCGTGTTCGTGACACCAGGCCCCGCGGTGACCGCGGCGGCGCCGATCGTGCCCGTCATGCGCGCGACCGCGTCGGCGGCAAAGACTGCATTCCCCTCGTCGCGGACGTCGACGACCTTGATCCCGCGCGCTTGAGCGCCGGTCAGGATCGGCGAGATGTGACCGCCGCACAGCGTGAACAGGTGCGTGACGCCATGTCGCGTCAGGACGTCAGCAATGATGTCTCCGCCATGTTGGGGCATGGCGCGTACTATAGTGCGGGCAAATCAGCGTTGAGCTGATCTGATATGTCGAATCTCGTTCTCTACGCGATTCCTGCCTTCATCGCGCTCATCGTGCTCGAGGTCCTCTGGGCACGCCGAGCCGGTGGCGCCGATGTCGTCGGCTACGAGCTGCGCGATACGACGGCAAGTCTGTCGATGGGACTCGCGAACGTCATCGTGTCGGCGGGCGCGAAGCTCGTCTCGATCCCGTTCTTCGCGCTGCTCTACGAGCACCGCATTGCCGACCTCGGTCAGCCCGCGATGGCGTGGTCGTGGCTGGTGCTGCTCGTCGCCGAAGACTTTTGTTACTACTGGTTCCATCGCACGCACCACGAGGTGCGTCTGCTGTGGGCCGCGCACGTCAACCACCACTCGAGTCAGCACTACAACCTGTCGACCGCGCTCCGGCAGGCACTGCTGACGCCACTGACCGGTCCGATCTTCTGGGCACCGCTGCCGCTGCTCGGGTTCCCGCCGTGGATGGTGCTGACCGCGCAGGCGTGGAGCCTCCTCTATCAGTTCTGGCTCCATACCGAAGCGATTCGAAATCTCGGTCCGCTCGAATACGTTCTCAACACGCCGTCACATCACCGCGTGCACCACGGCAAGAACGTCCGCTACCTCGACAGGAACCACGGCGGCATCTTCATCGTGTGGGATCGCCTGTTCGGCACGTTCGAGCGCGAGGGCGAGCGCGTCGTCTATGGCCTGACGAAAGACATCGGCACGTTCAACCTCGTGAAGATCGGATTTCACGAGCTGTCGGCGATCGCCGCCGACGTGCGCCGCGCTCCCGGGTTGCGCGCCAAGCTCGGCTACATCTTCGCGCCGCCCGGCTGGAGCCACGACGGTTCGACCAAGACCGCCGGCCAGCTGCAGAAGATGCTTTGAGCTGCAACTAGTTCGGCGGGCGCGCGAACACCAGCGCGTCCTTCGGTGTGCCCGGGAGCTGCGACTCGATATAGTGATCGAGCTTGTCGAGCAGGTACCAGGTGCCGAGCGGGTTCGCGTGGAGACCGTCGATCGCCATGAGCTCGGCCGCTGGCTTCTTCTCGCCACCGGGCAGCGTGATCTCCGCTCCCGCGCGCAGCGGTGCGGTCCACTCGCCCAGCGGCACGAGGATCACGTGGTCGCGCGCGGCAAACGTCCGGATGCGTTCGTTCGCGGCATCGAGCGTCGCCTGAGACGGAATCGCGTCCTTCGGGAGCAGCATCTCGCTCGCGGTCGTGATCAGCGGAACATCGGCGATGACGATCCACGCACCGCCTGCCCTCGCCTGCTCGAGTCGATCGAGCGCGGTCGTGAGCGCCTGGTCGTGCCACGCGGGATCGCTCGATCCATAGACATCCCAGAACAACAGATCGAGCGCGACGATCGTGGTCGGCTTGAACGCGACCGCCTGATCGAGCTGGCGCTTGGTGTCGCCCATCGGGTCGCGGAACATCATCACGTTCGCGGCGGTGTCGACCTTCGAGCGCTTCGCGGCGGCCGTGAACGCATCCCCAAACGGTGTCCCGCCGAACCCGGCCGACACGCTCGCGCCCACGATGGCGATCCGGTCCAGCGGCAATGACGGGCCCTGACCGGGATGCGACTGACCACCGCTGCCGCAGCTGGGGGCGAAGACCACAAGCCCCAGCCACAAGACGAGCCCCACCTGGGACCACCGAGATTCACGCATATGGTTGATGTTGCACATTCTGGACTCGTATTTTCAATTACTTAACGAGTGGGCACAGTTGACCCCAGCTGGGGGTGGGGACCTCATGGCGGGATCTGACCCCACCCCTGTAGTGCACTGGGTTTCACCTAGTTAGAGCCACTGTACAGCCTGTGCACAGTGGCATCGACGTTGCTGTAGGATGCGCTTCATGCTGGGTGGTCTCATTGCAAACAAGGGCACCGGGGCTCTCAAGTCCCGGAAGGCCATGTTGGACACCCTCATGAGGCATCTCCCTATGGTTCGACTGTCTGTGGGGGCCTTCGTGGCCCTGGCTCTGGTGGGCTGCAGCGGTCTCATTGACGACGGTGGGGGCGAAACCCTGACCGCCGAGGAGCAGGCCGCGCGCACCCTCTTCTCTCAGAAGGCAAAGCCGGTGCTCGATACCAGCTGCGCCTCCTGCCACTCGGGCTCCGACCCGACCGTCGCGTTCCTCCAGGGTGCAAACCCGATGGAAGTCCGCGAGAAGCTGATGTCTTTCGACCCGCAGGTCGTGAACCTCGAGGCTCCGACCTCGTCGCGCCTGCTCACGAAGGGCGCTCACTCGGGTCCCTCGCTGCTCGCGACGCAGGCCTCGGACCTGCTCGAGTGGATCAGCGCGGAGCGCGACGCGGCCAACGTGACGGGGAACGGAGACACCAGCCTCAAGACGGAGCCGTTCACCCCGCTCCTCTGCACCGCGGGCGTCCCGGGCGACCCGACGTGCCCGATCAACCTCGTCGACATCAGCTCGCTCGTGGAGGGCTGGGCCGGCGCGAAGATCAAGTTCGTCGCGCAGCCGCTGTCGCAGGACCTCTACCTGACGAACCTCGCGATCGAAGGCGGCACCGAGGGCGTGTACCTCGAGCACCCGCTGTTCGTGTCGGTGCCGCTCGACGGCCAGCCGATCCCGGACACGCTCGACCGCTACTTCGACGTGAAGATCAACATGAAGGCCGGCGACGAGCCGCAGCCGATCGGTGGCGGCAGCGCGGCGTTCATCAACTTCACGCCCGGCAACCGTCTCGCGATCCACTTCAAGGTCGTCGATCGCTATCGCGACGAGGGCGGCATGGGCGGCGGCATTACCGGCGCGACCGGCTGCAAGAAGCTCGCGGAGTTCAAGGCCAACGCGAAGACGCCGCTGCAGAACAGCTGCGGTAGCTGCCACGCGAACGCCGGCAACGCGAACGCGCGCGGCGCGATGGACATCACCGGCGTCAACGCGACCGACGATGCGACGCTGCAGAACGTCTGCAACCAGGTGCGCACTCGCATCAACTTCACCGACACGAATCAGAGCGGTTTCTTCATCGCCCCGAACCCCGCGCAGGGAACGAACCACCCGTTCAAGTTCCCGGCGCAGGGCAACTTCGACACCTTCAAAGCGGCTGTGGATGTTTGGGTCCAGGCCGAGAAAACTGCCCAGTAGTTCCGCGTAAAGGAGCACCCATGAAGAGGATCTCAGCACTGCTTTTGGCTGCCGCGTGTGCGGTACCGGCCTGCAGCTCCGACCCCGGAGACAACGGCATGGGCTCCGGCTCTGGTTCCAACAACGGATCCGGCAGCGGAGACGAATGGGACCAGCAGCTGTCGGCTCGCGAGCTCGACTACAACGCTGCTCTTCGCATCGCCGCGCTGCGCCTGACCGGCGCGCTGCCGACCATGGCGGAGATCAACGAGATCGCGACCGCGCCCGACGACGCCGGGAAGAAGACGGCGTACGAGGCACGGATCGCCGAGTACATGGGCCGCCCGACGTTCTCGACCCAGATGTTCCTGTTCTGGCGTGACACGTTCAAGATGGGCGAGACCGCGATGCTCGACACCGCGCCGGCGTTCGCCGCGCGCCTGTCGGTCAACAACGGCTCGTACATGGACATGTTCACGGCGGGCTCGGACAACTGCCCGACGTTCGACATGGGCACCGGAACGTTCACGTCGGCGGAGTGCACCAACGGCGGTCCGAAGGCGGGTCTCCTCACGAACCCGGGCATCCAGGCGCACTACTTCGGCAACCTCGCGTTCCGTCGCTCGCGCTTCTACCAGGAGACCTTCGTCTGCACGAAGTTCCCCGCGGAGATCTCGGCGACCCCGACCGACGTCGGCGGCGCCGCGCCCTACACCGGCGTGTGGCCGTTCGACTCGATCGCGAGCCCGACCAACGGCGGCGGTCGCATCAACTTCCAGGACACGTCGGCGGTCATTTGCGCGAACTGCCACTCGACGCTGAACCACCTGACGCCGCTCTTCGCGTACTACGACGATCAGGGCGTCTACAAGCAGGCCATCTCGGTGCCGACGCCGCTCGACGGCGCGCCGCTCGCGAAGATGTCCGACTACCTGCCCGACGGCCAGCAGACCGCGTGGCGCCAGGGCGTCCCGGCCACTGACCTCCCGGCGCTCGGCACGGCGATGGCCGCCGACCCGGCGGTCGCCGAGTGTGGCGTCGCGCGCATGTGGAACTGGGCGATGGGCAAGACGGATATCGTCGACACCCTCCAGGAAGTCCCGCACGAGACGATCGCGGCGCAGATCGATGCGTTCACCGCGAGCGGCTACAAGATGAAGGACCTCATCTACGGCGTGTTCACCGCCGATGACTTCGTGAAATTCTCGAAGGCCCCGGGCGCCCCCGGCACGGGTACGAACTGAGGAGGACGACCATGAGCCGCATTGGATATACCCTCGCAATCCTGGCTTCGTCGGTCTTGGCCTCCGCCTGCACCGATGACATCAACGCCCCCGTCGATCAGCCGGCTGGCTCGACCGCCGGTAACGAAGAGTCGACCTTCGACCACGAGAACGACTACATCTCCCCATGGGAGCTGCTCGATCGTCTCGCGAAGGAAGGCCCGCCGCGCTACACGTCGCGCGTCCACTCCTGCCCGAAGATTCGCTACCGCACGATGGGCGAGGTCCTCAAGGGCGTCGGCATCAACCCGGCGAACACGGCGGCCGTCTCGGCCGGTGACCTCTACCGCAACGGTATGAACGCGCTCGGCGGTCCGAACTACGCGAACCGCATCCGCGAGAACATCGCGGTCACGACGTCGGGCGCCTCGCGCGCGTTCGACATCTACGCCGCCGGTGCAGACGAGGTCATCACCGCGTTCGCGAACAACACGATCGCGCGCTGCCCCGGCGCGCAGCTGTTCGACGCGTCCAACGCGTGCCGCCCCGAAGGCATCACCTGCCTCCTCGGCGTTCCGGCGACGACCCGTCACCTCGAGTACTGCAACCTAACCGTTAACGGCGCAACTGATACTACCGTCGGCAAGCGTCTTGCCGTCGCGGCTCTCCTGGCCGCGGCCAACACCTGCGAGTGAGGAGACCCACCATGGCCAAATCACCATTCTCCAAGCGTGACGAGCAGCGCGACATTACCCGCCGCGCGCTCATCAAGTGGAGCGTCGCAGCGGGCGCGGCTCTCGGTGTCTCGCGTTCGAAGGTCTTCGAGATCCTCGAGCGTACCGCAGGCAAGGACCTCGCATTCGCAGCGGCCGAAAACCCGACCACCCGCTCGGTCCACATCATCGCCGGCAACGGCGGTAACGCGTGGTTCCAGCTGCTGTGGCCGCACAACGACATCGCGGCCGCGAACAACCCGAACTTCGCCTGGCACCGTCCCGGCGAGTCGTCGCTGATCCCCGGCACCGACAAGCCGCTCACGAAGGGCCCGGACACCCCGTTCCAGGACCTCCCGGCCGCGCGTCAGATGACGGTGTTCCAGTGCGGCAACAACGAGACGCACACGGCGAACCCGACGTCGGTGCTCACGCTCAACGGCAACAACATCATCTCGGTCGCGAGCGCGCTGCAGTCGACCTCGCCGTCGGTCATCCCGATGATCTCGATCGGCGGTGTCGATGCCGGTACCGCTCCGGGCGCGGCTCGTCCCGCGGCCGTCGGTAACGCGGATGGCGTTGTCGGCCTGTTCAACTCGGCCGCGTCGCGCGCCGGCGGTCTGCTCTCCAAGGCGGAGGACGCCCAGCTCTACAAGGCGCAGTACGACGCGTTCGCCCAGATGAACCGGGTGAACTCGACGACGAAGAGCTCGTACCAGACGGCCTCGAGCGCCGCGCAGTTCCTCGGTACGAACCTCGCCGCGAAGCTCCAGATCACGAACGAGGACCTCACCCGCTACGGCATCGACGGTACGACGCGCGCCAACGTGCGCGACATCGGCCGCGCGCTCATCGTCGCGGTGAAGGCGTTCAGGATGGGCCTCACGAACTCCGTGTCGCTCCCGGCCATGCGCGACGATCCGCACGGCGCGTTCGCCGACGGCTCGGCGATGTCGGTCCCGCCGATGCTCCGCAAGGTCTTCGACGGCTTCATGAACGACCTCAAGAACACCGTCGACGACAACACCGGCAAGGTCCTGGCGGACGACACCGTCATGACGATCACCGGCGACACGACGAAGAACCCGCTGCAGCGCGGTGGCTGGCCGGACGGCACTCCGAATAACTCGAACGTTGTCTGGGTGTACTCGGCGGGCCACCTGATGTCGGGCTGGTTCGGCGGCACGCGCCGCGACGGCACGGCGCAGGGCTTCGACGCGAACGGCGCGACCGCGGCCTACAACGGCGCGAACACCGCTCGCTTCGCGATGGCCTCGATCGCGTACGCGATTGCCAAGCGCGATGACCGCGCGATCACCAACTTCGCGAACGGCGTGAAGATCGGTGGCGTGTTCGGTCGCCTGAAGGACCTGTAAGCGCAAAGCTTGCGACTCCGCGCCGGCGCCTCGAAAGGGCGCCGGTTTCGTTTTTCGGCTACGCTCGACCCGCGTGCTGCGCGCGGTGCTCGTCTGCCTGGTGTTCGTCCTGTCGTCCTGTGAAAAGAAACAAGGCGGAGGCGAAGCCGTGGGCTCGGGCTCCGCGGTCGTCGACGAGTACGAACACGAGCAGGCGCGGTTCGACGCCGAGCGCCGGCCCGACAAGGTCATCGAGGCGCTCGCCATCAGGCCGGGCTCGCGCGTCGCCGACGTCGGCGCCGGATCGGGCCTCTTGACCGTGCATCTCGCACGCGCGGTGGCACCGAACGGCAAGGTGGTGGCGACCGATGTCGACGGCACCGTGCTCGGATTACTGGCGCAGCGGCTAAAAGCTGCAAAGCTCGATGGTGTCGTCGAGACGCGCGTCGTCGGCGCCGACACGCCGGGCCTCGAACCGGCGTCGTATGACGCGATCCTGCTTGCCGAGGTCGACCATTACTTCACCGATCCAGCCGCGTGGCTTCGCGAGGCGAGCAAGGCGCTCAAGCCGGGCGGTCGCATCGTGATCTCCAATCGCATCTATCACCGCGCCCAGACGATGGCGTCGGCGAAGAAGGCCGGGCTCGAGCTCCTGAGCGAGTCGACGCCGGTGACGACGCATTTCATCGCCGTGTTCGTGGTCCCCCAACCGAGTGAGCCGAAGAAATGAAATACGCCCCTCTCCTGCTCCTGGTGCTCGCGGCCTGCCCCGGTGACGACGGCGGCGAAGGCAACGCGCAGACGCTCTGGCTCGCGCCCGACAAGATGGAGACGCAGGTCAAGCTCGTCGAAGATCGCCCTCCTCCGTTTTGAGCACCTGGCGTGGGGGCCGGTGGCTCCCAGGAGGCCGAATACGGCCTGAAGGCAAGCGTGCCTTCGGGGACGTACCACTTCGTCCTCGATTCGATCATCATCTCGCCCGTCGACGTGACGTTCGACCTGGTGTGGCGGCACGGCGGCACCGACACGACGCTCGCGAGCTGGACGAAGCACTTCGAGCCGCTCGGCGGCGCGAGCTTCGACGCGCAGGCCTACGAGGTCGACATGGACTGCCAGGCGATCACCTTCGCGCCCGGCGACGAGCTCGTGTTCCGCTACACGGGCGCGAACACGCAGTCGCTGCAGGCGTACATCCCGAACGGCGACGGCGAGCTCTCGCACGGCCGCATCCCGAACATCACGCTGCCCAGGTGACGCGAGACCGTGACGCGTCGATACGCGTTATAACGGTCCTATGAAGCTCATCGGGGTCGTGCTTGCGGTCCTCGTCGCATTCGCGCAGCCAGCGCGCGCAGACGAGCAGCGAGCCTGGGTCAAATCGATCCCGGATGCGAAGACGTGGAAGGCCTACTCGCGGACGGTCGGCAGCGACGAGTTCGGCAAGGCTGTCATCGACGTCAAGACGAACGACATCTACTTCATCGACGTCAACCTCTTCAACATCCACGCCGATTTCGTCCTCGGCGTGCTGCTCAAGCAGCCTTGGACCGCGCAGAACATCCGCGAGTACAACAAGAACTACGAGCGCGTGAAGCCGCGCTTCATCCTCTGCTACCTGACGCACCACCTGAAGGTCGACAAGTGGACGTTCTCGTTCTGGGAGGGCGACAAGATCGGCCCCGACGACGTGATGCGCGTGAAGAAGCGGTTCACGGAGACGTTCTTCCAGAAGGACCTGCCGTTCCGCCCGGACTCGCCGATGCAGCAGAAGGTCGCCGTCGAGGTGAAGAAGCGCGGGCTCGCGACGATCACCAACGACGAGATCTATAACGCCGCCGAGTTCCAGGCGTTCCACAAGGGCAAGGCCGTCGGCAAGCTGAAGATCGTGCCGGTCGGCACGCCGTTCGAGTCGCTGACGTTCGATCGCCACGACATCGTGCTGCTCCAGGAGAGCTATCCAGACATCACGCCGGTCGCCGGCATCATCGCGACGCAGTTCTCGACGCCGCTCTCGCACGTCAACCTGCGCGCGGGCGCGTGGGGCATCCCGAACGCGGGTGACAAGAAGGCGCGCGAGAAGTACGGCAAGCTCGACGGCAAGGTCGTCTACCTCGAGGTCACCGACACCGCGATCACGCTGCGCGAGGCGACCGCCGCCGAGGTCAAGCAGCTCGAGGACAAGATCTACTCGACGAAGCACGTCGAGCTGCCACAGGCCGACACGACGACGCCGCGCCTGCCGATGCTGACGCGCATCCGCGCGAAGGACGTGCTGCGCTACGGCACGAAGACGTCGAACCTCGGCGAGATCGTGACGGCGAACCTCGAGGGCGTGCGCGTGCCGCCCGGCTTCGGCGTGCCGTTCTTCTATTACGTGCAGCACATCCAGCAGGCGGGGCTCGACAAGAAGATCGACGCGATGCTCGCCGATCCGAAGTGGAAGACCGACGCGGCGTGGCGCAAGGCGACGCTCGAGACGCTGCGCAAGGCGATCGTCGATGCGCCGGTCGATCCGGCCGCGCTCGACGTCATCTACAAGCGCGTGCGCATCAAGCTCGGCGGCAAGGGCGTGTTCGTGCGGAGCTCGTCGAACTCGGAGGACCTGCCCGGCTTCAACGGCGCCGGCCTCTACGACACGGTCGGCAACGTCGTCGGCAAGAAGGCGCTCGGCGACGCGCTCAAGACGGTGTGGGCGTCGCTGTGGAACCTGCGCGCGGTCGAGGAACGCACCGCGTTCGGCATCGATCACAAGCAGGCGTACATGGGCGTGCTCGTCCAGGTCGGCGTCAGCGCGACCGCGGCCGGCGTGCTCGTGACGAAGAACCTGTGGGACCCGGGTGACGACCACAGCTTCACGATCAACTCGAAGTGGGGCCTCGGCGAGCGCGTCGTTCAGGGTCAAAAGCTGCCCGAGCAGATCATCTTCGACCCGACCAACGACGGTACGAAGATCATCTCGCGCGCCGACGACCCGGTCATGCTCGTGTTCGACGAGAAGGGCGGCATCAAGGAGATGCCTGCTCCCGCGGGAGCGGGCGTGATCCTGAGCGAGGAACGTGCGAAGAAACTGTCGAACATGGTCGAGAAATTCATCCCGGTGTTCACGCACGGTCAGCCGCTCGACGTCGAGTGGGTCCTCGAAGGCGAGGACGTGTGGATCGTCCAGGCTCGCCCGTACGTGGGGTCGTGATGCGCGCGCTTGCCTTGCTCGTTCTCCTCGCGGCATGTGACATCCAGCCGCCGCCGAAGAAGCAGCCGCCTCCGGCGAGCCCGACCGCGCCCGAGTCGCCGAAGTTCGTCGCGCCGGCGCCGCCGCCCATGCTGCCGGAGCAGCCGAAGACCGAGACGACCGCCGAGTGCATCGACGTCGGCAAGCACGTCGCCGCGGTGTTCGTCTCGAGCGTGACCGATCCGGCGCAGAAGAGCGTGTTCGAGCAGGAGCGCACGAAGATCGTCAAGGCGACCGCCGAGGCCTGCACGACCCAGGCGTGGTCCGCCGAGGCGCGCGCATGTTACATGGGCGCGGGCGCGCCGGCCGACATCAAGGCGTGCGAGGCAAAGTTCCCGCCACCGGCGCCCAAGAACGTGCCGACGACGAAGTCGAACATCCCGCCGGGCACGCCGGCAGACCAGCTATAGCATCCAGGGAATCGCGACGAGCACAGCGAAGCGCAGGACGCGGCCGGCGAGACCGATCACGCAGAACAGCGTGAAGTTGATGCGCATCGCGCCGGCGGCGAACGTCGTCAGATAGAGCGGCGGCAGGCCGACCGAGGCCGAAGCAGCGTAGATGAGATACGGCTGCTTCTCCCACTTCAGCATCTTCTGGCGGGCGCGCTCGAGCTTCTCTTTCCAGCGTCCTTTGGGGACCTGGAACATGCCCATGCCGGCGTAGTAGAGGATGACCTTCGCGAGCATCTGACCGATCGCGGCGAGCGCGACGATCATCGGCAGCTGGTGAGGCGAGTCGACGAGCTTGGCCGACGCGAACACGAGGAAGACCTCGGCATTCACCAGCGGCACGAGGCCCGCGATGAAGCAGACGACGAGCGTCGCACCGTAGAGCCCGATGCTGTGCAGGAGCTGCTCGGTCATCCCCGAGCCGCCATGGTGACCGGTGATCCGTGCACAGGCAACATCACGAGTGACTCACCTCGTGGTGCTCCCTAGGAACACACCAGAGCGGCGACCAGATGGGCGAGGACGACCAGCCAAATCCCGGCATAGAGCGGCACGAACTTCTTCCGGCGCTGCAGGTGCTCGGGATGGAGGATCGGCTTGCCGGCGAACTTGCCGCGCGGCTTGTTGGGGAAGAAGAACGTCTTGTAGGTCTCGATCGACGCGACCGTGAAGCCCTCGGCGGCGATCGCGATGATCGCCCACGACGACGTGAAGTTCGACACGACGAACGCCCAGCTCGCGGCGACGCCCGGGCTGCGGAAGAACTTGAACGTCTCGAAGCCCTCGACCGGCGCATCCTTCCACGCGCCGCCGAACGCCGAGATCCAGCCGAAGAAGCTGCCGACCGTGACGACGACGAGCCAGCGCGGCCAGTGCGCGCCGTAGCTCTCCTCGAGCGCGCGGATCGCGAAGAACACGCCGAAGCACGCGATCGCGACGATGACGCCGATCGTGATGCGCTTCTTCGCATCCTTCATCGGCTTGCCCATCACGCCGAACTGCATCGGGATGAAGTACTTGCTCTGGTCTTCCTCGCGGATGAAGTACTTCCAGAACTCCGTCGCGGCGCGCTCGAGGCAGTAGATGAGGCCCCAGTAGACGAAGCGGAGACCGGCGTCATGCGCGAGGTCCCACTGCACGAAGTACTGCGTGGCCGCGCCGAGGATCGTGCCGACGACCGCGGAGCGGAAGTACTTCGGCCAGGTGAAGCCTTCGTGCGGGGCGTCCTTGTACATGCCCCACGTGCAGGTATGGAGACCTGCAAGGAGACCGATGAGCGTCGCGATCGCGTAATTCATGAAACACCTGCGGTGGCGTAGGCCTCTTCGACAAGCTCGAGGTCTTTGCGCGCCTGGGCCAGGGTCATAGCGGGTTCTTTCCCCGTCTTCCAGGCCTGGACGAAATCTGCCCACATCGCGCCGTACCCCGCGAGATCGCGAAGGCCGGGGATGTAGATGCGGGTCTTCTTGCCGTGCAGCAGGACCCAGAGGCCGTTGGTCTCGAACGTGATCGATCCCGCACGGCCGTAGATCTTCGACAGGCGAAGGCCCTTCGCGGTCGCGGGGACCTCCCACGAGTACGACAGCACGCCGACGGGCCCGCCGCCGTACTCGAAGCTGACCATCATCGAGCGCTCGGGCGTCACGGCGGGTGCGGGCCGGTGACCGCGCACGGCGGCGACCGGCAGGCCGAGGCTCGCCATGAAATCGATCCAGTGAATGCCGCCCTCGTAGAGCGCGCCGTAGCTCGCCCGCCAGTCCTTCGCGCCGTCCTGGTACTTGATCGCGTTGACGTGGACGAACAGGACGTCGCCGATGAGACCGTCGGCGAGCAGGCCGCGGATGCGGCGCAGCAGCGGCTTGTACTGGTAGTTCTCGGCGACGAACACCTGCTTGCCCGCGGCGGCGGCGGCCTCGGCGATCGGCGTGAAGTCGGCGGCGCGCGGCACCGGCGGCTTCTCGAGCACGACGTGCTTGCCGGCGGCGAGCGCGCGCAGCGCGAGGTCCTTGTGCGAGTCGGGCGGCGTGACGATCGCGACGGCGTCGACGTCGGCGGAGCCGAGCGCGTCCTCGTACGTGCCGAACGAGGTACCGCCGCACTCCTTCGCGAACGCGTCGGCGCGCACAGACTCGCGGCTCGCAAAGCCGACGGTGACGTCGGCCTTGTGCTTGCGCAGCCGCTTGGCGTGCGCCTTCGCGATCTTGCCGCAGCCGAGGAATGCGAGGCGGATCATCGCGCGACCATCGCGGCGGCTGCGCGCAAGGCGTTCGCCGCGATCGTGAGGCTAGGGTTCACGCCTGCCGACATCGGCAGCGCGCTGCCGTCGGTGATCCACAGGTTCTCGACGCCGCGGAACCGACAGTCGCCGTCGAGCGGCGAGGTCTCAGGATCGGTGCCCATGCGGAGCGTACCGACCGCATGCGAGAACGTCTTCACGCGATGCGTATACGACAGGAGCGCCCCCATGTTCGAGAGGATCTGGCGGGCGCGGCGCGCGAGCACGTCGACCGCGAGGTCGTCGCGCGCGGTGTAGCTCGTGTCGATCACGAGCTGCGGTAGGCCGTAGCCATCGCGGATCGACCAGTCGACGGACACGCCGTTGTCCTTGCGCGGCTGATCCTCGGCGATGCAGAGCAGGCCCGTCAGCTGCTCTGTGAACCCGCCGAGCAATGTCTTCGTGCCGAGGGGCAGGTGCGCGCGCACGAGCTCCTTCGGCGGCGTCATCATCTGCTGCACGCCGCCGAGCTTCGTCAGGTGCGCGCCCTCGGCGGCGCCGGGGTCGCCGAAGTACCAGTCGTGCAGCGCGACCTGCTTGTGAAACCTGCGCGTCGGATCCGGCCGCTGCGGGAACACGCCGAAGATCATCGCGTTGTCGTGGCGCATCAGGTAGCGGCCGACGGCGGCGCGCGCAGGTGACAGCTCGTCGAGCTTGCTCGCGAGCACGAGGTGCGGCGAGCCGAGCGCACCGGCGGCGAGCACGAAGCGCTCGGCCTCGACGGCGAGCTCCTCGCCGGAGTCGCGGCGATGGACGACGAGGCGACGGACGGCCGTGCCTTCGGCCTCGAGCCGCAGCGCGACGGTGTTCGTCCACAGCGTCATGCCGCGCTCGACGAGCGGGCGGATCATCATCGTCGCGACGTCGTTCTTCGCCTCGATCGCACACGCGTACGTGTCGCACGTGCGGCACGCGACGCACTTCTGCCGCGCCGCGGATGCCGTGTGGTTGATCGCGAGCGGCAGGTGAAACGGCGACAGGCCCATGTCGACCGCGGTCTCGACAACGCGCATCGAGATCGGCGCGAGCTCGCCGGGTGGAAACGGGAACGGCCGCGACCGGCGAGGTGCCGTCGGATCACCGGCATCGTCGCCGGAGATGCCGAGCAGGCCCTCGGCCTCGCCGTAGAACGGCTCGATCTCGTCGTAGCGATAGGGCCAGGCGGCGCCGGAGTCCGCGACGACGTCAGCGTCGCCGACGAAGTCGAGCTCGCGAAACCGGAACGAGACGCAGCCGTAGTACACGGACGGCCCGCCGACGCACGCGACGGCGCCGATCGTCGTGCCGTGGCCGCCGCGGTCGCAGCGGTACGGGATGTCCCGCGCGTAGCTCGGCGTCAGCTCGAACGAGGCCTCGGGGCGCCACGCTGCTTCGCCGCGCGTGACCCAATCGCCGCGCTCGATCATGAGCACGCGTGCGCCCGCGGAGATCAGCCGGTGGGCGACCATCGCGCCACCGAAGCCGCTGCCAACAATCACGGCGTCCCAGGTCACGACGGGCGGGACCCTACCATGCCGCCCCTTGCTCGCTAGCGCTCGGGATCGTCGAACTCGTCGGTCGTGCGCGGTGCCGCGGCCAGCTGTTCATCGAGCGACTGTCGGTAACGGATACACCCTCGCAGGAACTGCGGCCACGCCGGTACGGAGGGCTGCGGATCACTGCGCTCGGGCAAGAGCCCCCACAGCTTCGGGTGGTGCCAGCAGAGCTCGTGCCCCGTGCTGTCGCGGTGGTCGCGAATGCCTGCGCGGAGCTTCTTCACCTCTGCGATCAGCTGCTCGCGCGTCAGCGCGTCGAGATCGTCGTCCATCGACGAGTATACGGCGCCCTACCCGCTGCGGCTCGCGAGCGGCGAGCGGTAGCTCGCGTCCTCGGCCTTGCGGGCACGCTCGCCGAGCGCGCGGCACACGGCGGAGGCGAGGCCGGGCACGTCGTCGACGAGCTCCTCGAAATCGACGCGCTCGAGCCGGATCATGCGCGCGCCACGTACGACCGCAACGTCCGTGGATGCCGCCGCGGGCGCGACGCACGCGAGCTCGTCGACGACCTCACCCTTGCCGATCCGGCGGTCGCCGACCGAGAGCTCGCCGTCCTCGACGACGATCAGCGCGTCGATCGGATCACCCGCGGTGACGACGATCGAGCCCTCGCGTGCGGTCACCCAGCGTGCACGTTCGGCGACGTCGGCGAGCTGGCGCGTCGACAGCGAGGCGAGCAGCGGGACGCGGCCCAGGGCGATCAGTGTCTCGACGCGGCTCGGCATGTCGGTCGTTCCTTCCTCGACGTCGTCGTCGACGGCTTCGGTCAAGCGGCGGAGTAGATCGGTCGCGCTGGCGGCGAGCGCCTCGGCTTGCGCGGCCTGCGCGATCGTGTCGCGATGTGCGCTGCGCCCGGCGGCGCCAAGCGTGTGGAGGACGAGTGCGCGCGCGAGGCGATCGCGGCCCGCGAGCTCTGCGCGGTTCGCGATATCGCGGCTCGGCAGCTCGATGCCAGCGCGCGCGAGGGCCGCTGCGCGATCGGCAGGCGTCAGATCGTCGACCGCCTCGACGAGGCGACCGACGAGCGCGCGCGGCAACGCGGCTTCGATGACCGCGAGTGCGCGTGCCCGCTCCTGCCCTGCGCGGGCGTGACGCCACGCGACCGCAGCACGTGCGATCGCGCGCGACCGCCGCTGCGCCGACACGAGCAGGAGCACGGTGTGGGCGATCTCGCGCAAGCGCTCCTCGAGGCGGCGCACGAGCAGCTCGTCGCCGGGCTCGCC
>JABFXX010000207.1 GCA_013368795.1 Kofleriaceae bacterium
AGCGCGAGCGGACCGAGCAGCTTCGTCAGGTCGCTGCCCGTGTACATGAGCGAGAGGCCGATGCCGAGCACGGTGCCGAGCAGGCCGAGCTGGCGGAGCAGGTCGACCCAGAACGCGAGCACGGGCTCGAGGCGCTGCGCGCGCATCTGCCAGCTGCGGACCTGCTTCTGCGCCCACGCCGGATCCTTCGCGGTCAGGATCGCGTGCGCCTCGTCGCGCAGCGCCTGCTGATCGAGCGACTTCGGCTTCGCATCGCCGACGAGCTCGTCGCCGAGCAGGTCGGTCAGCGTCTTCACCCACGACAGCTCGCGGTGGACGTGGAGCCAGCCGGCCAGGAACACGAGCACGATGAAGCCACACAGTGCGATCGTGAGGCCCCAGCCCTGGACGAACATCTCCATCGCCCGCCGATGATATCAGGTCATACGATCTCGATCAGCGAAGCGACATTTCTGCGTCACCGCGCTTCCACTTCCCATCGCGATCGACGTCGACGAGGATCGGCGAGATCAGCGCGAACGGCGTGACGCCGGCACGGTTCCACTTGTCCTTCTGGTAGGTGCCGGTGAATTCGAGTGGCATAGCCGTATCGCCGTCGGCGGTGACGCCGATCCACGTGTCGGTGTTGCCGACCGGCACGCGGCCCGCCCAGTGATGCGTGCGCACGTTCTGGGGGACCTCGATCGTCTGCACGAGCTCGGGGCCCGAGGCGCCACCGACGGTGATGCGGATCTTCTCGACGTGGACCCACTGCGTCTGCGCGAGCGTGATGTCGAGCCAGACGCCTCCATCATCGGGAACAAGCGAGCCGCCGGGACCGACGGTCGGCGTCGCGCCCTCCTTAGACGCGGCCTCGACGTCGAGCCAGGGCCCGGTCGTCGCGACGGTGCGGCGCGCGCGGATCGCGGCGATGAATGCGTCCTCGTCGAACGGGTTCGTCCGCGGATCGTCGACGTAGACGTACGTGCGCGCGGTGCCGTCGAGCACCCAGTTCATGTCGTGCGTGTCGCTGTTCGCGACGGCGGTGACGAGGTGGCCGTGATCGACGAGCGTGTAGAGGTCGCGCACGCCGTCGTCCATGCGGCGATCGCCGGGCACGTTGAATGCCGAGTAGCCGGCGAGAACCTCGACCGCGTCGAAGTTCAGCGGGAACGGCGGAGGCCAGCTCGTGCCGTTCCAGCCGACGCTGTCGTACAACGAGCCGACGCGGAACCGCGGATGGTTGACCTGGACGATCGGGTTCGTCTTCATCGCATGCGCGATCTCGAACACCTTCGACACGTGCGCGTCGATGATCTCGTGCTCGGGCGGGCCGCCACCGCGCGGCAAGTTGCGATCGAGCGGCACCGGGTAGGCGTTGATGTGCTGCGCGTTCGACGTCAGCTCGTTGCCGGCGATCGACGCGATGCGATCGTCCAGGCCGAGCGCGGTGATCTCGGGATCGAGGTCGCCGTTGTGGTTATGGTCGGTCAGCGCGACGACCTGGATGCCGGCCGCACACTGCGCGACGACGCGCTGCGGGTTCGGCATGCGCGAATCGTTCGAGGCATGCGCGTGGACGTGGAGGTCCGCGGCGAGCGTGCCGTGCGGGGTCCACGCGCGCTCGAGCGAGATCGCGAGCTGCACCTTGCCGCGCCCCGGCGACAGGTCGACCTCGCCTTCCCACTTCTCGTACTCGATGCCGCGCCACGCCCAGACCTTGTACTTGCCGTACGGGATCGCCGGCGACGGGTTACACGAGTCGACGCCGACCGGAACCTCGGCGGTGCCGTCGGCAACGATGAGCCCGTCCCACGAGCCGACAACGCCCGGTGCGATCGCGCACGCCGCCGCGCCCTGGCGCTTGCCGTAGAGATCGATCGTGCCGATCCGCACCGGCTGGCTCTGCGCGTCGAACAGCAGCACGCGCGCCCCGATCGGCGTCTTCGGATTTGCCGCGTCGACGATCGTGATCGCGAGCGTCGTCGTCGGCGGCGGGTCCTTGCGCTTGCCGCACGCACCGAGGGCGCAGAGGAGCGCGAGGACGAGCGCGCAGCGCGACATCTACAGCCCGAATTCGACGCCCGCGGAGATCACGGCGCCGACCTGCGGCTCCCAGCCGAGCGAATGATTGAAGAGGCCGATGCCGAGCTCGACGTCGGCGAGGACGGTCAGCGCGACCTCGGGCGTGAGCGTCGTGCGCATGCCCGCACCAGCGTGGAGTGGGATCGCGACGCCGGTAACTTCGTCGTCGGAGAACCGGTCGATCCCGATGCCGACGCCGACGCGCGCGAACGGCCAGAAGTTGCCGCTGCCAGCGAAGAAGTGGCGCACCGCCGCGGTGATCTCGACGCCCTTGCCCGAGGCGAGCCCGTGATCGCACATGAACTCGTTCGCGCGATCGCGGAAGCACGCCGCGCCGCCACCGCCGAACGTGAACGCTGCGGTGCCGTCGAACCAGTCGGTCTCCGCGAGCTGATACAGGTAGTGACCTTCGACGCGCAGACCGCCGGGCGTCACGCGGCCGCCGGTCACCATGCCGAGGCTCGCGCCGATCGCCTGGTCCTTCAGGTCCGGCGGCGCG
>JABFXX010000555.1 GCA_013368795.1 Kofleriaceae bacterium
GCGATCTCGAGTGGTTCGAGCCGACCCGGCGTGTTGCCGCGCTCGACCATCACCTCGACGGCGCCGTCGCAGCCGATCCCGAACGCCGCGCGAACGTCGTCGGCGGCCTCGTTCTCTGGCTGCGTCGAGTCATAGGTGAGCATGAGCGGCTCGCCGTCGCGCGTGCGCCACCACGCCCTGCTCGCGATGTCTCCCTCGAGGCAGCCGCCGCTCACCGACGCCGCCATCCAGCGGAACTGGGTCAGCAGCATGCGAGCACCGGGCTTGCGATACGCCGAGCCTTTGACCCGGACGACCGTCGCGATGAGGTGCGCTTCGCGGTTGCGACGCAGGCGAGACGCCGCGTCAATGATGGAACGTTCGATCGTCATGGTGATGACTCGACTTGCGATGCGGGGTGTCCCCGCAGGTCCAACAAATGAGCTCAGCGACGGAGCGAGCGACCAGCTAACGACCAGCTATGCGCCAGGTCTAGCGCCGCACTTTCAATCCGTCGACCGCGAGCGAGCTGCTCAGAGCTTGATCATGCGGATGCGGTTGTAAGGCACGTCTTCGCCGCGCGTACCGTCCGCGACGAACAGCTTGCCGTCGCCGGCGCTGATGCCCTCGAGCCCGTAGAACTCCGACGCGAGCTTGTCGTCGTCATCCTTGGCGCCCGGGTTGCCGTCGCCTGCGATCGTCGACACGTTCGAGCCGTCCGCGGAGATCTTACGTACGCGGTAGTTCTCGAGGTCGGTCACGTAGAACGCACCGTCCGAACCCTCAACGATACCTTGCGGGTGGTTGAACTTCGCGCTACCGGCGCCACCGTCGGCGTAGCCGGCCGTGCTGCCCGCGAGCGTCGACACCGAGCCATCGAGTCCGACGAGACGGATCTGGTGGTTGTCGTAGTCGGTCACCAGCAGCTTGCCGTCGCTGCGCTGCGCGATCGCGTACGGCGTCGAGAACGTCGCCGCGCTGCCGACGCCGTTCGCGGCGCCCTTGACGCCCCACGACCCGGCCAGCGGCGACATCGTGTTCGTCGCGGGATCGAAAATCTCGATCACGTGGAACTGATAGTCCGCCACGGCGATGCGGCCGTCGCTCAGCGCAGTGAGACCACGCGGACGTCCGACGCGCGGACCAACCGCGGTCGCCGTCTTCGCCGCCAGATCGATCTTCCAGATCGAGCCCGCCATCAGGTCATCGGGACCGCCCTGTCCCGCAGGGTCGCGGTCCGTCGACACGAAGAGCGAGTTGCCAACGATCGCCATGCCGAACGGACGCGAGAACTTGTCCTTCGCGATGATCGTCGACGCGTTGCCTTCCATGTCGACCGCACGGATCTTGCCGTTGTCGAAGTCGGCCACATACACCTTGCCGTCGAGATAGGCGAGGTTGACCGGGTTGTTGAACTGGTTGACCTGGCGATTGCCGTCCTTGTACCCGGGCTCGTTCCAGCCGGCGAGTGTGCTGACACCGTCGGTCATCGGCCCACGGTCGCCGCTGCCGCCGGTCCCACCGTCGCCGTCGTCGCCATTCATGTCGTCGCCGCCGTTGTTCGCGCAGCCTGCGGCGCCGACGAGACCAGCGAGCGAGAGAGAAAGTAGGAGTTTCATCTTCGACATGAGCGCCTCTAAGAGCAATCGGCTTGCCAGGGGAACACTATGCGTTTGCGCGGAGATGGCCGTTTCAGCGCCGCGCACTGTTGCGTGCGGTTTCGCTCAACGTGCTCGCGCGGTCGCAAGTCGCACGCGCGCAGGGATCAGCTTCATCGACGCGAGGTGATCGTGAAGCTGCGACGACGTGAGCTTCGCCAGGTCGCGCGAAATCTCGTCGATCGTGAGGTCTGGGCGGTGGAGCACACCATCGGCCTGGCGCATGAGACCCAGCATCTTAGGGCTCGCGACGACGATGAGGTGCCGAAATCCGTCCTCATTCACTAACCGTTCGATGTTCTCGACAATCTCGCGTGCGAACTTGGAATCCATCTCTTCGACCTTCGCGTCGCGGTGGTCGTCGGTCTGGCTCCGCGCTCTCGCGCCGCCCGGCGACACGTCCATGCCCGGCTCGTTGTTCGAGACCATATCGCCCACTTTGAGCCGGCGGCCGGCGTTCACGAGGTCCTGTTTTTCGGAGAGCTGATGCGTGGGATCGCCACCCTCTTCATACGTGTAGAGGCGCGCGCGCAGTGCGTCTACGACGGCGATACAGGCTCGCTTCATGACAGTTCTCCTGATGTTGTTTGGAGGGTCGTCGAAGCCGACGGCGGAGGCACGGCAGCGTGCATCTGCGTCGACGGTCGATTGAACACGCGTTCGATCTGCGCATCCGCGAGCTTGCGGTTGGGCACGATCACCTGCGCGCCACCACCGTCCGTCCGCAGACGCGTCGAATAAAGCCCGATCGATTCGATCGTCCCACTGACGCCGGACTCGAGCTTCACGCGATCGCCTTCGCGAACGCCGTGATCACCCAAGATCGCATACGCCGCGATCACGTTCTCGAGCGGCCGCGCGGCGGCGAGCGCCAACGTCGCACCGACGACCGCGATCACCACAAGCAGCGGCCC
>JABFXX010000411.1 GCA_013368795.1 Kofleriaceae bacterium
TGCTGCTGCTGTTGCTGCTGCTTGTCGTCCTTGTTCTCCTGCGGCGGCTGCAACAGCTTCAGCGCGTTCTGCAGGTGCTCGAGCGCGGTTGCCTGGGTCTTCAGCGCGGGGTCGAGGCTCACCGACTGGCTTGTCGTCTCGACCGCCTTGTCGAGCGTCCGCTTGGCATCGGCCATGTCGTTCTGCGCGAGCCGGACCTCGTCGGCGGCGGCCGCCATGTTCTTGCCCTGCGCCTGCTGGTTAGGATCCTGCGCCTTGTTTGCGGCATCGGCCTGCGCGGCGAGCGCGTCGGTGATCGCATTCGCCATCTGGCGGTGCTGATCCTCGCGTTGCGCGAGCGGGGGCAGCTTCGGTTTGCGCTCGTCGTCGGACTGGGTGTGCGCGGCCGAGGTCTGGTCGCGCGTCTCGCCCTGCTGGCGAATGAGGTCCTGGAGGTGCTCGATCACCGAGAAGAACAGCCGGCGCAGCTCGTCGAGCTTCGCGTCGGCGGCCTTCGCCGGCGTGACCGGATCCTTGTTCGCCTTGATCGCGGCGGCGGTATCGCTCACGAGCTTCTCGGCGTCGGCGCGCAGCGTCTCGGCCTGCGCGAGCATCTGCTTCTGCTGCTCGATCTGCTGCGCCTGCGCCTCCGCCTGCTTCTTCTTCGCCTCGTCCTTCTCGTTAGGATCGATCTGCGGCGCCTGCAGCTTGGCGACCTCGTCGGCGAGGAGCTCCTTGATTCGCGTCATGCGCGCGACGTTGCTCGCGAGCGAGTCCTTGCTCTCGGGGTTCTTCGCGGTCAGCTGCGCGACGAGCTGCTTCTGCGTCTCCGACGCGAGATCGATCGTCTGCTTGAGATCTGCGAACTGCTCGATCGCCTTCGCGAGTGCGATCAGCGCCTCGCGCTGGGCGAGCGCGGCATCGGCCAGCTTGTCGCCGATCAACTTGTCGTGCGCCTTGTCCATCGCCGCCTTCGCCTCGACGACGAACGGCAGCGCGACCTTCACGCGCTCGAGCAGCTTCTGCTGCTGCGCCGCGTTCGGATCCTGGGGATTTGGCGGTGTCGGGTTCTCCGTTGCCGCGGCGAGGCGGGCGCGCACTTCCTCGACGCGCTGGACGAAGCCGATCTCGCGCTCGGCGAGCGCCGGGCTCTTCAGCCACGCGGGGATCACCGGCGCGGGCGGTGCCGCGCTGCCGGCGTCGAGCGACAGCTTCTTCGTCGTCGCCTCGGCGACCGCCGCGGTCTCCTGGAGCAGCTGCAGCTGCTCGCCCGCGACCTCGCGCAGGATCGTGATCGGATCGAGGAGCTGCTCTCTCGCGCGCTTGAGTGCGACGAGCGCGGCCTCGGCGCGCGACACGCCGTCCTCCGCCGCGAGGTCCTGCAGCTTGCGGCGCGCCTCCGCGATCCGCGAGCGCGCATCGCCGAGGTAGACGCCGAGGTTCTTCAGCGTGACGAGCCGGACCTTCTCCTCGTCGCTGCGCTTGCCTTCTTCCTTCTTGGCGATCTCGTCGACCTCCGAATCAGCCATGTCGCCGATCACGCCGGCCTCGGCGACGATGCCTCGCTCCTTGTCCGCGAGGTGTGCGAGCGTGCCTTGCTGCGCAAGCGGATCGGCGCCGCCGCTCTCCTTGATCGCGACCCACGCGCCGCGCGCCTCGTCGAGCACGGCGCGCTGCTCGCCGATCAGTGCATCGAGCCGCGCCTCGAGCTTGCCCTCGCCCTTGCGCAGCTCGTCGGCGAGCGACTGGGCGCGCGCGCGGACGATCGCGAGGTTCGTCTTCGTGTCGGCATCGTCCTTGCGCAGGCGCGATGCATCGGAGAACCACGACACGGCTTGCTCGGTCAGCTCGAGCGCCTTCGCGAGGTCCGGCTTCTCGCCGCTCTTCAGCTTCTCGGCGTGCGCGGCGTACGCGATGCCGAGGTCATACGCGGCGCGGAACCGCAGCTCGGGATCGACACCGGCGCTACTGCGCGCCTCGAGCAGCGCCTTCTCGGCGCCCTCGTGGTTGCCGGAGACGAGCAGACCGACGCCTTCGTTGTACTTCTCGCGCGCGGCGCGGTGCTCGCCCTTCGTGCAGGCGACCGCTCCAACGATCGCGAATGCGAGGATGATGTACTTCATCGCGTCCTCCACGCGCCGACCCACAGTGCGCCGCACAGGCAGATCAGCGAGGCGAGCACGAGCCACGGATAGCGCTCGGCGGGGATGTAGCGAACCGACGCATCCGCGGCGGCGCGGACGATCGGCTGCACGTGGCTCTCGACGATCGAGTCGAGGTCGATCGCGCTCGTGCCGGCCGGGACGTACGCGCCCTCGGTGGTCAGCGCGATCTTGCGCAGGGCAGGGGCGTCGAGCTTGCTGACGACCGGCTTGCCGTCGTGCATCAGCGTCGTCTTCGCGCCGGTTTGCGGATCGGTCAGCGTGATCTGGCTGCCTTCCTCGCTACCGAGGCCGACGACGAGGATCTTCACGCCGGCATCGCGCGCCTTCTGCGCCGCCTCCTGCGTGTACTGATCCTGATCGTCGCCGTCGGTGATCAGCACCATCAGCTTCGCGCCGGGGCCCGACGGGAAGCCTCTCACCGCGCCCTTGATCGCCTCGCCGACGCGCGAGCCACCCTTACCGGCGGAGCGCGTGTCGACGGTCGACAGCACGGTGTTGAAGTACGAGTGGTCGGGCGTCAGCGGACACACCTGGACGGCGCGGCCGGCGAACGCGACGAGGCCGACGCGGTGGCGCTCGAGACGGCTGACGAGCTGCTGGATCTCGGCCTTCGCGCGGACGAGCCGGTTCGGCGCCACGTCCTCGGCGAGCATCGACCGCGAGGTGTCGAGCACGAACATCACGTCGGCCGACGCTTCGGAGACCGTGACCGTCTCGGTCTCGCCGCGCGCCTGCGGCCGCATCAGCGCGCCGATGCCGCAGAGCAGCGAGAGGAACACGAGGCCGAGGCGCAGCATCGAGCGTTCGAAGCTCGGCTGCGCGGTAAGGCGCCGCTGCATCACCGGCGACAGGAACGACGACAGTGCGCCGCGCGAGCGCAGCTCGAGCACGAACAACCCGCCGCACACCGCGAGCGCGAGCCACACGAGGTGGACGAGCTCCTTGTGCTTCCAGTCGATCGCCATCACGGCAGCCTCCTCAGCACGGTGCCGCGCAGCAGCATCGCGATCACGACGAGGCTCATCGCCGCGACGACGAAGTACGGATAGTACTCCTCGTACTCCATGAAGCGTTCTTCCTCGAGCGACGTGCGCTCGAGCTTGTCGATCGCGCTGTAGACGTGCTGCAGGCTGGCGTTGTCGGTCGCGCGGAAATACTGGCCGCCGGTGCGCTCGGCGATCCGGCGCAGCGTGGCCTCGTCGATCGACACCGACATCTGCATCAGCTCGGTGCGGCCGTCGCCGCGGTCGACGCGGACCGGTGCGACGCCGGTGGTGCCCGCGCCGATCGTGTAGACCTTGACGCCGGCCTTCACCGCGTCGTCGATCGCCGTGTCCTCGTCGATGTCGTGGACGTTGGACTCGCCGTCGGTGAGCAGGATGACGACCTTGCTCCGCGCCTTGAAGTCGGCAAGCCGCTGCACGGCGAGCTCGAGCCCGGCGCCGATCGCGGTGCCGTCCTCGTCCTGCATCGCGAAGTCGAGCTGGCGTGCCGCCGCGACGAGGTTGTTGTGGTCGAGCGTCAGCGGGCTGCGCGTGTCGGCGTAGCGCGCGAACGCGACGAGCCCGATCGCATCGTCGGGACGGCCGGCGAGCTTCTTGGTGCCGAGCACGAACTGCTCGAACGAACGTTTCACGGCGTCGAGCCGCGTCAGCTCCTGGTTCTTCGCCGACAGATCGAGCGCGCGCATCGAGCCCGACACGTCGAGTGCCATCACGATCGCGATGCCGTCACGGCGGATGCGCGAGCTCTTGTCGCCGGCGCGAGGGCCGACGAGCGCGATCGACAGCGCGACGATCGCGAGCGCGACGAGCGCGTCCGGGAGCCACGCGATCGCGGTGCGCCACGTCGTGCCGCCGCCGGGCAGCACGCGCAACGACGAGAACACGACGCGGCCGGCGCTCCGCTGCGACCACCACCACGCGGGGAGCGCGAGCAGCGCGAGCAGCGCGAACCACGGGTGCGGCAGCTGCACGCCGAACACGCTGAGACCGGCGACGCTCATGCGGCCTCCTTCATGTGTTCGTCACGCAGCCGCGTCTCCTCGACGAACGCGCGCGCGGCGGCGAGCGTCGCGATCGACTCGTCGGAGTCGGGACGATAGCCGGCGAACTTCACGCGGTCGCACCGCTCGAGGAACTGCGAGAGCTGCGTGCTGTGCGCGAGCGTCAGCTCGGGCGCGCGCGATGCCACCTGGAGGAACTCCTCGGTCGTCAGCTCGGGCGCGCGGATGTCGTAGCGTCGCTCGAGATAGCTGCGGACGATCGCCGAGAGCTCGACGAACCACGCGTCGGCCTGCTCGGTGGTCGGCGCGCCGCGCGTCTCGAGCGCGCGGAGCTTGCCGATCGCGTCCTCGTACGCGGACCTCTTCACCGCGACGCTGCGGCGCGACCGTGCGGCACGCAGCAGCAGCAGCGAGCCCGACAGCACGATGGCAGCGGCGCTCGCGACGAGCATGATCGTCAGCCACGGCGTTCCACCGACGTCGACGTCGAGCGTGCCGGCGGCGGCCTTCAGCTCCTTCGCGATCTCCGCGGTCGACACCGGCGCGATGTCGAGCGGAACTTCCTCGGTCAGGATCTCCTGGGCACCGGTTGCCTTCTGCGCGTCGCGCGAGTCGAGCATCTCGAGCCGCAGCGGCGGAATGCGCTGCTTGCCGCTCGCAGGTGCCTCGAGCGTGTACGTCTGCTCCTGGTGCTGCACGCCGTCGGCCTTGCGATGCGTGTCGCGGACGAAGCCGATGACCTTGAAGCGGCCGAGCCGCTGATCGCCGGCCTCCTGAAACGGCGCGTCGACGCTGATGCCCGCGGGCGCGTCGACCTCGAGCCGGAGATAGATCGACTCACCGAGGTTCGGCTTCGCGGGCCACACCGTGACGGTCGCCTTGACCGGACCGTTCTCCGACGTCTTCGCGATCGCGTCCTTCGGCGGCTGGACATGATCGGACTGCGAGCTCTCGAGCATGCTCGAGTTGCTGCACGCCGCGACGAGTGCGACCAAGACCAGGCGCTTCATCGGTGGATCCTCCGCTCGCGCTCGCGGAAGAACTTCAGCAGCGGATCGACCATCGAGCCCGATGCGTCGAACACGACCAGGTCCATGCCGGTCGCGCGCAGCTGATCCTTCAGGTCCTTCTGGCGCGCCTGCGCGCGCGCCGCGAGGTCATCGCGGAACGCCTTGCTGCGCGTGTCGACGAGGCGGGTCGTTCCCGACTCCGCGTCCTCGAGCGTGACGAGCCCGGCCGGCGGCATCTCGGCCTCGCGCGGATCGGTGATCAGCGACGCGACCACGTCGTGCTTGCGGTTCGCGTGGCGCAGCACCTGGAGGTAGCCGTCGTCCATGAAGTCCGAGATCAGGAACAGGACCGCGCGGCGCGGCAGCACCTGGCGGCAGAACTCGAGCGCGGCGGCGATGCTGGTCGAGCGTCGCGGCTGGCTGCGCGTCACGTCCTGCAGCTTCTTGAACCACTTGCGCACGAACTGTGGCAACAGCGGCTTGGGCAGCGGTCCGGCGGCGACGCCCTGGCCGCGTGCGAGCACCTCGCGCACGACGCGCAGCGCGTGCTTGCCGCCCTTGCGCGGCGGGATGTAGAGGTCCGCGCCGCCGTGGAACAGCAGCAGGCCGACCTTGTCGCCGTTCTCGACGGCGCTCATCGCGAGCAGCGCCGACAGCTCGACGGCTGCCTCGAGCTTGCTGCGCCGTCCCGAGCCGAAGTCCTGCGACGCCGACACGTCGACGAGCAGCATCACGGTCAGCTCGCGCTCCTCGACGAAGCGCTTGATGTGCGGCTCGCCGGTGCGCGCGGTGACGTTCCAGTCGATCGCGCGGATGTCGTCGCCGGGCACGTAGGGCCGCACCTCGTCGAACTCCATGCCGCGGCCCTTGAACACGGATAGATACGCGCCGGCCATCACGTCGGAGACGTGGCGACCGGTGATGAACTGGATGCGCTTGACCGCTTGCGCGATTTCCGCAGGGAGCATGACGACCTCGCCTTACGGGACCGGGACGTTCTCCAGGATCTGCGCGATCACGTGATCGGTCGTCTTGCCCTGCGCCTCGGCCTCGTAGCTGACGAGGACGCGGTGGCGGAGGACATCGTGAGCGATCGTCTTCACGTCGTGCGGCGAGATGTAGTCGCGGCCCGAGAGCAGCGCCTGCGCCTTCGCGACCTTGACCAGCGCGATCGATGCGCGCGGCGACGCACCGTTGTCGATCAGCGGCGCGAGCGCGGCGAGGCCCGAAGCCTTCGGATCGCGCGTCGCGGCGACGACGTCGACCGCATAGCGCTTGACCTTGTCGTCGACGAACACCTTCCTCACGACCTCGCGTGCCGACATGATCTCGTCGATCGTCATCACCTTCGATGCGGTCGGCTCGGAGCCGGAGCCCGCCATGCGATCGATGATCTTGATCTCGTCGTCCTTGGTCGGATAGCCGACCTTGATCTTCAGCATGAAGCGATCGAGCTGCGCTTCGGGCAGCGGATACGTGCCCTCCTGCTCGATCGGGTTCTGCGTCGCGAGCACGAGGAACGGCTCGGTCAGCTTGAACGTCGAGTCACCGAGCGTGACCTGGCGCTCCTGCATCGCCTCGAGCAGCGCGGCCTGGACCTTCGCGGGCGCGCGGTTGATCTCGTCGGCGAGGATGAAGTTGCCGAACACCGGTCCCTTCTTGACCGTGTACGAGCCCTCGCGCGGGTTGTAGATCTGCGTGCCGACCACGTCGCCCGGGAGCATGTCGGGCGTGAACTGGATGCGCGAAAACGTACCGTCGAGCGCGTCCGCGAGCGTACGTACGACGAGCGTCTTCGCGAGGCCGGGCACGCCCTCGAGCAGGACGTGACCTCCCGCGAGGAGGCCGAGCAGCAGCCTGTGCAGCATGTCGTCCTGGCCGACCAGAACTTTGCCGACTTCCGCCTTGAGCGTGGTGAATCGAGATTGGAGCGTCGTGACGTCTGCCATAGAGGAAGTGGTGGGGACGTTAATAGTTACGTGCGGGCTGTCAACCGGGCGGCCCGCCTCGGCATTCCCATTCAGCCCCATTCGGGCGTTCTGCCGCGACACCTGCGACACACGCTGATCGGATTTCGATCACCTGCACTTCTTTGTCGCTGCGCGAACACGATCCTTGACGGATCGCGCGTCCCTGCGAGAGAGTGGCAACAAGGAAATCGGAGCCGATGAGTCTCATTGCCACGCAGAAGAACCGCCAGTGCGCGACGACGGTCGTCGTCGATGGTGGTTGCGCCCGCGGTGGCAGAGGCTCGATGCGCTGATCGAGATTCCACCCTCCGCCGCGGGCTCCTCGGGTTGCTAACCCTGGAGCCCTTCTTCGTTTCGGCGAACGGACGATTCGGGCTCCTCGGAGTTGCGTGTCATGTCTGCTCTCGTATCTGCAAGTACACCCTCATCTTTGACCTGGTCCGATCGCCCCGGGCGCGCGCTTCTGCGCCTGGCGTGGCCGATCACGGTCTCGATGGTCTCGTTCTCCACCATGACCCTCGCGTCGACGGCGTTCGTCGCGCAGATCGGCGCCGACGAGCTCGCGGGCGTCGGTCTCGCCGGCGTCGTCGGCTTTGCACTCGTCTGCTTCGGCATCGGTCTACTCCGCGGCGCGAAGACGCTCGTCTCGCAAGCCGTCGGCGCGGACCGCACCGATCGGATCCCCGAGCTCGTCGGTGCCGCGCTCGTGATCGCGCTCGGGCTCGGCGCCGCCGCCGCGATCGCCGGTCACCTGGTCGCGCCGCTGCTCGAGAAGCTCTCGGCGTCGCCGCGCGCCGGTCACTTCGCCGCGCAGTACCTGACGATCCGCTCGCTCGGTGCACCGCTCGTGCTCGTCTACGCGGCGCTGCGCGAATCGAGATACGGCGTCGGCGATAGCAAATCGCCGATGCGCGCGTCGCTCGCCGGTAACGCGGTCAACATCGGGCTCGACGTCCTGTTCATCCTCGTCCTCGACTGGGGTGTGCGCGGCGCCGCGGCGGCGACGATCGCCGGCAACCTGACCGAGCTCTCCGTGCTCGCGTGGCCGATGCGCGCGCAGCTGAAGAAGGTCACGTTCTCGCGCCTTGCCGCGCGTGATGTATGGGCCCAGGGCGTGCCGAACGGCCTGCAGTTCATCATGGAGGTCGGCTCGTTCTTGATCCTCACCGTGCTCGTGGCGCGGATGTCAGCGATCGACGGCGCGGCTCATCAGATGGTGATGCACCTGGTGAACGTGTCGTTCCTGCCGGCGCACGCGCTCGCCGAGGCCGCTGCCGTGCTCGTCGGGCAGGCGGTCGGCGCGGGCAAGGACGCGCTCGTGCCGCGGGTCGCGAGGCGTACGCTCACGATCGGTGCCGCGTACTCCTCGCTGTGCGTGCTCGGCTACGCCGTGCTCGGCAACCTGATCGCTCGTTCGATGGCGGCCGGCGATGCGGCGCTCGCCGATCGAGCGACGATGCTCGTCCACGTGAGTCTCGCGTTCCTCGTCGCGGATGCCGCGAACGTGATCGCGCGTGGTGTCCTGCGTGGTGCGAGCGACGTGCGCTACGCCGCGGTCGTGGGGATCCTCACGTCCTGGTTCACCACACCGCCGCTCACCTGGTTCCTGGGCGTCCACCTGGGGCTGGGTGCGGTAGGTGGCTGGATCGGCCTGGCGATCGAGATCGTCGTCGGTGCGTCGCTGTTCTGGCTCCGCGTCCTCCGGGGTGGCTGGCGCCCGGCGGCCGCCGCAGCTCGGCGGGCGATGGCCGGAACCGCCGTGTAGCCCCACAAAACCCTCGTGAAACGGCCCGAAACGGCGAGATAATATTTCTCGCCAGGAGGGATGTCGGCGTTTCGGCCGGTGTTGCCCTTTTGCTCGCGGCCTGCGCCCAGGCCGGTCAGGGCCAGCCGGTCGATGCCGACACCGGCCAGCCGATCGACGCACGCACCGGAGGGCCGGCCGACGCGCGCGCCGATGGCATGACGGTGTCGCCGCCGGATGCCCGGCCCGACGCGTATCAATGCACGCCGATGGCGCGCCAGCTCCTCGTCAACCCGGTGTTCGATCTCGACGCGAACGGCACCGGATGGACGCAGCAGTTGATCGATCCGGCCGGACCGCTGATCACCGGCGACGGCATCCCCGAGCACTCCGCACCGTACGAGGTGTGGCTCGGCGGTCTTATCGGCCTCGACTACGGCGTCCAGACGGTCACCGACGTGATCTATCAGGACGTCGCGATCCCGGCCGGCACGACGCAGCTCGTGCTGACCGGTCAGTATGCAGTCGGCACGGACGAGAGCGGCGGGCTCGTCTACGACACCGCCTCGGTCGAGCTGATCCAGACGAACGGCACGCCGATCGAGAGCGTGATCGCGCTCAACAACACGACGACGACGGCGAACTGGGTTCCGCTCAGCAAGACGTTCACGTCCAACGTAGCGGGTCAGACCGTCCGTCTGCGCATGACGTCGACGAACGACGACATCTACGCGACCTCGTTCTTCTTCGACACGTTCGCGCTGACCGCGACGGTCTGCCAGTAGTCAGATCGACTGCAAGAGCTTCGTCGCGCCGTCGAGCACGACCGGCGGAATCTCGTGCCCGCCGTTGAACGGCACGAACTGGAGCTTCGCGCCCGCGGCGGTCAGCTGGTCGCGCAGCACCTCGGCGATCGAGAACGGCAGCAGCGGATCGGCGCGGCCGTGCGACTGCACGATCGGCACGCCGGCGAGCTTGGGCATGAGCGGCGCCCACTCCGACTCGGCGAGCAGCGTGCCCGACATGAGCAACAGGCCGGAGAGTGCCGTGTCGCGATGGAGCGCGACGTCGAGCGACACCATCGCACCCTGGGAGAAGCCACCGAGCACGAGCTTGTCCGCGCCGAAGCGAGCCTTCAGCTCGGCGAGGAAACGGTTCACTTGCGCGCGAACCTCGACGAGGCCCTCGGGGACCTCGCTTCTGCGATCGCGGATCGCACCGGTGCGAAGGTCCTGCTCGAGCTGCATCAGATCGAGCCGCCACCACGCGCGCGCGTCGCCGTAGAGGCCGCCCAGCTCGATCGGCGCGGCGGGGAACACGAACCGAGCGGGGACTTTCAGGAACTGCGCGAGCGCGACAAGGTCGTCACCGGGAGCGCCGAAGCCATGTAGCAGCACGACCGTGAGTGGGCCATCTCCGACGACACGCGTCGTCAGCCCGGCGAGCTCGATACGTTCGATCTTCACGCTCGAACATTCACATGCGACGACCTCGGCGCGCTAGGCTGCGCGACGTGCGAGGTGGCGTTTTCGTGCTGGTCCTCGTCGGATGCGGCCGCATCAACTTCGACGAGCTGCCAGACGCGTTCGATCGCTGCGCCGCCGAGCAGATCGATCTCGGGACGTGGTCACCACCGGTTTCGGTGGATGCGATCAACGCGACCGGCATGCAGAACGACGATCCGGAGCCGAGCGCCGATGGCCTCGAGCTCTACTTCACGTCGCCGCGCGTTGGCTCGCTCGGCATGAGCGATCTGTGGCGCGTTCGTCGCGCGACCCCGAGCGATCCGTGGGGCGCGCCCGAGCATCTCGATGCGCCGCTGTCGAGCACGGCGAACGAGAACACGCCGGGCCTGTCGAGCGACGGGCTCGAGCTGTGGTTCGCGTCCGATCGCCTCGGCACGAGACTGGACGATCTTTACGTCGCGACGCGCACGGCGCTCGATCAGCCGTGGGGAATCCCGAGGCTCGTCGACGAGCTCGCCAGC
>JABFXX010000449.1 GCA_013368795.1 Kofleriaceae bacterium
GGTCGGCTCGATATCGCGATCCAGGGCGGCGAGATCGCGAGCGTGATGTTCGGGCGCTGCTTTCCGTGATCGCTCACCACGACGCCCACACGACGATCCGCAGCTGACTCGACGGCTGCGAGCACAGGCGCGACCCGAGCACCGTGGTCGTATCGATCACCGCGGGCCAGCCACCGAGCTGTTGGTCGAGCTCTGGCGCCTCGGGGCGCGCGAGCGCCGCGCAGATCTCGCCCCATTCCGCGTGGGTGTGGCCGAACCAGCCATCACGATACTTCCTGTAGAACCGCTGGTTTTCCTTGTAGGCCGCTCGCACGACGTCGGTGCAGTCCGTCGGAATGCCGCGATAGCCAAACAGCGGGCGAGGGTAGGGATCCTTCGCGAGACCGAACAGATAGTTCGAGATCGCGTCACCGTGGAGAAAGAATGGCTCGAGCGAGAGCACGGGCTGCCAGGACGAGTCCTTGTCGCGCTCGTCGAGCGTCATCCCGTTGTATTCGACCCAGCCTGTGACGGAGTAGGGCACGTGTGCCGCCCGGCAAGGACGATCGCGAAGTCTCGACGGTGAAGCAATGCTTTGGGGTGCAACCAAATGCTGCAGGTGGTCCCGATGGGCCGACTGCTAGCTGCGTCGGGGAGCCAGGCGACCGAGGGCGATGCACCGGTGTGGGACCTGCTCGACGAACGCGAGGACATCGAGCCGCGGCATCGAGAGCCGGGCGACCGACGACGGGGGCTTCGAGGACGAGAGCGAGGCCAAGCCTTAGAAGCCGGCGAAAGCCGATCGCGAAGTCGCCACCCCAACTTGATCGATTTCGTGCGACCGGGCAGCGGTTGGCGGCTCGTCTACGTGACCCAGCTCTTCCAGCTACTGTGAGGTCGCTCACCACCCGGCGAATCTGCTGGGTTTCGGGCGGCCGCCCCATTAACTTCCGCGCCGCTCATTTGTCGGGGGTCCGTGTATGCGTCTTGGTTTCGCGGTTTCGACGTTCCTCGCCATCGTGCTCGCACCGATTGCCGCGCATGCGGATACGGTGATCGCGGGCGGCAACCTCAGCACCCAGACCTGGACGGCGTCGAATAGCCCGTACATCGTGCAGGGCGACATCACGGTGATCGCCGGTGCGACGCTGACGATCGATCCAGGCGTCGTCGTGAAGGCGGCGGCGAACAGCGACTCGCAGCTGGCGGGGCGCAGCACCAGCCGCGTCGAGATCACGGTTGCCGGCTCGCTGGTCGCGAACGGCACGACGGCGCAGCCGATCACGTTCCAGTCGACGACGACGTCGAGTGGCAGCTGGTACGGCGTGGTCGCATTGGCGGGCGCGACGCAGGTCAAGCTCGACCACGTCGACATCCAGAACGCGACCTACGGCGTGACGGCCGAGACGACGGGCACCGAGCTGCAGCTGACGAATTCGAGCGTGACTGCATCATCGAGCTACGGATTGTGGCTGCGTGCGGGAACCCCGACGGTGAATGCAGTGAACGTCGTCAGCAGCGGCACGTACGGCGTGTATGTCACGGACTCCGCGTCGCCGACGCTGATGAAGTCGGTCGTGCGCAACAGCGGCAATGCGGGCGTGTACATCGTCCATAGCACGCCGGGACGGTCGGTGACGGTCGCGAACTGCACGCTGAACGCGAACGGTTCGTACGGCATCATCACAGGCGCTTCGTCGGCAAACGTCGCGACGGTGACCGTCAAGAACTCGATCATCACCAGCTCGAGCTACGGCATCTACAAGTCGGACAGCGCGAGCTGGAGCGTCACCAACTCGAACATCTGGAACAACACGGGCGAGAACACGCACCTCATCACGGTCGGCGCGAACATGATCTCGGCGAATCCGCTATACGTGTCGGCGTCGGATCTGAGGCTCACGTCGAACTCGCCGTCGCGGTTCGGTAGCGACGTCGCGAACGAGGACCAGGGCGCGCTGCCCTACGACGGTGTTGCCACGCCTGGTCTCTACGGTGTGCTGTGGGCGAATACGACGCTTCTGGCTGCGACGGGCAATTACACGGCAGCGGGCGATCTCAGCGTTGCGCCCGGCGTGACGCTCACGATCGAGCCGGGCGTTACCCTGACGTTCGCGAGCTCGAGCGACATCATGCTGGCCGGGCAGAGCACGAGCCGCGGCGAGCTGATCGTGCGCGGCACGCTCGTGGCGAACGGCACGGCGGCGAACCCGATCACGATCGGTTCGACCTCGACCTCGAGCGGCAGCTGGTACGGCGTCGAGCTCGAGTCGACGTCCCACGACAGCGTGCTCGACGACCTCACGATCCGCCACGCGACGTACGGCGTGCAGTATCTGTCGACAGGAACTGGCAACCAGCTCTCCAACCTTGTCGTCGAGTCGTCGTCGTCCTACGGGCTCTGGCTGCGCGCCGGATCGCCGAACCTCGACGCGGTGAGCTCGATCAGCAGCGGCACCTACGGCGTCTACGTCACGGATTCGGCGTCGCCGACGCTCACGCGTTGCATCGTGCGCAACAGCGGCAACGCGGGCATCTATATCGTGCACAGCACCCCGGGCAAGTCCGTCACGGTGAGTCGCAGCACGCTCAACGCGAACGGCTCGTACGGCATCATCACCGGCGCGAGCTCGGCCAACGTCGCGACGGTGAGCGTCGTCGGCTCGATCATCACGAGCACGAGCTACGGCGTGTACAAGTCCGATAGCGCGAGCTGGAGCGTGTCGAGCTCGAATATCTGGAACAACACGAGCGAGAACACGCACCTGATCACGCTCGGCGCGAACATGATCTCGGCGAATCCGCTCTACGTGTCCGCGTCGGACCTGCGGCTGACCTCGAACTCGCCTTCTCGTTTCGGCGCGCCGGGCAACGAGGATCAGGGCGCGCTGCCGTACGACGGCGTCGCAACGCCTGGCCTCTACGGCGTGCTGTGGACGAACAGGACACTCACCGCGGCAGGCGGTCCGTACACCGCGTCCGGCGATCTGACGGTCGGTCCGAACGTGACGCTGACGATCGATGCCGGTGTGACGCTGACGTTCACCAGCTCGAGCGACATCATGCTCGCTGGTCAGAGCACGAGCCGCGGCGAGCTCACCGTGAGAGGCACGCTCGTCGCCGACGGCACGCCGGCGAACCCGATCACGATCGGCTCGACCTCGACGTCGAGCGGCAGCTGGTACGGCGTCGATATGGACACGACGGCACACGCGACCGTCCTCGACAACGTCGTGATTCGTCACGCCACCTACGGCCTGCAGTACCGCTCGACGGGAACGGGCAATCAGCTGACCCGCCTGACGATCGAATCGGCGTCGTCGTACGGCGCGTACCTGCGCGCGGGTAACCCGGTGCTCTCGGGCGCGACGATCTTCAGCACCGGCACCTACGGCGTGTACGTCACCGACTCCGCGTCGCCGCAGCTCGTCAACACCGTCGTGCGCAACAGCGGCAACGCTGGCGTGTACATCGTCCACGGCACGCCGGGCCGCTCGGTGACGATCACGAACTGCTCGCTCAACGCGAACGGCTCGTACGGTGTCATCACGGGCGCGAGCTCGGCGAACGTCGCGACGGTCACGATCACGAACTCGCTCATCACCAGCTCGAGCTACGGCGTCTACAAGTCGGATAGCGCGAGCTGGTCGGTGTCCTACTCGGACATCTGGAACAACACGAGCGAGAACGCTCACCTCGTCACGCTCGGCGCGGGCATGCTGTCGGCGAATCCGCAGTACGTGTCGACCGCCGATCTCCACGTCATGGGGACGAGCGTCGCGATCGACGCCGGCACGACCGGCCCGAGCGACGACCTCGAGGGCCACGCGCGGCCGCTCGACGGCAACGGCGTCGGTGGCCCGCAATGGGACATGGGCGCGTACGAGTACATCTCGATGATCCAGTGCGGCAACGGCGCGGTCGAGGGCACCGAGACCTGTGACGACGGCGCGATGAACGGCACGTACGGTCACTGCAACGCGCAGTGCAATGGCCTCGGCCCGCGCTGCGGCGACGGCACGATGAACGGCCCAGAGCAGTGCGACGACGGCAACGCGTCGAACACGGACAGCTGCCTCAACACGTGCCAGAACCCGACCTGCGGCGACGGCTTCGTCCGCGCCGGCGTCGAGCAGTGCGACGACTCGAACTCGTCGAACACCGACGCGTGCCTCGACACGTGCATGACCGCGACGTGCGGCGACGGCTTCGTTCGCGCGGGCGTGGAGGCGTGTGACGACGGCAACCAGTCCAACAGCGACGCCTGTCTGTCCTCGTGCGTGGTCGCGACCTGCGGCGACGGCTTCACGCAGACCGGCGTCGAGCAGTGCGACGACGGCAACATGTCGAACACCGACGCGTGCCTCAACGTCTGCCACACCGCGACGTGCGGCGACGGCTTCCAGCAGACCGGCGTCGAGGGCTGCGACGACGGCAACATGGTCGATACCGATATGTGCTCGAACCTGTGCGTGTCGTCGTCGTGCGGCAACGGCATGGTCGAGGGCTCCGAGCAGTGCGACGACGGCAACAAGGTCGAGAGCGACATGTGCCGCAACAACTGCGTCGATGCGCGCTGCGGTGACGGCGTCATCGCCGGCGGTGTCGAGGAGTGCGACGACGGCAACACCGACCCCGGCGACGGCTGCGACGAGCTGTGCGCGACCGAGGGCGGAGAGGAGCCGATGCCGACCAACCCCGACGGTGGCGGCGGCTGCTGTGATTCGTCGACTCGCGGTGGCGAGCTGGGCAGCCTGTTCCTCGCAAGCCTCGTGCTCGTCGGTCTCGGTCGCCGGCGCCGAAACCGCAGGTGACCTGTCGCGCGATGATTCCGGCAATTTCTAGTCTCACTGAAGAGCGGATGCTCGTCGGTAAGTGGCCAGTCGAGTAGCCACTAAATACTTCGCGTCTCTGCTCTAAAAAGATCTAGCAATCGATCGACGCAGTGCGGTAGAGGGCGCGTCTATATGAAGACTGCGCCGATTAGCTTTGCGTTCGCACTCACCCTCTCGGCCCTGGTGGGCTGCGCCGATCACACCGTCGCCGATGATGGCGACGGCAGTGGCAGCGGCAGCGGCGAGGGCTCCGGCTCGCAAGAGCCGCAGCCGGATCCGAAGCTCGACGCGTCGGGCACGTACCGCGTGCGCAGCACGTTCGACATCGCGACGAACATGCCGGGCACCGCGGGCACGATCGTCAACGGCCTGATCGAGGCGACCGACGATCCGGATGATCCGATGTCGTGGGTCCTCGACCAGATGCTCGCGCAGATGCAGCCGGGCACGCTCAAGGACATCCTCGTCGGCGCCAAGCCGGTTGTCGCGGGCTACCTCAACGACGAGCTGATGATGCTCGCGCCCGACCTCGTCGGTACGCTCACCGAGGTCGGCCAGCGCATGGGCGATCTGACGAAGGAATTCGGCGTCAACGAGAAGCTCACGGTCGGCTACATCGACCAGACGTACGTCGGTCGCATTGTCGTCGATGGCGTGCGGTTCAAGGTCGACACGAACTTCGTCGACGTCGCGTTCGCCGATCACGACATCGATGATGTCGTCGTCGAGAGCGTGTTCGTCGGCCTCGAGAACGAGAGCAAGCTCAACATCGGCGAGCACACGGTCGCACTGCCGTACGGCCAGATCGTCCGCCTTGGCCTCGACACCGCGATCATCCCGGCGATCGATCCGACCGCGCACGACCTCTCGGACCTCCTCGACGATCTCGTCAACTGCCAGGCGGTTGGCGCGGAGCTCGCGAGCTCGCTCGGGTTCGGCAGCGCGTCGTTCTGGACGGGAGCGTGCAACGCGGGCCTCGACGGCGCGGCGAACGCGCTCTACGAGCAGCTGGTTCCGTCGTCGTCGGTGCTCGAGCTGCACCTGACGGGCACGTGCCGCGCGTCGGACTCGAACGACGACTGGCAGGTCGACAAGCTCGCGTCGGGCTACTGGTCGGGCACGATGACGTACGACGCGACCGACGCGCAGCTCGCGCAGCCGGCGACGTTCAGCGGTACGCGCCTCTGAGCGTTACAGGACATACCTACTGAATCGTCGCTGTAAATGTTTCCGCGCGGAACCCGCTGACGCGCGCGTCGACCGTCCAAGTCTTGTTGGGTGAATTCGGAACGGTCAACTCGCGGTCGCCTTCGATCGTGTTCGCGGCAACATCTTCGGTCGTGAGGTTGATGAGGACATCCGCGAGGCTCGGGGCGCCGTTCGTGTACGTCGAGACGTTCGCTGCGGGCGTGCGAATCCCGCGCGGCGCGACAACTCGCAGCGTCTGCGTGGAACCGGCTTCGACGGTGCACGGGCTCCCACATCCAAGGATCTTCGCCGTGATCTGAGGTGCTGTGAGCTGGATCTCTCCACCGGGCTGTTCCAGGTTGCCAAAGCGTGCAGTGAGCTTCCATTTCTGATCGGACGCAGGAACCGGGACGAAATCGCGTGCCGTGATCACGTCACCCTTTTGCTTCAACGTGATCGATCTGGCGTCTGGTTGTGGGATGTCACCGAGAGTCCACGTGAGCGTGGCATCGCCACCGGAATGGGATGGCAGAGTGATGTCGATCGGCGTCGTGCCGACTCCGCCGGGGAGACTGCAGGTCCCCGTTGCAGGACAGCCGGCGTACACGATGCCGAGCGTCGGCGCGACGAGGGGCAACGGTGCGGCATCCGCCTTGGGCAGGGTTTCCTCGAGGCCCGCAGCCGCTGTCACGGTAATCCGCACGTCATCGGCTTCGCGTGTCGGAGGATAGAAGCCGGCGATTACGAGGAGCTTGTCCGTCTTGTCGATGCGCCGGGGCTCGACATCGAAGGCGATCGTTTCGGGGATTCCGTCGAGCCGTACATCGATGGTCGGCGGCGGGAGCGACGCTGTCGTCTCGAACTCGACATCGTGATACACGACCAGCAGCCGAGCGCGATCGACCCCACCGAGTAGTGTGCGGGCTGCGGTGCTCGCGCAGAACGCGGGGAGTCCGAGATCGCCAGCCTTCGCCGGCGTCTCATCGGAGAACAAAGCTGTCTCCCAGCAGTTGCCTGGTTCGTTGAAGCGCTGGAGCGTGACGCTCAAGCTGGCGGTAGGTTCCGGATCGCAGGCTGCGACCAGGATCAGGAGAAGTGTTGCGTTGCGCGTCATCACTTGACCCTGTCGATTCTCGGCTCTTCGGTGTTACCGAACTCGAGCTTCAACGTGCAGCCCTCGGTGGTCGCCGTTCCTCGGGTGATAGTGACACCGAACGTGGCGCCGCCCGGACTCGACGCGGTGAGTGGGTATGTAGACGGCTCGACGGTGAATCCGTCATCCACCGAGAGAGCAAGATCGCCGTTTGCGGTGCTCTCGTAGTTGACGGTGATCTGGAAGGACGTGCCGGACGTGACCGTCGTCGGGACGTCGTGGCCAGTGATTCTGCTCGGCATGTGTCTCCCCTAGTTGGTCGCGGTCGATGACGGCGTCGCAAACATCCCGCCGATGAGTGCCGGCACGTTGATCTGTACGTTGGCGCCGAGATAGAGCGCGGCATCGAGCTTCGGATCCTCTCCGACGATCAGGCTCGAGCGCCGATCGAAGATCGCGATGCCGCCCGAGAGGGACGTGTACGCGAACGGATGAAATGCGAGACCGGCGAACAGAATCGGAAGGTCCCCCGGTCCATCGTATCGATCGTCGGGCCCGAATTTCCCGCCGAAGCCGGCGCCGAGCTCGAGCGCGAACGCGCGCCGCCAATCATCGTGTCCGTTTACCCACTGCGGCTCGTTGATCTCGTTGGGGAACAGATGAAGCTGGACTGCGAAATAGCCGACCGTTCCTCCGTCCTTGAAGATGTTGGCGTACCCGACCGTTGGGGTGACGTAGGTGAAGATCCAGCTCTTCTGGGTGAACAGGACCTGGTAGCGCAGTGTCTGCACGACCGTGACGTTCTCGACCGCGGTGCGCACGGTGAGCGGGTTGGCGGCCAACACATCGAGGGCAGCAACCAACTCGTCGATTCGGGTGTAGAGCTCACCGAGAGGACCACCATCGTGGGCGGGGACATAGGCTGGCCAGCCAAGGCCCTTGCCACACAGGCTCGCGCCAGGCGCGAACGGTTGGCTGGCCACACCATCGCAGTCCGCGACATGCGCTACGAGCCATTCGCCGAGCGCGGCATAGACGATGTCGGCACCACCAACCGGGCTTTTCGCCGCGTTGTAGGCCTGGAACGCTCGCCAGACCGCGTCGCTCAGCTGGTGCATGCGAGCCGACACGGCCTTCAGATCTTTCAACTCTTGCGAGGACGGAACGTAATCTGGTTTGGAGAGCTTCTCCCAGCTCTTCGCAAGGTCACTCGCTGAAACGTAGGCGCTTCCGAGCTTCACTTCTCCGCGGGTCCACCGCAGCAGCTCGTAGAGGCTGATCGTCGAGTCTGGAAGGAGGAGTTGCTCGGTCGTGATCGGCGAGAGCTCCTTCTGCGGACCTTTGGACGAGGTCGGGCTCTCGTAGACGACGATCTTCTTGTCGTCCAAGCTCAGCCCGACGCCGTTGACCTTGACGCTGGCATCGAGCGTGTACTGCTCGACGACACGCACGAGCTTCTTCGTGCCATCCGAGCCAGTCTTGGCCACCGTTGCCTTCATCTCGATCTGTGGTCGCAGAGCGTTGTGGCCAACGAGGAGCGCCAGCAGAGCCTTGGAGAACGGGAGATCCCTGTCCATCACGGGCGGAAACTGCTCTGGTGTCACCACGTTCTTTCCTGGACCACCAAACGCCTCGAGCACGGCCAGAATCGCCGGGCCGGCGGCACGGCGAGTCTTGAGAGCAGCCTGCGCCTTGGTCAGGGCTGCCCTGACGGTCCCGCGCGCCTCGGTCGGCACGTCAGCGATGATCTTCTCGATGCATTTGGTAAGGGCCGCGCCATCGTGCTGGGCGCACTCGCGGGCTCGCTTCTCGAACTGGTCGTCGACGTCGACTTTGCGCGTGATGTGAAATTGATAAAGACAGTATTGCGCTCCGGTTTCGAAGAACTTGTCCTCTCCTTCGATCAAGAGCTTGATGTCTTGCTTGTCCTTCAGCTCGCCGCGCTTCCACGCGGGACCGACGTAAATAGGTTCCTCACCGGACCACAGCGCCTCCGAATTCGTGCGCCCGGTTGGGGCCTCCTCGAGCTTCTTCTTCGTCGGAAGCTTCAAGTACTGGAGTGTCTTGTCGCAGGAGTCGGCGTGATGGGGAACGATGATCGAGGTCTGTACTCTCACGACGACAGGTCTGACGAAGACGACTGACTCGGGGACGTTGCTGGCCAGGTAGAATGACTTGCCTACCGGGATCGATCGATCAGGTCCCGAGTCGCCGAGCGTCACCGTGGTGAGCTCATCGGCACGAACGGGCCGTTGACCCCAGAGCGTGACGAACAGGAACAGAGATAGAGCTATCGACGTCGACCGAAACCCACGCACGAAACCACATTACTGAAATTCCGTGCTCGGAGTCATCAGGATCGATGCAGCATTTTGTTGTCGTGGGTGCAGCAAATTGCTGCACCTACGAGTTGTCCAATGGTGATAGCGTGGTGACTGCTCTGTCTATTGCGGCAGGTATCGGGAACGGGGAGCAACCGTGGCAGACATTCAGACGCGCAAGGTCCAGCTCGCCGTCAGTGCGGCAGCTGTTCCGAAGGATTCGATCGACTACTGGCTCGGTGGATTCATCGTGTTTGGAATGGTGGTGGGCGCGCTTGTCGGCGGAATCGTCTCTGCGGTGATATTGGCGACCGCACCAGGCTTCACCGCAGCCGTGCAGAAGACGCCGCTGGTCATCGGTTGGACGGTCCTTATCGCCGCTGAAGGAGCCGTGTCGTGGGCCGGCGTTCTGCCTGCGGTTTCTGCCTGGTGGGTGAGCACGAAGGCGGCCGAGCGGCGAAACCGCAAGTGGTTGCCGATGACGCTCGCTGCCATCGTGGGCGCGATCGCATTGACGTTCGTGCTCGAGCCTCGGGTCTTTCCTCTCCACGTGCCCTGGCCACTGGGAGAGAGCCACTATGCGCGAGTCGGAATCATGAGCTTCTTCGTGATGATTCCGCCGTTCCTGGCGCTCGCCGGAATGTGGAGTAGCGCGATCGCCGGGTTCGAGCTCTCGTTCGACAAGTTCGACGACAAGAAGAAGGACGTCGATGTCGTCGCTACATTCGTCGAGCTTCGCGAGCGTGTTCAGAGCCTGCTCTGGTACCTCGGCGTTGTCATCGGTGGTGCGATGCTGGCGACGGGAGCTCTCAGACAGTCGATGCTCGACACGGGGATGACGAAAGAGCAGTACCCGTCGACACTCGTGCTCGTCTATGGCGCCTTCTTCACCTTGCTACTGATCATCAGCTACGTGCCTGCGTACCTACTCCTGCAGCGCGGGGGCAAGCGGCTCGTGTACAGGCTGGCGGATGGCGACAACGTGCTTGCGTGGAATGACCAGCGGCAGAAGCTCGCCACGATGCTGGTTCCGACGGGCACCATTGGCGACACGCTGAAGAGCACGATCGCGATCTTCTCTCCGGTCGTCGCCGGCTTCCTTTCGCTGGCTTTTCCCAAGTAAGCAGTAGCTATCGAGAATCCCGAAGCTCCCGCGGCGTGAGCGGCTTTTCGTGGCATGCCGCAGTGAACTGCAGGAAACTGCGGCCATGAGAGGCGTCGTGTTCTTGACCCTGGTGATGGCGTCGACTGCATGGGCGGAGGCGCCGGCCACGACATCGGATCCGTACGCGGCATGTCTCGAGCAGCGGCACGCGATCTACGCGAAGGCGAGCACGCTCTACGATTTCGCGGCGCGCGGGCAAGTTCTCGCGCAGATGCCGACCTGCAAGCCGGGCATGGCCGCGACGACGGCGAACCCGATCGAGGCGGCGGATGCGATCCTGGCAAGTAGTGCCGTCGAGATGGAGCGCGAGAGACGGTGGATGATCGGGATCGAGCCACTCGCGGTTCGCAAGCACACGCTCCTGCTCGGCGTCTCGTACCAGCTGGCGCGGACGGTCGGCGTGACGGTGCACGGCGGTATCGGCCGCACCGAGCATGTCGGCATCGGCGACACGTACAAGTGGTACTACCTCGAGCAGTGGGACGAGGCGCGCGTCGTCACGTTCACCGAGAAGCAGATCGGGTTGCGCGCGAACTACTACCTGTGGAACGGGATCCACGTCGGCACCGACGTGACGTATCAGCACTTCGGAAGTGGCTCCGGGAATCCCGCGGTCAACCCGTGGACCAGCATCGAGGGGCTCGGCGTGTCCGCGTTCGCCGGCTGGAAGCAGATGACCAAGGAAGGGCTGACGATGGAGCTCCAGATCGGCCCGATGCTGCTCGGGCAAAAGACGACGACGAATCCGATGGCCGTGCATGCCACCGAGGTGATGGGGCTGCCGCCCGGAGGTTGGGACTTCGACAACAGCGTGCACTGGTACTCGAGCTTCATGGGCGGCTATTCGTTCTGAGCTGCTCGGGTAGGCGCCTCTAAGCTCCCGTCGCCGCACGGAGCATTTCTTGTTTCGTGTCGGCGCGTGTTCGGGCCTAAGCTCTGGGCCATGAGAGGCGTGGTGTTCGTGTTCCTGGTCACGGCGTCTTCCGCATGGGCGGAGGCGCCGGGTTCGACATCGGACCCGTATGCGGCGTGTCTCGAGCAGCGGCACGCGATCTACGAGAAGGCGAGCGCGACAGACGATTACGCGACGCGCGGGCGAATGCTCGCGCAGATGCCGACGTGCACACCGGGCATGACCGCGACATCTGCGGACCCGGTCGCGGTGGCGGATGCGATCGCGGCGCGCAACGTTGTCGAGACGCAGCGCGAGAGGCCGTGGACGATCGCGCTCGAGCCACTCGCGGTTCGCAAGCACACGCTGCTGGTCGGCGTCTCGTACCAGGTGGCGCCGGCCGTCGGCGTGACGCTGCACGGCGGTATCGGCCGCACCGAGCACGTCGGCATCGGCGACACGTACAACTGGTACTACCTCGAGCAGTCCGGCGACAGGGCACGCATCGTCACGTTCACCGAGAAGCAGATCGGCCTGCGCGCCAACTACTACCTGTGGAATGGCATCCACGCCGGCGCCGACGTGACCTACCAGCATTTCGGCAATGGCTCGGGGAATCGCTCGGTCAACCCGTGGACCAGTATCGAGGGGCTCGGCGTGGCCGCGTTTGTCGGATGGAAGCAAGTGACCAAGGAAGGGCTGACGATGGAGCTCCAGGTCGGCCCGATGCTGCTCGCGAAGCAGACGACGACGAACCCGATGGCTGTGCCGGCCGACGAAGTGATGGGGTTGCCCCCTGGTGGCTGGGACGTCGACGACAGCGTGCACTGGTACTCGAGCTTCATGGGCGGCTACTCGTTCTGAGCTGCTCACGGCCGTGCGCACGGTGAACGCGCGGTCACGCTGTCGTCGTTTGCGACGGCGAGATCCGACAGCCTGACATCGTCGTCGCGGATCGGTCGCCGACGACGATCTCGTGAACGAGGAGTCACGGCCGATTGCAGTCGTGCACTTCGCCGCCGCGAGTTTGGCGCGAAGCTCGCGAACCAGGGCGCCGATGTCGCGAGCTCGGCCCGCTCGAGGAGCGTGCGCGACCTGGAACCGCGCTTGATAAGCGGCGGCGGCATGCTGAAGACATCGCTTGCCGGTCTCATCCTTTGTTTCACTGCGACTGCGGCGTCCGCCGACGAGCCGTCCGTCGCGATCACGGTCTCGCCGATCCACCTGTTCGTGCCCATGGGAGAGCTGACGATCGAAGGCCGCGTCGGCGACCGCATCGGCATCGCGCTGATCGCGGGCGTCGGGGCGTATCGCGATCCGGATACGAACCAGCGGATCTCGCTGTTCGAGGGCGGCGCGAGCGCGCGGTACTACGTGACGGGCTCGTTTCGCGGCGGCCTGCAGCTCGGTGCCGAGGCTGCGTACGTCTACGGCGCGACCGATGCGATGAACATCGACGTGAAGGCGGCCGGGCTCGGGCTCTCGCCGTTCGCGGGCTACAAGTGGACGCACAGCTCGGGGTTCACGTTCGAGGGCCAGCTCGGCGCGACGTTCATGGTCGCGAAGGCCAAGGCGGAGAGCGGGCAGATGGCCGAGGACCGCGGCATCGGACCGATGCTGAACTTGAACGTCGGCTACAGCTTCTAGTTTCGGGCCCGGGGACGAGCCAGAGGCCGTGTTCCACGCCAGAATGCGGGGGATTTGACCGAAAGCGCTGCTCCGATCGCCGAGACCGATCCGAATGCCGCGGGGTCGCGCGCGTTCGCGAATGTCGAGCTGGCGAGCACCGGCACGATCCTCGTCGAGGAAGGCACCCTGCGCCGGATCGTGAAGGCGCACCTCGGGCTTCGCGGGGCCGGGCTGCGCGTGCCGCATCATCATTGTTTCGTCGTGGCGAAGGCGGAGCTCGAGCGACATCGAGAGCTGGCGCGGTTCGAGCTCGCGAAGGTCGACGTCGCGGCGTTGCCAAATCGCGTGGTGCTCGTCACGGGCGACCGCACGAAGGTCGCGGCGCGCGATCCAGAGGCGCTGTCGCACGTGTGGCGGCTCGCGTTCCACGCGCGGATTCACGTCGCGCTCGACGATCTGATCGGCAACGACATCCTGACGCTCGCCGGCGTGCGCGAGCGCGTCGAGCAGATCGGGCAGGCCGAGTTCGACGAGGTGCGGTCGGTATTGCACCAGGAGAACCTCGCCATCCCGCCGGTCGACGAGCGAGGCGTGTACGTCGAGTTCGTCGCGCTGTACCTCGAGCTCACGAAGTTCGCGCCGCGCGCGGTCGAGCACACGTTCCCGGCGATGGCGGCATCGTTCGGCCGCGTCGACAAGATCATCGCGCGCGACCTCGACGTCGCGGCATTGCTCGCCGCATCGCGGCCCGATCATGCGCCGGCGAAACCGCTCGTCGTCGAGGAGGCGCCACCCGATTACGTCGGGACGAAGCGGCTCGACCACGCGATCGGCTCGGCACGCAAGGCAGCGACGCGAGCGCGCGCGAAGGGCAATCTCGCGAAGGCGGCGATCTTGTCGGCGCGCGCGGGAGATGCCGCCGGCGTGCGCGAGCACCTCGATCTGCTCGTCGCGCGCCTCGCGAAGGCACTGGGCGATACGTCCCCGGCGACGGTCGCTGCGGTCGGCGAGGGGAGCCTGACCGCGGGCTGGGCCGACGCGCTGTTCCCGCTCGCGATGTATGCGGGCACGCAGGAGTCGCTGCGGTTCAACAAGGGCGCGCGCCTGCTCGCCGATCTACAGGTCGCGTGCACGTATGCGGAGCGCGAGGTCAAGGTCGTCGATCTCGTGAGCTGGGCCCTGTCACTCGGCAGGCGCAAGGTGGTGAGGGCGCTGCCGGTGACGCGCGACGTGCGCGTGGCGAAGCGCCTGCACCAGGCGAGCGAGAAGGTCGCCGAGTGCGAGCTGGAGAACGCCGAGGAGCGCGAGCGCCTCGCCGCGGTGATGCACGCGATCACGGATCGCGCCGACGCCAACCTGCGCGCGTCGCTGCGGCCGAAGGTCGAGGCGGCACTCGACGCGGTCGGCCTCGAGCCGCACAGCCTGCCCGAGCGAGTCGCGGAGAAGAAGCTCGTCGACGAGCTGCTCGACCGCGCGGTCGACGTCGGCCGTCTGGCGCTCGGCGATCTTCGCGACGCGATCTCGAAGAACGATCTGAAGCTGCCGGACCTGACGCTCGACGAGCTGCGCGGCGGCGACCAGCTGCTGCGCATCGATCGGATCTTCCAGTCGTCGCTCGACGGCGTGTATCGCAGCGGCGAGGCCTATCTGCGGTTCTTGCAGAAGGCGTCGTCGATCATGTTCGGCACGAAGGTCGGCCGGTTCCTGACGAGGTTCGCGCTGCTGCCACTGCTCGGTGCGTTCGCCGTCGTCGAGGGCCTGCAGCACATGATCGGTCCGCTCTCGAAGCTGTTGACCGGCCACGAGCCGGAGATCGCGACGCCTGCGACGCTGTGGGGCGGCGCTGCATTCTTGTTCCTCCTGCTTCACGTGCCGCTGTTCCGGCGCGCCGTCGTGTTCGTGCTGCGCTGGGTGTGGCGGATCGTGAAGCTGATCCTGTTCGACGCACCCGCCGCGCTGTGGCGTACGCCGATCGTGCGCCGCATCCTCGATAGCCGCTTCAACCGGTGGATCGTGCGCCCGGCGATCCCGGCGGCGATCGTCGCGTTCGCGATCCACGTCGAGCCGCGTCCCGATCGCTACACCTGGCCGATCGTCGGCGGCGTGTTCGTGTTCTGCGCGCTCGTGTTCAACTCGCGCTTCGGCCGCCTGGTCGAGGAGCGGTTCGCCGACTGGGTGATCCTGTCGAGCCGCCAGCTGACGACACGGTTCCTGCCGGGTCTCGTGCGCTACATCCTCGAGCTCTTCGGCAAGCTCGCCGACCTCGTCGATCGCGCGATGTATCGCGTCGACGAGATGCTGCGGTTCCGCAGCGGCCAGTCGATGATCAAGCTCGTCGGCAAGGGCATCCTGTCGGCGATCTGGTTCGTGATCGCCTACGTGCTGCGCCTGTACGTCGACCTGTTCATCGAGCCGTCGACGAATCCGATCAAGCACTTCCCGGTCGTCACCGTCGCCGCGAAGATCCTGATCCCGTTCACGCCCGCGATCCTGTCGGGCGTTGCCGGCCCCGCGTCGAAGCTGATGGGGCCCGCGATCGGCAACTCGTTCGCCGCGTTCACGGTGATCGTGCTCCCCGGCCTCGCCGGCTTCCTCGTCTGGGAGCTCAAGGAGAACTGGAAGCTCTACCGCGCGACGCGCAGCAAGACGCTCGGTCCGATCGCGATCGGCCACCACGGCGAGTCGATGATCGGCTTTCTCAAGCCCGGCTTTCACTCGGGCACGATCCCGAAGCTGTTCACGAAGCTGCGGCGCGCGGCGTGGCGCGACGACGAGGGCGGCGTCGCGAAGCAGCACGAGGGCCTGCATCACGTCGAGGAGGCGATCGAGAAGTTCGCCGATCGCCAGCTGGTGTCGATGCTCGTCGAGGTCGATGCATTCCGCGCGCGCGACGTCACGCTCGAGCGGATCGATATTGGCTCGAATCGGGTGCAGATCACGCTCGCGTGTACGCGGCTGTCGCCGTCGCCTGTCGTGATCCGCTTCGAGCTCCAGTCAGGCTGGATCGTCGCGAGCCTCGTCGAGCCGGGCTGGACCGAGCGACTCGACGACATCCAGCGCCGCATCTTCGAGACCGCGCTCGCCGGCTTCTACAAGCTATCGGGTGTGGCGATCGTGCGCGAGCAGCTCGAAGAGGCGCTGCGCGATGACGACGGGTCGTCGCCGCCGTACGACATCTCCGACGACGGTCTCGTCGTGTGGCCCGACGGCGACTTCGACGTCGAGCTCGTCTACGACCTGAGGAACCTGCAGGCGGGCAAGCACATCCCGACGGTGCGCGGCGACGCGGCGAGCTATCACGGCGCGCTGATCGATCTCGCGGGCCGCCACGCGCTGTTCGGCCGCGAGCCGCTCTACTGGTCGGTGTGGTCGACGACGTGGCAGCAGATCCAGCGCGGCGAGGAGCCGATGAAGATCATCGTGGGACCGTCGCTCTTGCGGCAGCGGAAGTTGCCGTAGGTTGACACCCGCCGAGGCTCGTCGTACTCCGGCCGCATGCGCACAGCCATCTTTGCCACCCTCGCCGCCGCGGCGCTCCTCGCGTGCGGTCCCGGTCGTTCGACATTCGCGCGCTATCCCGGCGCGCCCGCGGCGTTCGATCGCAGCGCTCAGGATCCGAAGGCGCTCGAGATCGCCGACAAGGTCGTCGCTGCAGCCGGCGGCACCGCGACGTGGAGCACCGCCAAGCAGCTGCGCTGGCAGCAGGTGATCAGCCAGGACGGTAAGGAGCTCCTCGCCGGCGAGCAAGCGTGGGATCGCTGGAACGGCCGCCACTATGGCCGCGCCAAGCGCGAGGGCGGCGACATGGTGGTCATGCGCGACATCTATCAGGGCGGTGGCAACGCGTTCATCGACAACGGCCAGAAGCTGAAGAAGATCGACGGCGGCGCCGACCAGGCGGTCAAGACCAGCCGCGAGCGCTGGGAGTTCGACACCGGCGTCCTGTTCATCCCGTTCCTCCTCGAGGAGCCGGGCACGAAGCTCGAGTACGGCGGCGAGGTGCAGGGCGACGACGGCAAGCCGCGCGACCTGCTCAAGGTCTCGTTCGATCCGAAGGAGCGCCAGACGAAGTACCAGCTCGTGGTCAATCGCGACACGAACCTGATCGAGCGCATCGAGATCCAGCAGGCCGGCAAGAGCGAGGACGAGCGCCTCGGCTATGCGGTCACGCAGTGGATCGACGCCAAGGGCATGAAGCTGCCCGGCACGCTCGAGAACCTCGGCATGAAGGGCGAGGTCGTGACGTACAAGGACGTCACCGTCGGCGATCCGGACGAAGACCTCTACGTCCCGCCGCCGATGCTCTGAGTTACTTCTTCTTCGCGGCGGGCTTGGCAGCCGGCTTCTCTGCCTTCGCTGCGGGCTTCGCTGCCTTGGCGGGCGCGGGCTTTGCCTCCTCGGCAGCCTTCGCGGGCTCGACCTTCTCGGCGGGCGTGTAGGGCTCGCCCTTGAACAGGGTGCCCTTCTCGAGCTCGTCGAGCATCTGGTCGAGGCGCTGCTGCTTGGCCTGCGGGCCGAACGCCTGCGCGATCCACTTGAGGTAGTCGTCCTGCTGGTACTGCGGACGATCGCGATACGCGTCCATCAGGTTGCGCTTGGCGAGCGCACCACGCACGTTGCCGGGCATCGGCTGCGGTTGCTTGTTCGGGAACTGCGTGCGGTTCATGATCTAGCTCTACCTCGGAGTCTTCGGTGCGCGCCAGCGCAGGACGTCGATCGTCGCAGGTGACTGGCGCGCGAGCGGCTCGATCACGAGGCGCGGATGGCCGACGTGGATCACGAGATCGAACCCATCGAGCTTGCCGTCGGGCCCACCTTTGCTAGGGCCGTTCGGATCGCTCTTGTCCTCCCACAGCGCAGCGACGTGATCCCAGTCGCGGGGTGTGTGGTGGCGCAGCTCGCCAGCGTAATCGATGCGGATCAGATCGCCAGGCAAAACGCCGGTGATCGGCGACGCCGGCGTGCCGTGATCGTCGAGCTCGGTCGCCGCGGCGATCGTCGTCCCGTACGACGGCAAGCCGGCGACGTTCGTGTACGCGAGCTTCGCGCCCGCGCGCCGCATCGCACCGACCATCACGTCGGCGCAGTCCGAGCCGGTGAATCGCTCGGTCTGGTGGTTCTTGCCGGATCCCGCCGAGCCGAACACCTCGGGCACGAGCAGGTAGCCGCTCAGCCAGCCGAGGAAGTCATCGCCCGCGCGCACGGAGACGCGATGGACCGTCGGCAGGATGCCGAACGCGTCGGTTGCCTCTGCGCCCGGGCTCGCGACGCGCGTGCCGTCGGCGAATGCGACCTCGACCTTGTAGCGGAGCGTGCCGAGGCCGGGCACCTGGACCGCGCCAGGCTCGCTCGGGGCGATCGTCGCGCGGATGATCGCGTCGCCCTTGTCGGCGAACACGTGCTCGAAGTAGTCGATGTGGTCGTAGCCGAGCCAGCGGCCGAACGTCTTCGGATCGGTCGAGACGTTGCTGTAGAAGGTGCTCGTCGCGCCGTTCTCCGCCGTCGACGTGCGAAAGCCATGGGGCTCGACGGTCGACCACGTGAACTTGCCCTCGAGCGGTGCGAGCTCGCGCGACGGCACGGTTCGGCCGCCGAGTTTCAGCTTGTCGACGCCGGCGGGTGCGAGCACGACGCGGTGCTTGCCGCGGTGACCGACGACGATCGCGGCGAGGTCGACGCGCTGGTCGATGCGCGCCTCGGTCGCGGTATCGGACCACGTACCGTCATCGATGCGACCGACGACGATCGCGCGGTCCACGACGAGCGGCGAATCCGCGGCTGCGGGTCCTGCAGCGATCGCGAGCACGAGGAGGGCGCGACGCATGGGGAGGACAACGCGCGAGCGCCCGAAATGATTTCAGGCGGTCTGCGCGCGCGGGAACAGGCGGCGCCAGAAGCCCTGGCGCGGCGTCTCGAGATCGTCGAACGACTCCGAGGGCGTGCCCTGTTCGAGGTCGGCGCCGGCTCGGAAGAACTCTTCCTCGACATCGGTGAAGCCGATGGTCTCTGCGGCCTGCGGGAGAGCCTTGGCCTTGGCGACCTTCGCGAGGACCTGCGACTTGATCTCCTTCGTCGAGACTTGCTGCTTCTTACGGCGCTTGGACATCGGGCCGCAAAGCATGGGCGACGAACCCGGCTCCGTCGCTGTGAGACTTTCCGTACACGCCGTCTCGAAAGATTGCCGACGCCTCGATCGCACGGATTCGCATTCAGGTGCGCAGGTGCGTACGGAAGCTCACGAGTCCTCGGTGTAGAGTCCGCTCGTGGCTGATCTCGTCACCTACACCCTCGAGAACAAGGTGGCCGTCCTCCAGATGGACGACGGCAAGGCAAACGCGCTGTCGAAGGACATGATCGACGCGCTGCTCGCGGCACTGACCCGAGCGGAGCAAGAGGCGAGTGCCGCGGTGCTCGTCGGTCGGCCGGAGCGGTTCTGCGCCGGCTTCGATCTGCGCGTGATGATGAGCGGGCCCGAGCAGGCGAAGGAGCTCCTGCGCGCGGGCTCGGAGCTGCTGATGCGGCTCTACGGCGCGCAGGTGCCGCTCGTGATCGCGTGCACGGGTCACGCGCTCGCCGGCGGTGCGCTCGTCGTGCTGACCGGCGACTACCGCGTCGGCGCGATCGGCCCGTACAAGCTCGGCCTCAACGAGGTGTCGATCGGGTTGCCGGTTCCCGTGCTCGCGATGGAGCTCGCACGCGATCGCCTGGTCTCGACGGAGCTCACGCGCGCGACGCTGCTCGCGCAGATCTACGAGCCCGAAGGCGCGCGCAAGGCCGGCTACCTCGACGCGCTCGTCGCGCCCGACGCGGTGCTCGAGACGGCGAAGGCAGAGGCGGCGCGGCTCGGCGCGCTCTCGCAGCCAGCGTTCCGCGCGACGAAGACGCGGCTGCGCGGCAAGACGATCGCTTACATCAACGCGCAGATGGACGCGGACATGCGCGACATCATGACGCCGACTCGCTGAGCAGCGCGAGCAGGTCGCGCGTCGTCAGCCGCGCGGCGACGTCGGTTCCGTCGAGGATCGACGACACGAGCGCGCGCTTGTCCTTGTGCAGCGCGAGGATGCGCTCCTCGACGGTGCCGCGCGCGATCAGGCGATAGACGGTGACCGGCTTTGTCTGCCCGATCCGGTGCGCGCGATCGGTCGCCTGATCTTCGACGGCGGGGTTCCACCACGGGTCGAGGTGGATGACGTAGTCGGCACCGGTGAGGTTGATGCCGGTGCCGCCCGCCTTGAGCGAGATCAGGAAGATGTCGGCCTCGCCGTCCTGGAACCGATCGATGAGCCGCTTGCGCTCGCCGGCCGGCGTCGAGCCGTCGAGGTAGAGGAACGGCACGCCGGCCTCGGTGAGCTCGCCGCGCACGAGCTCGAGGTGCGACGTGAACTGGCTGAACACGAGCGCGCGGTGACCCTCGTCGCGCAGCTCCTCGATCAGCTCGAGCAGGCGCTGCATCTTCGACGACGCGACCTGCGACTGCGAGTCGTAGAGCCGCGGATGCGACGCCAGCAGGCGGAGGCGCGTGAGCGCCGCGAGCACCTCGAACCGGCGCTGCTCGTCGCGCAGGTCCTTTGTCTTCTTCTCGGCGGCGAGGTGCGCGACGGCGGCGAGGCGTGCGTCCTCGTAGAGCGCCGCCTCGTCCTTCGACAGCGCGATCGGGACCTGGATCTCGGTGCGCGGCGGCAGCTCGCGCGCGACCTCGGCCTTCGTGCGACGGAGCAGGAACGGCTGGATCACGCGCGACAGCGCGAACCGTGCGTCGGCGTTCTGGTCGCGCTCGATCGGCAGCGCGAACCGCTCGCGGAACTGGTCCCAGCTGCCGAGCAGGTTCGGGAACACGACCGAGAATAGCGACCACAGCTCGCCGAGGTGGTTCTCGAGCGGCGTGCCGGTCAGCGCGATGCGGAACTCGGCCTTCAGCGCACGCGCGGCCTTCGCGCGCTGGGTCGCCGGGTTCTTGAGGGCCTGCGCCTCGTCGACGACGAGCGTTCCGAACGTGCGCGACGCCAGTAGCTCGACATCGCGGACGAGCAGGCCGTAGCTGACGATCAGCACGTCCTTCTTCGTCAGCTTCGCGACCGTGGCGGTGCGGTCGTCCTGCTCGCCGAGCACGACGGGCCGCAGCGTCGGCGCGAACCGCTTCAGCTCGTCGACCCAGTTGAGCGTGACCGACGTCGGCGCGAGGACGAGCGCGGGGCCGGTCTTCGCGCGATCCAGCAGCACGGCGATCGCCTGGATCGTCTTGCCGAGGCCCATGTCGTCGGCGAGGCAGCCGCCCGCGCCCCACGCGGCGAGGCGAGACAGCCACGCGTGACCCTCGACCTGGTAGTTGCGCAGGGTCGACGCGAGCGCAGCCGGCGGGCGAGGGCGGAGCTTTGCCGACGAGACGAGCCGGTCGGTGAGGTCCTGCCACGCGGGCGCGGCGTCGACGCGGATGCCGGCGGCGGCGAGCGCGCGCACCGCGGGGACCGCGCCGGGCGAGAGCTCGAGCTGGTTGCGCGTCGCGAACGTGCGGTCGGCGATCGGACCGAGATGCTCGCGGATCGCGTCGGACAGCTCGAGCCACCGCGTGTCGTCGATGCGCACGAACCGGCGCTGGCGGCGGAGCGCGTCGAGGATGATCGCGAGCTCGAGCCGGCCGGTCGGCACCTTCATCTCGCCGGCGATGCCGAACCAGTCGCGCTTCGCGTCGATCTTCACGCGCAGCGACTCCGTCGGCGGCGCGCTGTACACGGTCGGCCGGACGTCGACCCACTCGGCCTCGATGTCGGGCGGCGGCGTCTGGACGCGCGCGACGAGCGCGAGCGCGGCGTCGGGGTCCGCGATCGAGAAGCACATCGGCGGACCTTCCTCGGCGACATCGAGCTCGGGCAGGCGAGCGAGCGAGCCGCGGACGATCGCGATCTCCGACGAGATATCGCGCCGCACGTAGCCGCGCACGCCGCTGCCGTCGGGACGGATCACCATCACGTCGCGCGGTCCCGATGCCGGTGGGAATAGCGGCGCGTGTGGCGCGGGCCGCACGAACGCTTCGATCTCGAGCGCGCCGTCGCGGACGAGGCGCATGCGCAGCACGGTCGTCAGCTTCGCGTCGAGGCGCACGCCCTTGAGCTCGGGCGGCACGTCGAGCGGCAGCTTCGTCTCGAGGCGAGACAGCCGTTCGAGCAGCTGCGTGTGGCTGTCGGGAGGGAACGCATTGCCGTGCCTCTCGAGCACGTTCCACATGTGGCGCGCGTCGTCGCCGACATCGATCAGCAACAGCCGCGCGTGCTCGAGCTCGAGGACGAGCAACGGCTCGCTCGGCGCGTGCGCGCGGAGCAGCGGCGCGAGCAGGCGCGGCGAGAACCTCGCGCCGTCGACGGATGGCTCGAGCCGGATCTCGTCGCCGGCAGCGACCGCGGTGAACCCGAGCGGCACGCGCCGGACCGCCAGCGGAATGTCCGGATCGTTCGCGTGCACCGCACGGGGATGGCCGACGAGCGCCGCGAACGCGCGCGCGGGATACGTGCTCGTCTTCGACGGCACCCAGCCGGCGAGCTGTTCCGCGATCCGCGTGTCGGCCTCACCGAGCACGGACGCGTGGTCGTCGAGGAGCCGCACCGCGGTCATCCGCGTGCCCGCGCTGTAGCCGCCTCGCTTGAGCGCCTTCTTCACGAGCGGCGTCAGCGTCGTCGTGCCGAACTCGGTGTCGATGTGCCACCACACCTCGACCTGGCCGACGGCCGCGCCGGGCGCGACGCGCGTCGGATCGTCGCGGGTCGCGAGCTCGGCGAGCGCACGTTGCCACGGCGGCCGCAACAGCTCGTCGGCGAGCACCGTCGCTCGCGCCTCGTTCGCGGGATTCGCGAGCAGATCGAGCGTCGCGTCGACGAGCGCGAGCACGTGCGTGCACGCCGCTGGCGCCGTCGGCGACGTCGTACACGTGCAGCTCGCCGTCGGCGGACCGTCGGGCATCGTGAACGCGAGGCGCGCGACGAGCGGCTGCGTCGACCACGACGGATAGCGAATGACGATCTTCGTGCGCTCGCGCCAGACGAGCGCACTCGACTTCTCGTCGTGCTCGATGCTGCCGACGTGCATGCGCGCCGCGTGAGAGCGAGGCGCAGCCTGCGGATTGCGGCGCACCTGGGCGCGATAGGCGACGAGGCGATCCCACAGCGCGTGCACCGACGATGGCGCGTCGGCGCGGAGCCTGCGCGGCTGGCCTTCCTCGTCGAGTGCGAGCCGCAGATCCGCGACGGCGTTGCGCAGGCGCTGGGCAGCGGCGGCGGCGACCGGCTGCTGGAGCTGGCGCACGCCGACGAACCTCGCCGCGCCCTCGAGCGAGCCGACGCTCTGCAGCGAGACGTTGCGCAGGACCATCGCGAGGTGCGGATAGCCTTCGATTCCGACGACGTCGTCGAGCAGCACGTCCGCCGACAGCTGGAGCTCGTGCGCGACGCCGTTCTCCTCGCACCACGTATCGAGCTGGGTGCGCGTCGCGAACACGTCTGCGTTCGGCGCCGCCGGCGCGGGTTTCTCGGCGGTCGCCGCCTGGTACTCGAGCACGAGCGCAACCGCGTGCTTGCACAGCCGACCCGCGTCGCCGGCCGGGCACGTGCACATCGACGCGAGCTCGCGTCCGTAGGTGAACACGCGCACCTCGTACTCGGCGCCGCCGGTCACCGTGCCTGCGATGCCGTCGCCGACGCGTTCGCGATACTGCGCGCGACCCTCCTGCCAGTAGCGAGTGCCGCGATCGTAGGCGTGGCCCGCGAGCGCGCGCAGTCGGGTCGGCGTGATGAGCGAGTCGAACGACACGCGGCGCACAGTCTATGCGCCGGCCTGCCCCCTGGCTACCCGCCGAACAGCTGGCGGAACAGCGGGTCGATGCCGGGCGCTTGCTCGTCGAGGATCTGGCGCATCCGGTGCTCGATCTGCGGCTTCATCTTGGGGTGCGTCAAGATGTAGAAGCGCGAGTCCTTGACGGCGCGGACGACCGCCTCGGCAATCTTCTCGGGAGGCTGGCCGGCGGCGACGAGCTGGTCGAGGACCTGGCCGAACTTCGCCTCGGTCGAGCCCGGCGCGCGGCCACCGGGACCGAGCGGGCCGCCGGGGCGGTTGCGCTGCGACGATGCGATCTTCGTCTTCACGAAGCCGGGGCACAGCACCGACACGCCGACCTTCGCCTTGGCGAGCTCGAGCTCCTTCGCGAGGCACTCCGACAGCGCGACGACCGCGTGCTTCGTCGCGGTGTACGGGCCCATGAACGGCGTCGACGTCAGACCCGCGATCGACGCGGTGTTGACGATGTGGCCTTCCTCGCCGCTCGCGACGAGCGGGGCGAGTAACAGGCGGATGCCGTGGAGCACGCCCCACAGGTTGACGTCGAGCGTCCACCGCCAGTCGTCCTCGGAGAGCAGCCACATCGGTCCGCCTGCGCCACCGACGCCGGCGTTGTTGACGATCAGGTGGACGAGCCCGAACGTGTCGAGCGCGCGCTGTGCTGCGCTCGCCATGTCGCGTGCGTTCGACACGTCGGCGCGTTGCGCGAGCACCTCGGCGCCCTTGTCGCGCAGCGCGTTCTCCGCCTCGCGGAGAGGGCCCTCCTCGATATCGACGAGGACGAGCTTCATCTTCTCGTCGGCCAGCTGATGAGCGAGAGCGAGCCCGATACCGCTGGCTGCGCCGGTGATCCATGCGACGCGATCTGCGAGGTTCTGCACGTGCCGACGATCGCCGCACGCGCACGACCGGTCAACTACGGATCGGACTTGCGGCGCATCGCACTTGGCTGGACGCGCTGGCGGCGCCCGACGGGACCGGTGCGCAGCGCACGCGGCGCGTGCTTCTGGATCTTGCGCTGGAGCGACTGACGGAACACGCCGAGCGCATCTGCGGCCTGGCTGATGTTGCCGTTGTAGTCCTGCAGCGCACGAGAGATGTGCTCCCACTCGACCTGATCGAGCGTCGGTGTCGTCTGCTCCGGCTGCACGAGCACGCCGTTCTCGACGCGCTGGATCGCCTGTCGCGCGCTGAACGGTTTGAAGTAGACATCGTCGGCGCCGGCTCTCACGCCCATCATCGCGTGCGCGACGCTGAGGTGCGCGCTGACCAGGATGCACACGATGCTCGGATCGAACGCCTTCAGCGCCTCGATGACCTGGAGTCCGGTCTCCGGCGGGTACAGGAACAGATCGACGAGCGCGAGGTCCGGGCGCTCGCGTTCCGCTGCGGCGATCGCGTCGGCGACGCAGGTCGCGTTCGATACCGCCACGCCCTCACGCGTGAATTCGCGAGCCCACTGCTTGAGCAATAGCTCGTAGTCGTCCACCAACAACACGTTACGGACGGTCCTACGAACCGTATCAGCGCTAACGGTCAACCCCACCTTCTGAACGTTAGGCAAACCGATCGAGCTCCGTCAAGGATCCTTCATTGGTGCTCAAAGTTGTAGGAGGAAACCCGACGAGTTCCTGCAGGTTCGACGGGTGAATACCGGGGTAAGTGTCCACTGTAGAGGACAGTTGCTACGCTGGCGGGATGCCCCGGGTGCTGGCGTTCCAGGAGACGGACCGCAAGACAGGCTCGTCGATCAAGGACCGCGACCGCGAGTCGAAGATCCGCTGTCCGCGCTGCCGCTGGCGTCCAGAGAGGAACAGTCGCTGGTCGTGTCTGTGCGGTCACACGTGGAACACGTTCGACACGCACGGCGTCTGTCCTGGATGCGCGGTCGTGTGGCGCGAGACCGCCTGCCACAGCTGTCACCAGTGGTCTCCGCACGAGGACTGGTATGACCGCGGCGGTGACGACCATCCGTTTCGCTAGCGCGCACGAACGCGCGACCGATCGCGAACATTCCCGCTGCGGCATGTAACCGGCGCGCGCGATTCGCACACGAACGTCGCAGCAGACATGTGCACGGACGTCGAGTGTCGCAGTCGAGACTGCCCATCTTCGGGGCGGCAGCGGGCGTTACTCGAACGGATGAAACCGCGAGCCCTGACTCGTTGTCTGCTTGCTGGAGCATGACGTCACTCACTCGCTGGAAGGTCCTGTGTGGCGTGCTTGTCACGATGTTGTCGTGGTCGTGGCTGCGCGGCAGTCCGACGCCGAACGCTTCGGCGCACGGCGGAGGACCGTCGCGTGCGGCGCTGAATCGGCCGATTCGCGTCTCGCCGGGAGCGCTCGGCATCTCGACCGACGATCTCGTTCGCCGGCTCCTCGCGGCGAAGACGGTGACCGAGGTGCGCTCGCTCGCGCACACGCTCGGCACCGTCGGTGATGATCGTGCGATCGACGGCGTGATCAGCCTCGTCGACGATCCGCGTCCCGGTGTGCCCGACGCGGTCCTCGGGGCATTCGGCGTGATCGCGACGGACCATGCGGTCGAGATCCTGATCGCGCGCACGAAGGACTCGCGCAGCGACGTCCGCCTTGCCGCGGTGGCGGCGCTCGGCGAGACGCACTCGAGTCGCGCCGAGGAGGTGCTCGCCGATCTCGCGCGCATCGGTGACGAGCTGCAGACGACCGCGATCGCGGGGCTCGCCTCGCTCGGTACCGATACAGCCGTCGAGGTGCTCGTCGAGATCGCGGAGTCGGCAGAGGAGTCAGTCTCGTCCAATGCGATCAGCGCGCTGTCGCGGATCGAGACGCCCGCATCCAACGCCGCGATCGCACGGCTGGTCGACTCGCCGAGCGTGCACGTCGCGAGCAGCGCGCTCGCCGCGGTGTCCGTCGTCGACGACACGCTGCTCGCAAAGCTCGTCGCGATCGCGAAGAGCGGCCAGAAGGATCTCGCCGAGCGTGCGGTCGACGCGCTGTCCCATGGTGGCGCCGCGGCGTTCCCGACGCTGCGCGCGCTCGCGCTCGACGAGAATGCAGACGTTCGCGCGACCGCGATCCGTTCGCTCGCGACGCTTGGCAGCGATGCCGCGTTCGAGACGCTGAAGACGGTCCTCGACGCGAGCTCCGACAACGCGTCGCTCGCCGAGACCACGGTCGACGCGATCTCGACGTTCACGACCGACGATGCGCGGAGCCTGTTGATCTCGACGGCACTCGGCGAGGGCGCCGGTTCGGGGCGCGCGGTCAATCACCTGATCGGGATGAGCGGCTCGGAGGTCGACGCCGCGCTGCTCGAGATCGCGCAGGCGCAGCCCGACATGCGTCACCAGGTGCTCACGCACCTCGTCTCGGTCGGGAACGCCGACGGCACGGCGCTCGCGATGCAGTTCGCGAAGGTCGGCACGGATCAGGATCGGCTCGATGCGATGCGCGTGTTCGCATCGGCAGGCACGCCGGGCGCGCTCGACACGCTCGTGACGCTCGTCCGCAACGAGCACGGCGAGCTCAAGCCAGATGCGCTGCGCATGCTCGCGTCGACGACGCCGACCGATCCCGCGCTGATGGAGGTCGTGCGCGAGTCGATGCACTCGTCGTCGACAGACGAGGCGGTCGCCGCGATCAGCGTGCTCGGCCGCGCGGGCAGCGAAGAGGCGCGCGATGCGCTCGTCGAGGTGCTCGGCAGCTCGGATTCGCAGGTCGCGGCCGCCGCGGTGTCGGCAATGGAAGGCTTCCGCCCGACGGAGACGGTGGCGGCTGCCCTGCAGTCCGCCGCGAGTGCGCACCCCGAGCTCGAGCTGCCGGTGATGCAGCAGCTCCTGACCGCAGGCTCGCCGGCCGGCCTCGCGATCGCCGAGAAGGCGCTGCGCTCCGAGGACGATGCGTACACGGGGTACCGCGTGGTCCAGGCACTCGACCGCGCGGGCACGGCGCAGGCACGCGACCTCGTCGCGAAGAGCGCGACCGAATCGCGGGTCGCCGACGTCAGGTCGTACGCGATCCAGTCGCTCGCGAGCTCGGGCGACAGGCGCGCGATCGACGTCGCGACGCAGGCGATCAAGGATAGCGACGCCTACGTGAGGCAGACGGCGGCGCAGGCACTCGGCACCGTGCAGAGCGAACGCGGCCGAGACGCGCTGCTCGGCATGACGCGCAGTGCCGACAGCTCGGACCGCCGGCTCGCCGCGATGAACCTTCGCTCGTATGGCAAGGATGACCGCGCGGCCCAGCGGCTCGTCGAGCTGCTGCGCGACCCCGACACGAGCGTCGCGTACACGGCGATCGATGCCGTCTCGTACAGCGACGATGCGACGAACGCGCTCGGCTCGGTCGTGCGCAACACCGGAATGACCTATCAGCTGCGCTGGCGCGCCGCGAACGCGCTGCGGAACAACGGCCGGCTCGATCAGTCGACGAAGGCGATGATCGAGGCGTTCGAGAGCTCGATCCCCCAGGACGTGAACATCTACGACTACTGAGGGCGCCGCGCGATGTAGATGTCGTCGTTGCCGCTCGCGTTGCTGTTGAAGTAGAGGTGGCAACCATCGGGGGACACCCAGCTCGGCGACTCCGCGATGCCGAGCTTCGCTAGACCGTCGACGGGCGACGGTGTGCCGAAGCCCTCTTGCGGGGTCGCGCGAGATGCGGTGTAGACATCGGATTCGCTGCCGACCGTGCGGCGAAAGAAGATGTGCAGCTCGTCCGGTGTGACCACGGGCGCGGCCTCGTCGTCGGCGGTGTTCACCGCGCCGGCCAGCGCGCTCGGCGGCGCCATCGCTCCGGTCGAGTCGATCTCGGCGCGCCAGATGTCGCGCTGGCCTTGGCCCATGCGGACGTCCGACGCGAAGTACAGGGCGCGGTCGGTCGCGATCATCGGAAAGCTCTCGCGATCGTTCAGCGCGACTGCGGCGGTCGCCGCGCCGAAGCGCTCGCTCGTCGAGGCACGCCGGCTGATGTAGATGTGGAACGCGGCCGCGGCGCGATCGGTATCGAACGCGAGCAACAGGCCGCTCGGCGACAGCGTCGGCCACAGCTCCGAGTTCACGGAGTTCACGGTCGTGAGGAGCTCCGGCTCGCCGGGAAGGCCCTCGATCGGGTCGCGCGTCACCGTGTAGAGATCGTAGCCGCCGGTCGCCGAGCGGCGGCTGAACGCGATGACGTTTTCGTCGGGCGACAGGCGTGCGCCCACGTCGTCGAGGTCGCTGTTGACGGCGTTGAACGGCTCCGGCTCGCCGAACGGCGCATTCGGATCGCAGCGCGGCGGGCCGACGACGGACGCATCGGGGCTCTCGCTCGACGAGCCGCATGCGGCGAGTAGCGCCGCGGCGAACAGCCGCTTCATCGCAGGTACATCTCCATCGAGTCGACGCCGCGGTATCCGCCGCCGTTGTCTGACGCGCGTACCGCCTGGCCGCCACACGCCTGGGTCTCGGTCTTGCCGAAGAAGTCGGGCGTCGTCGTGTACGACACCATCGGGTGTGGCTCGTCGAGCCAGTACGCGCCCTGGTACGTCGGGCACGTGCTGCAGCAGCTCGCGTAGAACCACGGCACGCCGAAGTTCGGCGCGTTCGCGCACACCTGGTCGGGGCCGGTGTCCGTCGTCGAGAGCGACGCGCCGTTCGCGATCGGCACCGTCTGCACGAGTCCGGTGACCGATGCGCTCTGCGCGGGACGGTCGACCTCGACGGATGCGATCGTCGCGATATACGAGAGCGGGGCGCACGAGCCGCCGCCGGTCGTGCGGAGGCGATGCACGACCATCAGGCCGCCGCGCGCGTCGAGCTCGGGCCAGTGAATGCCGGCGAGACGATACGCGTTGCCGGGATCCGGCTCGCCGACGCTCGTATCGGCCCACTGCGCGAACGTGCCGCGCAGCACCTGCGATTGCGCGTTTGCCCAGCGCGTGCGCTGGACCAGCGTCCAGCCGCCACCGTCGGTCGTCATGTCGCACCACGCGTCGAACGGGTCCGTGCCGCCGGGCCCATCGGGGTCGATCTGGTAGCGTCCGGTGGGCAGACCGGGCAGCTCCGCGTTCAGCTCGGCGCACGTGCGCGCGACCCGGCAGTGCTGCGCCTCGCATACGCCGCCCATCGAAGTGCAGTGCGAGCTCCACCGGCACTCGAGGCACGTATGCGTCGACGGCTCGCAGTACGGCGTCGGCGCGGCGCAGTCGCTCTCGTCGACGCAGCCGGTGATCGCATCCGACGTCGCCGACGGGTTCGAGCTTCCACATCCGGCGAGCGCGACGAGGAGAAGCCAGGCGCGACCCACGGACCTATTGTAACGGCAAATCGCTCACAGGCGCGCTTCGATCGAGACCGTGAAGATGTTGTTCGTGCCGCTGCCGCGAAAGTTCGATGGCGGCGCGGTCATCGATGTCGTCACCGTGTCGACGTCGTACCAGTAGTGGAGGTAGCTCGCGCCGAATCGGTAACGCCCGGTCGTGTAGCGTGCGCCGCTATGCAGGCCGACGTGGTTGAACGTCGGCTGGTCGAGCGTGACCGTGCCGGGTGGCGCCGGCGTGCGGTCGTAGTGCATGCCGAGCATCAGCTCGATGCCCGGCAGCGGCGCGAGGTCGTGGACACGTACACCGCCGGAGGTCTGCCACGAGTCGTGGTAGTTCTTGATCGTCTCGAGCTCGCGCACGAGGAAGATGCCGATGACGTCGGTGTGCTGCTTCTTGTACTGGCGATACAGCCAGTAGCGCAGCTCTGCGCCGACCTCGATGTTGGGTGTGACGTCGACGGTCGCGCCGGCCATCGCGGCCCACGGCAGCATCTGCTGCGTCCGCTGCTTGCCGACGAGCCTGTCGTTCGGCGATGACGCGTCAGCGCTGTACGTGACCTCGACGGGACCTTCGAGCGTCGCGTCGACGCGGCCGGTGAGCGTGGCGCCCCACGTCACGCGAGGGTGGGGCTGGCCGAATGCGGCGACCATCCACGTCGGTGCCCAGCCGCTGCCGTCGAGCACGAGCTCGGGGCGCGTGCCGGTCAGCGAGCTGATGTCCATGCCGTCGATGATCGGGAAGACTTCGCGCCGGCCGTGAATCCGCATGTTGAGGATCCCGGCGGAGGCGCCGAGGCTCAGCGTGTCGGTGATGCGATACGAGCCGGCAATGACCGCCTGCGGTGCGATCACGTAGCCGTCGATCAGGTGATAGCGAGTGACCGCTTCGCGATCGAACGCGGCACCCTGTGCATTGCCGACGTAGAGCGCGGCGCCGAGCACGAGCTTGTCGGGGATGATCTCGCCGGTCAGCGCGAGCATCGGCACCACACCCATCGCGCGGCTCGGCCGCACCGGTGCGTAGTAGCCGTCGGAATCTGCCGAGGTGCCGAGGAACCGATCGCTCTCGGCCCACGAGTGGAGCTGGAACTCGGTGTCGATCAGCATCACGCCGGTCGCGAGGTAGAGCTGCCAGCCGTGCTGGAGCGTGAGCCCGGCGGGGTTGTGATAGATGGCTGACGCGTCGTCGGGACGGCCGATGATCGAGGCCATCGCGGTCCGGCGAACACCGATGTCGGGGATGCCGAATCCGCCGGCGTGCGCCGTCGGGGACGCGGCAAGCGCGAACGCCGCCAGTGCGAGATTTCGCGCTTGTCTCGAGTTCATTTTACAGTGTAAAACTCGCACGTGTTCGACCTGAAGATCAACGGCGGAGTTCTGGTGGACGGCACTGGCCGGCCCGCGGTCACCGGAGACATCGCGATCCAGGACGGCCGGATCGTCGAGGTCGGGACGTGCTCGGGCCCGGCGCGCAGGGAGATCGCCGCGCACGGTGCGCACGTGCTGCCCGGGTTCGTCGATATCCACACGCACTACGACGGTCAGGTGACCTGGGACGCCGAGCTGTCGCCGTCGTCGCAACACGGCGTGACGACGTGCGTGATGGGCAGCTGCGGCGTCGGCTTCGCGCCGGTTCGCAAGGGACGCGAGGCCGAGCTCGTCGAGCTGATGGAAGGTGTCGAGGACATTCCGGGCTCCGCGCTCGCCGAGGGCATCCCGTGGGGCTGGGAGTCGTTCGCCGAGTACATGGACGCGATCGCCGCGATGCCGCACGCGATCGACTTCCTCGTGCAGGTGCCGCACGACCCGTTGCGGATGTACGTGATGGGCGAGCGCGCGGTCGCCGGCGAGGTCGCGACCGACGACGACATCGCGCAGATGAGCAAGCTGCTTCGCGCGGCGCTCGAGGCGGGTGCGGCCGGTTTCTCGACGGGCCGCAGCGACAACCACCGCACCGCGCGTGGGGCTGCGACGCCGGCGTCGGAGGTCGATGCGCGCGAGCTCGCCGGTCTCGGTGCCGCGTTCCGCGGCCTCTCGCACGGCGTGCTCCAGGCGGTCAGCGACTTCGACATGATGCGAGGGCCGGATCGGTTCGACCCCGAGTTCGACCTGCTCGAGGCGATGGCGCTCGCGAGCGGTGGCCGCCCACTGTCGATCTCGACGATGCAGCGCGATCACGCGCCGAACCAGTGGAAGCAGATCCTCGCGCGCGCAGACCGCGCAGTGGAGCGAGGCCTCGACGTGCGGTGCCAGGTCGCCGCCCGTGGCATCGGCGTGCTGCTCGGGCTCGAGGCGACGTTCCATCCGTTCATGGGCTTCCCGTCGTACAAGGCGATCGCGCACCTGCCGCTCGACGCGCGTGTCGCGGCGATGCGCACGCCCGAGCTGCGCGCCCGGATGCTCGCCGAGAAGTCCGACAAGGTCGCCGGCGACGGCACGCCGATTCCTCCGCTCGCCGACTTCTTCCTCGCGAACCTCGCGATGGTCGCGATGCGGCTCTATCCGATGGCCGAGCGTCCCGACTACGAGCCTCGTCTCGACGCGTGCCTCGCCGCGCTCGCAGCGCGCACGAACCGCCCGGTGCTCGACGTCATCTACGACGCGCTGCTCGCCGACGACGGCAAGGCGTTGCTCTACTTCCCGGTCTACAACTACACCGGCATGAACCTCGACGTCGTGCGCGAGATGCTCGTCCATCCGCGCGCGCTCGTCGGGCTCGGCGATGCCGGTGCGCATGTCGGTACCGTGTGCGACGCGAGCATGCCGACGTTCCTTGTCTCGCACTGGGGCCGCGATCGCGCGAACGGCCTCCCGCTCGAGCGGGTCGTCCAGATGCAGACGCGTGACACGGCGCGCTTCATCGGCCTCACCGACCGCGGCACCCTCGAGGTCGGCATGCGCGCGGACCTCAACATCGTCGAGCTCGATCGACTCTCGCTTCACCGTCCCGTGATGCAGCGCGACCTCCCGGCCGGGGGCCGCCGCCTGGTCCAGCGCGCGAGCGGCTATGTCGCGACGCTCGTCGGCGGCGAGGTGATCGCCGAGCACGGCGTGCTGACCGGTGCGCGACCCGGCAAGCTCGTGCGGATGGGTAGGTCGTGAAGCGGTCCAAGCACGCCCCGCGCGACCTCACCGCCGAGCGCATTCGCGACGTCGCGCTCGCGCTGATCGATCGCACAGGTCTCGACGGATTCTCGACACGCAAGCTCGGCGAGGCGCTCGGCTGCGAGGCGATGGCGATCTACTACTACTACCCGAGCAAGGAAGCGTTGCTCGATGCCGTCGTCGATCAGATGATGGCCGGTGTCGCCGCCGAGGTGGGCACGGAGACGGCCGACTGGGTCGATGCGATGCGCAAGGTCGCGCACGCATATCGCAACGTCGCGCGCCTGCACCCGAAGGCATTCCCGCTGCTCGCGACGCGCCGGTTCGCGAGCGAGAGCACGTACGCGTTCCTCGACGAGCTGTTCGCGCTTGCGAAGAAGCAGCGCATCACCGATCGCACGGTCGCGCGCTTCTATCGCGTCGTCAGCTCGTACTGCAACGGCTTTGCACTGAACGAGCTGGCGCAGCGTCGCGAGCCGACGACTGCATCGCAGCGCGCGAAGTTCGCGCGGATCGCCGCGGTGTCCGCGTATCTCGAGCCCGAGCACGCCGACGACACGTTCAGCTTCGGTCTCGAGGTCCTGCTCGACGCGCTCGCGCAGGCAGCGAGCAAGAGGAAGGCCGCATGACCCAGCTCCGATACGGCTCGATCGTCCGCTCTCTATGGTCGCTGCGCGGCGCGCCTGCCGTCGAAGAGTTGAAGCCGACGCGCACGGTCTCCTATCGTGCGCACCGCCCGGGCATCGCACCGCTCGCCGATATCTACGAGCCCGTGCGTCCGATCGGGACGTCGGTGCTGCTCGTTCACGGCGGTGGCTTCGTGATCGGCTCGCGCGACATGAAGCCGATGCGCTTCCTCGCCGCGAAGCTCGTCGCCGAAGGACTCACCGTGTGCGCCGTCGACTATCGGATGATCTTCCGCGGCGGGCGCCTCGACGAGGCTGTTGCCGACGTCCGCGACGCCCTCGCGTTCTGGCGCGCGCACGCACCCGACGCGAGCCGCATCGCGATGGTCGGACTCTCCGCCGGCGCCTCGATCGCGCTACTCGCCGCGGATGCCGCGCTCCATCGCCTCGTCCTCTGCTTCGGCCTCTACGACATGGATCACCTGCAGGGCCCGCTCGCGAGCCTCCTGCCGCGCATGCTGTTCGCGACGTCCGATCGCGCGGTCTGGCGCGAGCGTTCGCCGGGTGCCGCGCACCCTGCGGTGCCGACGCTCCTCCTGCATGGCGACGACGACGGCCTGGTTCCCGTCGAGCAGGCGAGGCGGTTGGCCGCGGCGCGCGAGGTACTCGGCCTGCCGACCCGGCTCGTCGTCTACCCCGGCGCCCCGCACGGCTTCTTCAACCTCGAGGGCTCGGTCGCCGGCGCGGCAACCGCCGAGATCGTCGACTACGTTCGCTAGAGGATCACGACGGGCGCGCACGTCGACACGCCCGCGCCGACGATCGTGCGGCCGGTCGCCGGCGTCGCCGTCGAGATCACACCGGTCATGCCGTCGACCTCGTAGACCGTCGTGCTCGTCTCCGCGCCCTTCTGGAGGAATACCCAGAAGTGGCCGCCCCAGTGCGCGAACGCGTACGCGGTCATCGTGCCGCCGAGTTGCGACTCGACATGCGTCGTGAGGATCGCGCCGGTCGACTTGTCGAACTGAACGACGCGCGCGGTCGTCGGCTCGGGCATGAAGCCCCACAGCTCGGCGTTGCCGGTGCCGGTCATCTCGGGGAGCGCGCTCTGGGTACCGAGCACGGTCGTCGCCATCGTCGTCGGATCGACGCGCGCGAGCGTGAAGCTGGTCTGCGTCTGGGTCTGGCCGCCGCCGATGTAGAGGCTCTCCGTCGAGCCGCCCGGCATGTCGGTCGAGAAGCCCATGCCGAACACCTCGAGCCCGTTGGGCGATGTCCACGGCAGCTTGGTGCAGGTGAGGCCCGAGTTGATCGCGACCTTGAACAGCTCACCGGTCGTGTAGAGCACCCACGCGTTGCCGCTGCGGTCGACGCTCATCGAGAACGGCGTGCCGCCGCCCGGGCAGCTGAGCGAGCCGAGATCGTGGAATGTCTTCGTCGCCGGATCGAACTGCGAGAGCCGGTAGTTGAACTGATCGATCGTGTAGATGAGCTCGGTGCCATCGGCGCAGCCGTCGTCGGTGACGCTGCTGTCGACGCCTCCGTTGCTCCCATCGTCATCTCCGACGCCGCCCTTGCGCGAAGGTGGTCCGCACGCGATCAGACACGCAAGCGCCGCAAGCGAGAGTCGCTTCCCCATCGCCAGCGGGCGTATCACGCCGGCGTTTCTCGCCGAGGAAACAGCTCCTGGCAGCTGTTCTGCACGCGATGCGCAGAGTTACGCGCGATTCGCACCGCGCGGAGCGACGCGAACGCGACTACGATACGGCATGCGCTGGCTGGTGGTCGTCGCGGTGCTCGCGGCGTGTGGAAGGGTCGGGTTCGACCTGACGACCGACTCGCAGAGCGACGGCGGCAGCGGCAGTGGGAGCGGAAGCGATGGTGGGAGCGGCAGCGGCAGCGACGCCGGCGCCGACGCGCAGCCGGCCGCGTGCGCGCAGGCGATTGCCGTGACGCTCGGCATGCCGATGACGATCAGCACGTGCAGCGGAATGACCGATCGCCTCGACGGTTGCGGCCCCGCGGGCACGAACGAGGTCGTGTTCTCGTTCACCGTGCCGGCGACGGGCGGCTACAACGTTCGCGCGTACAACACCGGCACGACGAACGTCAGCAACTCGACCGGCGTCGTCGGCGCGAGCTGCGACACGGTGAACCCGTGCGTCGGTGTCCTCGGCCGCTCGTACACGGCGGGACAGGTCGTCTACTTCGCGATCGAAGCGTCGGCCGGTGGCTGCGCGACGATCGACTTCTTGATCGACTAGGGATCGATCGGCGTGCCGCCCATGTTCGCGCCGTTGTCGCAGAGATCCTCCGGCGCCTTCCGGTAGTTCTCGCGCGCGAACGTGTCGATGTACGGATCGTAGCAAGACGCGGTGTACGCGTGGTTCCACGCGACCGCCGCGACCTGCACGCCGTCGGGCAGCAGCGGATCGGACGTGATGATCACGCGCTTGGTGACCGGGCTCGCGCACTTGCTGTCTGAAGCCATCCGGCGCGCCGTGCCGCGCAGCTGCTCGACGACATCGGGACAGCCGTCGTCACAGCGATAGAGGAGCACGATGCCGCCGTGCTCGGCGTTGTGGACGTAGTTGCCGCGCGGCAGCTGCGTGTACTCGCGATCCCACGCCGCCCAGATCGGATAGTGCGGTCCGCTCGTCGGTGGATTGTTCGTGAAGTCGATCGTGCTTCCCATCGGGACGTGGTTGCCCGACGTGTTCGACTCGACGGTGATCATGCCGTCGCACGCGCCGATCTCCGTCGTCGTCTGATCGACGGGGTCCGAACAGGCGGCGAGCGCGAGAGCGGCGAACATCCATGCTTTCATTCTCGATCTCCGTCGAGCGTACGCGGGGCACGCGGTGGCTTCGGCAGTTTCGGCGGGCGCGTGCCCTTGCGGATCGCGCCGAGGACCGGACGGTATGCGAGCTCCTCGCCGCTCCGCGCGGCCCGCAGCATCAGGCCGCCGCGGCTCATATCGCCGCGACCGACGAACGATTCGGGGAACAGCAGGCGCTCGCCGAACACGTCGATCAGCGTGTCGACGTACTTGCCGGTCGCGATGCTGCCGAGCAGCACGACCTGCGCGAGCGCGCCGTACTCGCGCGTGACGAGCTCGGCATCGCGGCGCAGCGGCGTCACGAACTGCTCGCTCTCGACCTCGACCTTGCCCATCGCGCGAAGGTCCGCGGACGCGATTCGATCGGCAGCGGGGCGCAGGCCGAGACCGGGCGCCATGACGAGCGGCACGCCGAACTGCTGCGCGTACGTCAGCTTGCCGCGGAAGTAGAGCGCCGACAGCCACGCGAACACCTCGCCGAGCGTCGCGGTCCTGTCACGCAGCTTCGCGCCGAGCTCGCTGCGCTGCGAGGTGACCAGCTGCTCCGCGCGCTCGCCACCGCAGCGCGCTGGGCTCAGCAGGAAAACCGTCGGGACCACAACGTTTTGTACCCGCTCCGCAACACTAGTCAACACGCCCTTAACATCGGCTTCGAACACGAGTCCTACGCTCGACGCCCATGAAGCTATCTATCCCTCTCACGTTCGTAGTCCTCGCCACGTTCGCGCTCGGCACTGCTCACGCCTGGGAACGCAAGGGCTGGGTCAAGCTCGGAGAGAAGACCGTCAACGGCCGCGTCGACAGGGACACGATCCGGGTCGGCAAGTACGACGGCCGCTTCAGCAAGCTGACGCTCTCCGTCGAGAAGAGCGAGCTCGAGCTGCTTAGCTTCGTTGTCACGTTCGCCAATGGCGAGAAGTGGGAGCCGAACGTTCGGTTCTTCTTCCGTGAGAACTCGCGCAGCCGCGTGATCGATCTGCCCGGTGACGAGCGGCGGATCCAGAAGATCGACATCACGTACAAGAACGTGCCCGGTGGTGGCCGCGCGACGCTCGAGGTCTGGGGACTCAAGGTCGTCGGGCACGACGACCACCGCCGTCGTCACTAAGAGCTGTCCCGTAAATCAAGTCGTAGGTTGTGCAGAAAGATGACCGCCCCAACGGTGTCGGCGAGATGACGACCACGTCGGCGATGGTCTCTCAGGACACGCCAATCCTTGAGACGGGC
>JABFXX010000710.1 GCA_013368795.1 Kofleriaceae bacterium
GCGATGACGACGTCGCCCTTGCCGTTCTTGTAGCCGTGCATGCCGTCGTCGGTCTCGAACGCGAAGCGATCCGCATTGCCGGGCTTCGCGTCCTCGACGCCCGACGTGCAGTCCTCGTCGCCCTCACCGTCGGGGACCACGACGTATTTCGGTGCCGACGAGCCGCAGGCACACAGAACGAGCACGATCGCGAGGCGCATGGTGCCAGCTTACAACGCCCGCGATCCGAGTCCGATCTACCAGGGGCCGACGAGCTCGATCTCGTAGAGCTGCGCCGGCTGGTCGACATCGTCGGGATCGATCGCGATCCACGCGCGCTTCGGGTTGGCCGGATCGAACGCGAGGCCCTCGGCCTTGCCGAGCGCAAGCGGTGCGGCGCGCACGCGGTCGCCATCGATCACGCCGAGCTGGCTGCCGAGCACGCCGCCGTCGTCGATCGCGTTCGCCGAGTCCTCGGCGGCGGCGAGATAGAACACGCGCGAGCCGACCGCGACCGCGTCGGTGAAGCCAAGGCGCACGCCGCTCGCCGTGCCCAGATCGAACCGCGCGCTGCCGAGGATCGCCGGCACCGGCGCATCGCTCGCGAGCCACGCGGCGACCGCGCGACGCGCCAGCTTCACGACCGCGGGCCCGCAATCCGCCGGTCCCGTGTTGCCGCGGTGGAACAGCCACAGTTGCTCGTCGGGCCGGCCGCCGCTCGTGCGCAGCTTCGTCGCCGAGCTGCCGGGCACGAAGGACCCGCTCGGCTCCGGCGGTGCGCCGCCGACGATCGCAGCGCCCTCGATGTTGATCGCGCTCTCGAGCTCCTCGCGGATCGCGCGGTACAGCGGCCGCGCGTCGTGCAGGCGCGTCGTGTAGCCGACGATCGCGATCCGCTCGCGTACGTCCGTCGAGCCCGAGCCGAACGCCCACAGCTCGTCGCCCGCGGCGACGCACGCCTCGAGGTCGAGCTTGTCCATCTTGTTGCCGAGCCCGACCTCGAACCGTCGCCGCCCGCCCGCGCCGCGCGGCAACGCGTGCGCGCTCACCTCCGTGTCGCTGACGTACGCGATGAACGCTGCATCGTCCTGGACGACGGCCAGCCGACCGCCGACCATCGCGAGCCCGCTCGCGGCGCGCACATGATCGGGCCGATCATCGCCTTCCGCCGCGCGCTGGTCGTAGCGAAGCTCGCGTACCGAGACGACGCGAATCGACAGCGCCGGATCGATCTCGGCGCGGGGCACGCGCTACTCGACTTCGCCGCCCTTGAGACCGTGGCGCTTGAGCAGCTCGCGCAGGTGATAGCGGGTCAACCCCGCCTCCTGCGCCGAGCGCGTGATGTTGCCGTCATTGCGCACCATCAGCGCCTGCAGGTACGCGATCTCGAAGCTGTCGACGACGGTCTGCTTCGCCTGCTTGAAGCCGAGGCCGGCCTTGAGCAGCGACGCGTCGAAGATCGCCGGTCCCGACTGCTGCGGCAGCTCGACGCCCGACAGCTCCGCCGCCGCGCGCTTGGCCGCCTGCGCGCCCGCCTGCGCGAGATCGTGCGAGACGACCACCGAGGGTCCCATCTCCCGGCCGAACACGAGGTCGGCGCGCGTGATCACCGGACCATCGCTCAGCGCCGCCGCTCGCTCGACGACGTTTCGCATCTCGCGAACGTTGCCCGGCCAGCTGTGGCTCATGAGGGCGCTCATCGCGTCCTGCGACCACGACATCGTCATGCCGCGGCGCGACGCCACCTCGCGGAGGAAGTGATTCGCGAGGCCCGGAATGTCTTCCTTGCGCTCGCGCATCGGCGGCAGCTCGACGTGGACGACCGAGAGCCGGAAGTACAAATCCTCGCGGAACGTGCCGCGGTTGACCTCTTCACGCAGGTCGCGATTCGTCGCCGCGAGCACGCGGACGTCGACCTTGTGCGTCCTGTCGCCGCCGACACGCTTGATCTCGCGCTGCTCGAGCACGCGGAGCAGCTTCGGCTGGAGCGAGATGTCGAGCTCGCCGATCTCGTCGAGGAAGATCGTGCCGCCGTTCGCCTGCTCGAAGCAGCCGACGTGCTGCGCGACCGCGCCGGTGAAGCTGCCCTTCTCGTGACCGAACAGCGTCGACTCGATCAGCTCGCGCGGAATCGATCCGCAATCGAGCACGACGAACGGCTTGCTCTTGCGCGCGCTCGCGTTGTGCAGCGCACGCGCGACCATCTCCTTGCCGGTGCCGGTCTCGCCGGTGATCAGACACGTCAGCTCGCTCGGCGCGACCTTCTCGAGGTGCGCGAAGATCTCGCGCATCGCCGGGCTCGAGCCGAGCATCATGTCGAAGCGGTCCTTCTTCGACAGCTCGATCTCGACGACGTCCTGCAGCGTCTGGAACTGGATGTTCGTGTGGCCGATGCGGAACACCGTGCCCGGCCGCAGGTACGCATCGCGGACCCGCAGATCGCCGACGAAGATGCCGTTGCGCGAGTTCAGGTCGCGCAGCCGATAGCCGTCGTCGCGCGCGCTGACCTCGAAGTGGGTGCCCGAGACCGCCTTGTCCTGCACCACCAGGTCGCTGATGATGCTCCG
>JABFXX010000111.1 GCA_013368795.1 Kofleriaceae bacterium
ATGAGCGCCGGCACGACGATCGAGGCGTGCAAGACGCCAGCGCGCGCCGACATGATGGTCGTCGACTGGACGCCCGAAATGCGCGGCGACATCGAGGCCGCGATGAAGGAAGGCCTCGTCACGGTGAAGTACGACTGCAAGTCGATCGAGCTCGTGCCCTCGTGCGCGATTCCCGGCTCGTACGGCTACATCGGCACGACGCGCCGCGAGAAGAAGATCGAGATGGCGAACAAGGACGAGGTCGCCGCGAACCTGCCGGTCGGAGGCCTGTCGTGGCTCTCGGACCTCGGCGGCAAGCTCGGCCGCGAGAGCGCGCTCGCGGCGCAGCTCGTGATGGTCGGCAAGCGCTCGTCGGCCAAGAAGCGCGCCGATCGCAGCGAGCTCGCGAGTGGCTGCGAGACGGCGACTCACTTCGTGCGCGCGGCGACGGTCGGCGCGTTCGTCGTCGCCACCGGCTCGAAGGCGGAGCTCGCGGCGAGCGCGAAGATCATGGGCAAGGGTGCCAGCGCGGGCTCGTCGAGCTCGACGAAGATCCAGGCGCAGGACGGCGACATCGACGCGTGTGCGAAGTCGACGACCGACGGCGCCGCACCGCCGGATCAGTGCGGCGCGATCGTCCGCGTCGAGCTCGAGCCGATCGGCGGCGAGGCTGCGCAGACCGCAGAGCTCGCGGTCGCGAGCTGCCCTGACGGCTTCGCGATGTCGGGTGGCGCATGTCGCCGGCTCGAGACGCCGCACCAGTGCAACCCGGGCGACGAGAAAGAGTGCACCACGCAGTGCGACGCCGGCAACGCCGAGAGCTGCGGCACGCTCGCGATGATGCACCGCTCGGGCGTCGGCGCCGCGAAGGACTGGGCGAAGGCAGCGCAGCTGGGCCAGCGCGCCTGCGACAAGGATGTCTCCGCGGGTTGCCGCATCGTCGCGGCGGCAAAGCTCGGCGGTCAGGGCATCGACAAGGACAAGGCTGGCGCGCTCGCGCTGCTCGACAAGGTCTGTCAGGCGGGTGACGGCATGGGCTGCGTCGAGCTCGGCGTCGCGCGCATGGCCGACAAGAAGCTCGCGAACGATGCGCAGTACGCGTTCCGTCGCGCGTGCTACGGCGGCGGCGAGCACGAGGGCTGCGCGTGGCTCGGCACGCTGTACGCCGAGGGCAAGGGCGGCCAGCGCGTGAACGAGAAGCTCGCCGCGAAGTTCTTCGAGAAGGGCTGCAAGGAAGGTTCGGCGCGCGCGTGCTCCGGCCTCGCGGATCTGTACAAGGCCGGCAAGGGCGTCGCGAAGGACGCGGCGAAGGCGAAGGAGCTCTACGGCCAGGCGTGCAACGCGGGCGACGAGAAGGCGTGCAAGAAGAAGTGACCTAGCCGCCCGCCAGCGCCACCGACTTCGCGGCGTGCCAGTCGAGATGACACGCGAACGCCGCGCGAGCACCGGCGAGGATCTGTTCGGTGATCGCCGGCGTGGTCGCGACCTCGTCGAGCATGCGGCCGAATTCCTGCCAGCGAAGTCCGGCGCGGCCATCGTACGAGTTCAGATAGCTCCACGCGTAGACGTAGGGCAAGCGGCCCTGCACGTACCGCAAGATGGCCTCGTGCAAGAGCGTCGCGCGCTCGACGACATACAGCCAGCCGAGCGCCTCGCCCGAATCGCGAAACGGCACGACACGCGAGCACTGCGGCAGCCTCGCGATCTTCGACGGCGTCATGCCGAGCGCGAGCAGGTCCTGGACGATCGCGCCGGTGCGCGAACGATGGCGCAGGTCGACGACGCTCGCGACCTGCGGCGTGAGCGAGAGCGACGCCTCGATCGGCGCCTCGAACCCGTACGTGGCGACGAGCAGGTCGATATAGCGAGTCCTCGTCGGCTCGCGCGCCATGAGGTCCAGCCACGGTGCGTCCGCCTCGGGGTGGTGGACGCGGGTCGCGACGTCGAGTCGCACCAGCATCTGCGACGGAGGCAGCACGGCGCGCTCACCTGCAACCTGCGTGCTCTCGCGATCACCCGATCAGGTAAGCATTTTAGGCAGGTGCTGCCGAGAATCCGTGTCACGCCGTACATCGATGGAGCGTGGCAGATGCGCACGGCCTCGCCGGACACGAGGCCGAGTGTGCGCCCACGACACGCTCAGGGTTTGCGGTCGAGGAACGACTGGATGACGGTGTCGCTGTCCCGGAACTTCGGCTTCTCCGCCGCGATCTCCGTGTGTTCGTCGTGGACATCGAGAACCAGCGCCCCGGAGCCCTCGGCGTAGGCGCCGCCGCGGTGCGAGCCAAAGCCCATCGGATCGCTCTGGGACACTTCGAACATGTCGTGCGCGTCGAGCAGCATCTCGGTGTGCTCGCCATCGTGCTCGACGCGCGGCTCGTCGCGCAGCGTCTGCATCCACTGCACGACCTCGCGCGCCGACGCTTGCTCGCCGTAGTACTGGCGTAGCTCGTCGAGCGGCTCGCGCATCTCGCTCGCCGACGCCCAGCGCAGCTCCTTGTTGCGCGCGAGCGCCATCATCACGATGTCGTCGAGCTCCTGCGGGCAATCGGGGTTGTAGCGAGAC
>JABFXX010000583.1 GCA_013368795.1 Kofleriaceae bacterium
GATCGAGCCACTTCTCGCGCCGACCCGGTGGCAAGCACGCCGCGAGGTGATGGCTCGAGTCGTCCGGCCAGCAGACGAGCTCTTCGCGTACCGTCGCGTCGGGTCGATCGCACACGAACAGCGATGAACCTAGAGGACTGATCGCGACCTTCGCACGCGCGCGGTCTTCCTCGATCTCGACGAGCCCGCGCCGCACGAGGGCCGCGAGCGAATGACCGATCAGAGTCAGCTTGCGTATTGGCACACGCGCGCCGCCGACGAACATCGCCAGCGCCGCAGCAGCCGGTGTTGGTTCGTTCTCGACGAGCTTCGATAGAAGCGAGGGAAGGGCCGCGAGCCGATCGGTTCCGGCCCAGGCAGAAAGAGCGCGGGTGTTGAGACCGGCGCGACGAAGGGTTTCGCCCACCTCGCGGTCGGAAACGACACGAACGTGCTCGCTCACCTCTGCCCCTCGACACGTAGGCGTAAGCGATCCGGGAGCCCGCGTGTCGAGAGCGGCGAGAGCGGCGAGAGCGGTGAGAACGGCGAGAGCGGCGAGAGCGGCGAGAGCGGCGAGCATGTCGAGCCCGGCGAGCGTCCCGAGCGCGGCAAGTGTGCGGATCGCACGGGTGTCGAAGGCACCGACGCTGTCACGGACGAGCCAGGTACTGCCTCGCGAGGTCGTACTCCGCATCCATGACCAATCGCGCTTCGACCACCTCCGTGAGCAAACGGCGAGCGCCGGCCGCCGTCGCCGCTTCCGGATCGAGCCCGAGCGCGACCGAATAGAACGCGAGCTCTGCCTTGCGCGGCCCCGTCGTCGCAGCTGCTTTCAGCTGCGCGAGATCCGCGCGCTTCGTCGCCGCCTTTGCGAGCAGCTCGTACCACAGATCGCCCTGACGGCTCGCGAGGAACTCGTTCGCCTGACGGTCGCGCTCGACTCCTCGCCGCCGCGCATCGGCGACGACCCACAGGCACATGTAGACTTTGTAGTACTCGCTGACATCGGTCTGCGTGAGCGCGCGGTGCACGATATCGAGCGCCTCGGCGTAGCTGCCGACCTGGAGGAGGAACGCGGTCGCGGTCGCATAGTTCGCGGCGTTCTCCGGATCGACATCGATGCCGTCGAACACGAGATTGACCGCCTTGCCGGACTCGCCGACGTACCAGAGCGAGCGCGCGAACTCGAGCTTGCGCTCGGCCTGGACCTCCGGCGGCAGCTCGTCGTCCTTGCCGAGCGAGCCCCAGTTGCGCATCGAGTCGAGGTAGAGGCCGGCCGCGTCGCGCGAGCGACCCGCGGTGCGAGCGACATCTGCGGCGATGCGATCGAGCTTCGCGCGGCGCATGCGGTCGCCCTTGCTGTCGCCGAGGAGCGCGATGCCAGCGGTCGCGTAGCGCGACGCCGAGTCGTACCGGTCCGTCTTGTAGTGGATGGTCGCGAGCGCCTCGTACGCCTCGATCGACGGCGCGCGATCGAGCGACGCGACGAGCTCTCGCTCGGCCTCGCGCAGACGGCCCTGGCTGAGCAGGCCCTTGCCGAGTGCGGTCTCGACGTTCGCGGCGACGACGGCCCACACCGGGTGCGGTGCCTTCTGCGCGGCGGTGCGCGTGTATCGATCGAGCTCGGCCCACTCCTTCTTCGCGGCGGTGGGCCGGCCACCGAACGCGAGGCGCGAGATGCGCTCGGCGTAGAGCTTGCCGAGGCGGAGCGCGAGCGCGGCATCGACCTCGCCGTGCTGCGCGGTGACCGCGCGCTCGTAGAGCTCGATCGGCTGCTCGACGCGGCCGAGCGCGGCGGCGTCGCCGGCGGCGGAGGAGAGGAGGGCGGCATCGCTGGGGAACGCGCGCAGGCCCGCGAGACACACCGCGAGTGCCGCGGCGGAATCGGGGTTTTCCTTGTCGTTGCGGATCGTCTGCGCGAGCTCGTAGTAAGCGTCGGCGGTCGGCCGCTCGGCGACGGTCTGCGCGCGCTCGGCGAGCTCGCGGCTGTAGCCGAGGCCCTTGATGTCCGCGATCGCGGTGTGGATCTGCTCGGTGCGGCCAGCACGCGCGAGCACGATCGCGATGCGCAGCGACGTCGCGAGCATATCGTGATGCGCGCGCACGAGCTGGAGCGACGCGCCGTGCGACGTGATCAGGTCGGAGATGACCTTCTGCCGCTCGGTCAGGAGCGTCACGTAACGCGCGACGAGCCACGGCACCGGCACCGCGAGCACCGTCGGCTGGAGCAGCGCGATCGGCTGCGCGCGCTGCGCCTCGGGGCCGTTCTCGGCCGCCTCGAGCTCGTCGGCGAAGTGGAGGACCTCGTCGAGCTCGGCGAGGTGCTCGTCGCGGCGCTGCGGCTCGATCTCGGCGAGCAGCGTCAGCGCGGCGATCGTCGGCTCGATCGCGCCCGACTTGGCGAACGTTGCACGAAGCTTGCGGATGACCTCGGCGTGCTCGACGAGGCTGCGGCCGATCGCTTGTGGATCGAGCTGCCACAGCGACGCGAGCTGGAATAGCAGGAGCTCGGCGGCGTAGGGCTTGTCCTCCTCGAGCGCGTCGGTCAGACGAACGACGATCGCGTCGGCGATGCCCTTGCGAATCGCGTCGCGCTCGGGTCCGAGCGGCATGACCCAGAGGCGATCGATCGCCTGATCGCGATCGGAGTCGTCGCGAAGCTGCATCGGTGCGTCGGGCCAGCTCGCCTGACGTTTGCCCGGATGTCCGCATGCCGCAACGGCGACCACCACCAGCGCGACGAGGATCCTCATGCGAACAAGGTAGCATCGTCAGATCGTTATGATCGTGTATGGTGCTGGACGTGACTCCAACGGGCATCGTGGTTCAGAAGTACGGCGGCTCTTCCGTCGCCGACGTCGACAAGATCCGTCTCGTGGCGCAACGCATCGCGAGGACCAAGGCCGCCGGCAAGAAGGTGGTCGTCGTCGTCTCCGCGATGGGCAAGACCACGAACTCGCTGATCGAGAAGGCGAAGGCCATCAGCCCGTCACCGTCTCGCCGCGAGCTCGACATGCTGCTGACGTGCGGCGAGCGCGAGGCGATGTCACTGCTGTCGATGGCGTGCGCCGAGGAAGGCCTCGAGGCCATCTCGTTCACCGGATCGCAGGCCGGCATCCTGACGAACGACCGCCACTCCGGCGCTCGCATCGTCGAGGTCCGCCCGTTCCGCGTCGAGGACGAGCTCGATCGCGGCAAGGTCGTCATCGTCGCCGGCTTCCAGGGCGTCTCGTACAAGCGCGAGATCACGACGCTCGGCCGCGGCGGCTCCGACACGACCGCCGTCGCGCTCGCCGGTGCGCTCCGCGCCGACTACTGCGAGATTTGCAGCGATGTCGACGGCGTCTACTCCGCCGATCCGCGCGTCGTCGACGCCGCGCAGCTTTTGCACTCGATCAGCCACGACGAGATGCTCGAGCTCGCCGCGCAGGGCGCGAAGGTCCTGCACGACGCCTCGGTCGAGTTCGCGCGCAAGAGCGGCATCGCGCTCTACGCCCGCGCCACGAACAAGGATGGCGGCGGCACGCGTATCGACTTCACGCCGGAGCGCGAGCGCGTCGTCGCCGCGGTCACCGGCCAGAGCTCGCTGATCCGCATTCGCGTCTCGGGCGGCGCCGCCGTCGAGCACTGCCTCCAGATCATCGAGGCTGCCTCGATCCCGCTCACGCACCTCGATCTCGAGGGCAAGGAGCTGCGCTGCTGGTTCACGATCGCCGACGTGCCGGACTGGGCCGAGGTGCGCAAGCGCCTCGACGCCGTGCTCGCCGACCAGGTCGAGTTCGGTGAGGAAGGCGCCGTCACGATGGTCGGCCACGGCATCGGCGGCAACCCGAGCATCATCAACAAGGCGCGCGCATGCGCGGTCGGCGCCGGTGTGCCGCTCAACGCGGTCTCGGTGTCGCCGCTGCGCGTGACGCTGTGGACGGATCGGCCGCACGTCGACAACCTCGTCCGCGCGCTCCACAAGACGTTCATCGAGTAACCATGCCGAAGCTCGGCCTCGCACGTCTCGTCCCTCACCTGGGGCGGCTCGGGCGCGCCGAACGCTGGAAGCGCACGAAGGCGCGCCCGCGCGTGTGGGCGCATCGCGGTGCGTCCGCGCTCGCGCCGGAGAACACGATCGCCGCATTCGAGCTCGCGAAGACCGCGGGCGCCGACGGCATCGAGCTCGACGTCCGTCTCGATGGTGACGGTCACGTCGTCGTGTTCCACGACAAGGATCTCCATCGCCTGTGCGGCCGGCCCGGGCGCATGGAGGATCTGTCCGCGCACGAGCGCAAGGCGCTGCGCGTCCGCGGCGAGCCGGTGCCGACGCTCGCCGAGGTGTTCGAGATTCTCGGAGACCTCGAGCTGAACGTCGAGATCAAGGCGAACCAGCCCGGGCGCATGGGCGCGCTCGTCGCCGCCACCGCGACCGTCATCCGGCACAGCGGCCGCGCCGATCAGGTCATCGTGTCGTCGTTCGATCCGTTCTCGCTCGTCCAGTTCCACCGCCACATGAACGACATCGCGCTCGCGTTCCTGTTCGGCAAGGATCAGTCGCTGCCGCTGCGCAAGGGCTGGGTCGGCACCTGGATGGGCGCGAGCGTGCTCCATCCCGAGCACTCGCTGATCAACGAGGCGACGATGAAGGCGTGGCGCACCGCCGGCTTTCCGATCAACACGTGGACCGTCGACGATCCGGCGGAGCTGCGTCGGCTCTCCGACCTCGGTGTCGATGGCGTGTTCGCGAACGATCCGGCCGCCGCGCTAGCCGTGCTTACTTCGTGAGCTGAACGGGCGAGGGCTTCGTCGGCGAGGGCTTTGCGGGCGAGGGCTTCGCGGGCGCCTCGACCTTCGGCTCGATCGCGAACGCGAGCTCGAGCTTTCCGTCGCCGCGCCACAGCTGCGCGCGCACCTCGTTCGCCGTCCTCAGCGAATCCCACACCGATTGCAGCTGATCTGGACGCGACAGCGGCTTGCCGTTGATCGCGAGCAGCACGTCGCCGGGTACGACATCGACGTCGACGAGCGGACCCTCGCGATCGAGCAGCTGGACGAGCTGCCAGCCGACGAATCGCTCGCCGTCCATTCGCGGCGCGACCTCGAGCTGGCGCAGGAACTTGCCGGGCCCACTGTCGAGGACCGCGACCAGCTTCGCGCGCTCGATCGTGCCGGTGCGCAGACCCTTGCCCGCAGGTGCCTCCGGCCGAACCGCCTCGGCCGGCGCCTGCTCGGTCGGCTCCGCCTTCTCGGCCTTACCGAGGTCCTCGTCGAAGCTGGGCTCCGAAGGCGAGACCTTGGGGCCACAGGCACAGACGAGCACGAGGGCGAGCGCGGCACGCATCCCCATGACCGTGCCGCCCCGGACTGCCTCGCGCAAGTTCCTCGTTGCTACCCGATCAGCTGCATGATCGCGGCGAAGACCTGATCTTCGCTCTGCTCGCCGTCGATGGTCTCGATGCGCTCGCCCGCTGCCTGCAGCTCGGCGATCGTCGCCTGGTAGCCGGCATCGACCTCCTGCTGCATCCGCAGGTCCTCGAACAGCTCCTCCTTGCGGCGGGCAGCGGCGCGGCGCTTGGCGGCGACCTCGGGACGAACCTTGAGGAAGATCGTCAGCTCGGGCCGGCGGGCGCGCGCGTTCAGCATCGCGATCCAGTCGCGGTCGGCGCCGGTGCCCTGATATGCGAGCGACGAGTGGTACCAGCGATCCGAGATGACGATCGCGCCGGCCGCGATCTGCGGCTCGACCTCGCGCTGGAGGTGGTCCATGCGGTCGGCCGCGAACAGCAGGCCGAACGTGCCCTGCGAGAGCTTCTCGCCTTCGATCGCGTGATGCCCGGTGAGCATCTCGCGGATGAGACGACCGACCGGGCCGTCGCTCGGCTCGCGGGTCGCGTGCGCTTTGACGCCCTTGCTCGTCAGATGCTCGACGACGCGCTTTGCCTGCGTCGTGGTCCCCGCGCCATCGAGGCCCTCGATCACGATCAGTCGGCCTGTGCTCACGAAGCCCGTCTTACCACGGGCACCTACGAGCTCGCGCGCCTCTTCCTGAGCGCCATCCCGGCGCCGAACACGCCGGCGGCGAGGATCGCGGCGATCGTCGCCGCGTACAGCATCCAGGTCGGCCGGCTGCCGCCGCTCGCGCGGACCGCTGCTTCCTTCGCCGGTGCGTAGTCCGGCTTGAGCGCCATCGCCTTGCGGAAGTCGGGGCCACCGTCCTTGCCCTGGGCCTCGAGCGACTTGCCGAGCGTGTAGTGGTACGCGGCGAGCGCGTCGTTGGCATCGGGCCCCTGCGGTGCGAGCCCCTGCGCCTTCGAGTACGCCGCGGCGGCCTCGGGCCACTTCGACGACTTCTCGAGCTGCTTGCCGTAGGCGAGATAGACCTGCGCCATCTGCGCGCGGCTGCCGTGGTCGGGGTTCGCCGCGAGCAGGCGATCGAGCAGCATGATCGAGCCGGCGACATCGCCGCTCTTGTACTTGCCGTCGGCCTCTGCCCACTGCTTGGCCTCGGCGTCGGCGCGCTGCTTGTCGAAGAACTCGAACAGCTCCTTGGTCACGGCGAGCTGATCGATCTTCTGGACCTTCTTCGGCGTCTTGCCCTCGTCGCTGTCGTCGAGCGTCGGGTCGACGATCGGATAGTCGGTGCCGAGCAGCTCGTTGCTCCACTTGCGCAGCTCGTTATCGGCGAGCTCGCGATAGGTGAGCCAGAGCGGCTTCTCCTTCTTCGTCAGCTTGCCGCCGGGCAGCTGCAGCTTCTTCATCGGCGCGGGCGGCGGGGGAGGGCCCTCGATGTACGCGCGCCATGCCTCGCGCGCCTTTGCGCGGACGCGCGGCGAATCGGCGTTGACCTTGCCCCACACCGCGTGGACTGCCTCGCGATGCTTGGTCGCGCGCCACGTCTCGAGGATCGCGACGGTCAGCTCCTCGGAGCCCGCTGCGGCGGCGAGCGCCTTGCCCGGCTCCTGCCGGTCGACGCGCTCGAGCTGGTAGTTCGAGTAACGCTTGCGATCGTAGTTGCGCGACTGGCCTTCCTTCATCAGCGCCGGGATGCAGTACGGCTCCATGCCGCGGAGGAGGCGGCCGACCTCGTCGCGATAGATCATCGACTCGTCCTTGAACGCGGCGTCGAACAACACCTGCGCCGCCTTGATCTCCTTCGTCGACGCCAGCGCGCGCAGCGCCGCGACATCCGCGATCAGCTCGCCCGCGCCGGGCGCGCTCGCGTCGAGCTTCTGCAGCTCGGCAAGCCAGTCGAGGCTATCGAGCGCCTTCTCTTCCTTCGCGCTCTTGCGCTGCGGCGTGACGAAGCGGCCCTTCTCGTCTGGGACCTGCGCGCCGAAACCCTCGAGCGTCTTGCGGCGCTCGTCGGCAGGCGTCGTGTGAGCGCGGCCGAGGAACGTGCCGAGATCCTCGACGTGCGACGGCGCGAGCTTGTCGAGCTCGGCGATCGCGGCCTTGTCGCCCTTGGCGATCCGATCGAGCACGCCTTGCAGCGCCGGATCGATCGGCTTGGGAGGCGCTGGAGGCTCGGCCGGCTTCTTCTCCGCTGCCTCGTCCTTCTTGGACTCGGCCTTGCGGGGAGCGGCGGATGCGGTGGTCACCGCGACGATCACGAGGAGGAGCGCGGCACGCACAGACCAGGGATTAGCGAATCGCTGGGAACTTCGCAAGTTAGCGGATCGAACGCGCGAGCCACTCAGTGAATTCGATCGGGATCGACGCGCTCGCCGGGATCGATGAACTCGATGAAACGCAATCCAATCGCCCGCGAGGCCGCGGCATCATTGCCGCCTGCGAAATTCAGGTAGTGGTGGTGCTTCACCTCGGCGCGGGCGACGATCTCGTCCATCACCGGCACTTCGCCGCCTTCGCGGACGTACTGGAAGTGGACGGTGACGATCGTGCCGAGCGGCGGTGCGTAGCTCATCTCGACCAGGAGGCCGCCGGCGGAGATGTTGCGCGCGATCGCGAACGCATCGCCGTACAGCTCGCTGCCGATCACGACCAGGAACGCCTTATCGAAGCGGGTATGGATGCGCTTCTCCGAGACCGGAACGGCCGGAAGCGGACGCGGACGAGCTTCTTCAAGGACGTGGGAGAGATCGGGGAGGCGGCGCTTCACCGAAATAATGATCGAGCCTCGCCGCGATGGAGTCAAAAATCTCACCTTGTCCTACATCGCGGCACACCCCATTGGTTCTGGCCCCGCGGCCGGCGTTCAGGCAGATTCTGCGCGTGCGGTGGCTCGGCTTTCTCGCCGTCCTGTTCGCGGCCTCGTCGGCGAGCGCCGCGCCCGCGAGCAATCCATCGTTCCTCGGCATCACGATGAACAGCATCGGCGCTGTCTGCGTGGTTGCCGACGTCACCAACTGCAGCCCGGCGCAGGATGCCGGCCTTCGCTTCGGCGATGCGATCGTCGCGATCGACGGCAAGGCGCTGTTCGACGGCACCAAGGCGCCGTGCGACGAGTTGATCGAGCGAATCACCGCGCACGCGCCCGGCGACGTCACGAGCTTCGACATCCGGCGCGGCGACGAAGCGGCAACGATCCGGGCGGTGCTGTCGACGCGCGCCGATGTCCAGCATCGCTGCCTCGTCGACCAGCCGATCCCATCGATCGAGGTCACCGATCTCGACGACCAGCGCACCTACTCGCTCGACGAGGTGCGCGGCACGACGACGGTCATCGGCTGGTTCCCGATCAGCAAGTGCAGCGGCTGCAGCAAGGTATTCGATCTCGTCAGCGAGGGCCTCGCGAAGAAGCTCGGCGCCGAGAACGCGCGCGTCCTCGGCATGACGCTGTACGAGCTGGACGTGGACGAGAACAAGAAGCTTCCGACCCGCAAGGGGACCGGGTTCTCGTCGACCGTGCCGCTCGCCGCGGCGAGCGTGAAGGACTACGAAGAGCTGAGCCTGCGAGAGATGAACCGCGTGCAGTTCATGGTCGTCGACTCTCGCGGCATCGTCCGCTTTGTCGCGCCGATCGCGCCGGACTCCGACGATGTCGAGGCCGCGGTCGACGAGGTGCTCGCCGCCGCACAGCAGGCAGAGCACGCGCGCACGCAACGCCGTTGAAAATATGACTGCAACGATCAGGATGTTTCGAGGCAAGCGGCCCGAGCTGGGCCATGGTGTGTTCCTCGCCGAGAACTGCGCGGTGATCGGCGACGTCGTCATCGGCGACGAGAGCTCGGTCTGGTACGGCACGCAGATCCGCGGCGACGTGATGCCGATCCGGATCGGCGCGCGCACGTCGATCCAGGACAACACCGTCATTCATGTGACGAGCGACTTCTCCGGCACGACGATCGGCAACGACTGTACGGTCGGCCACAGCGCGATCATTCACGCGTGCACCGTTGAAGACTTCTGCTTGATCGGCATGGGCTCGATCATTCTCGACGGCGCCGTGATCGGTCGCGGCAGCCTCGTCGGTGCAGGTGCGCTCGTGACACCCGGCACCGTTATCCCACCGGGAAGTCTCGTGCTCGGCTCACCCGCAAAGGTGAAGCGTCCGATCAACGACAAGGAACGGGAGCAGATCGACTACGGCGCGAAGCACTATGTCGAGCTGGCTCGTGCCTACCTTGCAGACTCCTAACGAAACTCGTTAGTGTTGAAGCGATGGGGCGTCGCGGACGTCTCATCGCAAGGGATGACGGCGAGGATCGCTTCACTGGTAGTCGCGCTGCTGCTGCTCGCACGCGTCGCGCACGCCGACGGCGTCGACACGCTGATCAAGCAGCTCGGCGATTCGTCGCAGAAGGTTCGGCTCGCAGCCACGCTGAACCTCGCCAAGGCCGAAGACGATCGCGCGATCCTTCCGCTCGCGAAGTCCGTCGTGAATGACTCCGACAAGGATGTGCGCGCGGCCGCCGCCGTCGCGCTCGGCAAGCTCGTCACGTCGAAGACGAAGTCGTCGGTCAAAGGTCTCGCGGTCGCGAACCTGAAGACGGCAGCCGCGAACGACTCGAGCTCGTTCGTGAAGCAGCAGGCGCAAAAGGCGATCGACACGATCACCGGCGGCGGCAGCACGACGACCGCGACGACGTCCGCGGGCAAAGGCGGCATCTACGTGAACATCGGACCGATGTCGTCGAAGACGGCGAGCAGCAAGAACGACAAGCTCCGGGCCCTCATGGTCAAGACCGCCGAGAAGACGCTCGGCAAGGTCGCCGGCTCGATGCAGACGACCTGGCCGGGTGGGGTCCCGAATAAATCGACCCTGTCGTCCAAGGGCGTGGCCGGGTTCTACGTGGACGGCACGCTCAATTCGCTCGACATCAAAGTCTCGGGTGGCGGCGCCACGATCTCGTGTAAAGTCAGCATGTTGCTCGCGGACTTTCCCGACAAGAGCGTGTTCGGCTTCCTCAACGGTGGCGCGTCGGTCACGGCCAGTGCGTCGCAGCGGGACCAGGACCTGGCGAGCGAGGACTGCGTGACGGCCGTGATCGAGAACTTGATCGCGAATAAGATCGTACCGACGATCAAGTCGAAGGTTCCGTAAACGATGTCAGGCGGCAAACCACAACAGGCCGGCTACAAGCGCAGCTGGAAGAACCTCTTGCTCAACAAGAGGTACCAGCTCCGCTTCACGCTCTTCATGGTCGGCCTCGCCGCCGTCCTCATGTCGGTGCTCGGCTGGTGGGTGATGATGGAGGCCAACGAGGCGACGACGGTCGCGATGGCCCGCGTCCGCGGCGAGCCGTGCCCGAAGGTGCCCGAGGTGATCGAGATTCCCGGCGCGACGACCGACGAGGCCGCGGTGCCGATGAACATCGACGAGGAGCCGGCGCCCACGGATTCGGCGCCCACCGATTCGGCGCCCGCGCCTGCACCCCAGACGCCGGCCGCCGAGCCCGCGCCCG
>JABFXX010000353.1 GCA_013368795.1 Kofleriaceae bacterium
TCCGCTGACCGCCACCATCCCGCCCCCAACCTTCAGCGTGCCGCGAAACGTGTAGTACGCCTTGCCGTCGACGAAGATGTCGCAGCTCTGGATCACCGGCGAGCATGCGGCGCCCGGCCCGGCGCAGAACACCGCGGTCTTCATCATCATCGTCGCCGCAACGGCCGTCTCGTCATCGAACGACACGCTCGTCGGCTCGCTCGTGCCGATATCGAGCCGGAATCCGGTCCGGCCGACGACCTTCAGCGTCGAGAGGCCGAGGACCTCGAGCTGGGTGAAACTGTTGTACTGCCACTCGCCGGCGATCTCGATCCCGCTGCTCTTCTGCGCGTAGATGTAGAGGCCCGGCATCGGCCAATCGTTGGGATTGTGGATGCGAACGAGCTTTGCGGCCGCGTCGCTGCGCTCGATCTTCACCTCGCCGAACCGCTGCAGGCAGGGCTTCAGCTTCTCCCACGACGGCGCGCGCGGGCAGTCTCGCGCCACGCTCGGCGGGCGGACCACGCGTTTGGCGCGGACGGAGCCGACACCGAGGATGCCGAGCGCGATCAACGTGGCAGCGACGACGATCTGCTTCATGACGGCTCGATCCTCATCGCGCTCCGCTGACGAGCGGCGTGCGCTCCGGAGCGGTGCACGTGCCGGCGTGCGATCGATCGCCGGTGACGACCGCCGTTCCATCGCGAATCGCAAGCGTGCCGCGGAACGTGTAGTACGCCTTGCCGTCGACGAGCACGTCGCAGCTCTCGATCGTGTTGTCGCAGGCCATCTCCGCGCCTAGGCAGAACGCCGCAGTCTTGCGCTGCATCGTTGCCTCGAGCACGGTCTCGTCGTCGAGTGTCACGACCGATGGCTCGATCGTGCCGATGTCGAAGCGATAGCCGCTCTTGCCGCCGATCGATACCTTCCTGACGTCGAATAGCTCTGCCTTGCCGCCCGACGCGTACTCCCACATCCACACGAGGTGCAGCGCCGAGCCTCGCTGCGTATAGGCATAGAGACCAGGCGCTCGCGCCTGCACCGTGTGCTCGCCGACGCTCACGAGCTTCAGGTGCTCGAACGTGCGCACGAGCCTGGTCTCGCCGAACCGCTCGAGGCACGTCTGCAGCGTGTCCCACGACGGTGCGTCCGCGCACATGCTCCACACCGTCACGACCGGCGCTGGCTTCGCGGATGCCGCCGGTGCCGCGAGCGCGAGCGCGATGATAGCCGCCGCGCGTCTCACTCGAGCGGATCTCCCTGTGCTTCGTCAAACGGCGCGAGCAGCGTCTTCGGCGGCGCGCACAGCTTGCCGGCAAAGCGCGTGTCGCCGGCGACCTTCACCGCGCCCGTGCCGTTCCAGATCATCCGGCCGTGAAACGCCCACAGTGCCTTGCCGTCGACGAGCACGTCGCATGACGTCGTGATCGTCCGGCAGCCGCGACCCGTGCGGCACTCCGTCGTGAAGATGCGGCGCAGGGTTCCCTGCTTTGGAAATCCGTCCTCTAGTTGCACGGTCGTCGACACGCTCGAGCCGACATCCATGCGATAGGCATCACCGGCGCGCTTGAACGACAGCAGCTCGTTGCTCGCGTTCGTCGTCGCGTAGAAGCCCTGTCTCGTCCACGTGCCGCGCTCGAGCAGGAACAGGCCGAGCGTCGCCTCCGTCGCCTTATCCCAGCGAAGCGCGACGAGTCTCGCGCCGTCCACCTCGTGCAGCACGGAGATCTTGTAGCCCTGACGCGCGAGGCACGACGTCACCTTCACCCACACCTTCGACGCATCGCACGCCGAAACGCGCTCCTTCTCGAACGGATTCTTCAGCTCGCCGCTCCGCACGGGCCGCGCGTGCGCGGTCGCCATCCCGACCACGACCAGCAGCAGCCCCAGCGCACGCATTGCGTCGATTATGAACGAGGTCCGCCGTCGAGCACGGCCTCCGCAAGAGGTGTCGGCTCGCACACGAAACGAGCATGCTATCTTGCAGACATGAAGCTCAAGGGCACACTCAGCCGCACCGACGTCGAGGGTGGACATTGGCTGCTGAAGGCCGACAACGGTGAGCAGTATCAGCTGACCGGCGATGTCAAAGACGCGAAGGATGGCCAGCGCGTCGAGGTCGAAGGCAAGGTCGACAAGCAGGCGATGGGCTTCGGCATGATGGGCCCGCACTTCGCCGTCACGAAGTTGACCGCCCTCTGATAGATTGGTTTCGTGGGGCTGGCGATTGTCGACTACGTAACGTCGAGAGGACTGCTTCGCGAGATCTACGACAGGATGCGCGAGCGTCCGCTGCCGCCGGTCTACCAGCCGCAGCACGGTGGCGTGCCGGGCATCATCACCGCGCACAGCCTCGATCCGCTGCTGATCGGTCGCGTGTTCTCCACATCGACGACGCTCAATGGCGCCGGCCCGCTGTCGTGGCCCGAGCGCGAGCTCGTCAACGCGCTCACGTCGCGATTGAACCAATGCTTGTATTGAACGGCCTGTCACGCAGAGTTTCTGCGTGTCGCGTCCGCTGACGAGCCGCTCGCCAATGCCGTGATCGACGAGCCGCGCGCGCTCGCGGTTTCGGCACCGTCGACGCGCATGAAGATGATCGCCGAGCTCGCGACGATCATCACCGCCGCCCCGTGGACGCTGACGCGCAGACACCTCTCGCGTGCCCATGCCGCCGGCCTCGGCGACGAGGACGTGCTCCACGTCGTCACGCTCGCTTCCTACTTCGGTCACCTCAATCGCATCGCCGACGCGACAGGGGTCCCGCTCGACTACGACGTCAGGCGCATGCCGCCCGCGATCGATCCGAGCGTCGAGCCGTGGAGCGCCGCACCCGAGACGCTCGTCGGTCGCCCCGCCATCGAGCTCGCGCGTCGCCCGCAGACCGCCGCGGCACTCGCAGAGTGGCGCAGCTACGTGTTCTATCGCGACACGCCGCTGACCCGCCGCCAGCGAACGCTCATCGCACGCTGGGTCGCGACGTGGCTCGGTGATGGCGGCATCTCGCCTCCGACGGATCTCACGATCAATCCGCTCGACGAGGTGCTGCGCTCGGTCGCCGAGGTGATCACGCTCGCGCCGTGGCGAATCTCCGACGAGACCTATGTGCCACTGCGTGCCGCTGGATTCGACGACGCGACGATCTTCGACGTGTGCGCGACCGCAACCTCGGCCGGCGTGTTCTCGCGCATCGAGGTCTCGCTCGCCGCGCTCGGCACCTGATCAGCGTAGCCGCGCTCGAAACTCCGCGAGGCCGAGCAGCAGCACGCGCTTGAGCTCGGCGGTCTCCGCCGCCGTCCAGTGCGGCACGTAGTGCTCGCCTGGCGCCGTCATCACCGGCAGATTGCAGCCGTGGAACAGCTTGTCGTAGATGCCGCGCGTTCGCGCATCGGCGGCGGCGAACAGGTTTGCGTCGTGCGGGAGATCGACGAACAGGTTCCACGCGTTCAGGAGCGGCATGTGCTCGGCGACGTCGCTGTCGGATCTGCACCACGCGCCAATCGAGTCGAGGTCATAGACGACAGCGCTTTCTGCCGATACGCCCGGCAGCGAGCGCGCCTCCTTCTGTGAGGCGAACATCACGACGAAGCCGTCATCGTCGACCACCACCGAGTCCGGCACGTTGTCGCCGCTCTCCCACAAGAACACGCGCTCGCGACCATCGAGGCGCGCGACGCAGACAAAGCGAATATCGTCGTCGGACATCCGAATCTCGACACGTAGGCGTAGGGCGTAAGCGTAAGCGTAAGCGTTCCGAAATTCGCGTACCGGCCACCCGGCAGGATGGAACCGGCAAAAAGGAACCGGCGAATGGAACCGCCGAATCGAGCCGCCGAATCGAGCCGCCGAATCGAGCCGCCGAATCGAGCCGCCGAATCGAGCCGCCGAATCGAGCCGCAAGCCAGTACGCGGAACGAAGGCGCCGAAACGACGAACGCCCTCTCGCGAGAGAGGACGTCGATGTTCGCGGCTGGCTCGCGAGCCGCTGCTACTGACCGTCGCTACCTGCCGGCGCAGGCTCGGGCGCAGGCGCCGGCGTCTCCGCAGGCGCGCTGCCTTCCTCACCAGCCGGCTGCGCCGCGCGCGGGCGCGGGCGAGGACGAGGACGCGCAGGCGCCTTCGCCTTCTTCTCCGGCTCCGCCTTCGGCTCGGCCTTCGCGCTGCCCTCGTCGCCCGTCGCTTCCGGCGTCGCGCTACCGGCGCTGCCAGTCTCGGCGCTGCCCGCGGCAGAGCCGGTATCGTGCGTCTCGATCGGATCGGCCGGCGGAGGCGGCGTCGCCGAGGCCGAATCGACGCCGACGTACGTGACCTCGGTGCCTTCCGGCGCCGCATCCTTCGGGCACGCGATCTTGGTGCCCTCGGGCGCAGCCTGCGCGACCGTGCACACGACCTGCTGCTCGCTGCCCTTGATGGCGAGGCGAACGTGACCGTCCTGCGTGGCACCGTCGGCCTTCTTGAACGTCGCGACGAGGAACGGATCGCGCGTCAGCGTCGCGACGACGTCGGTCGGCGTGATCTTCGCGTTCACCTTCGCGACCGCGGTGACCTTGCCGGCGGCCGGCGCCTTGATGAGGAACTTGTCGAGCGCTGCCTTCTTCGTGCCGAGCTTGGCCTCGGCATCGGTCAGCGTCTTCGTCGCCGACTCGAGGCGCTTCTCGGCCGACGTCTGGCCCGCCTTGTTACCGGCGGCCACCGCAGCGGCCTTCTCCTTCTCGAGCGAGGCCGTGTCGGCCTTCGCCTTCGCGACGGTCTTTTCGACGGTGGCGACGTCCGCCTCGAGCGACTTGAAGCCGACGAGCTTGGCGATCGGATCGCCCATCTTCACTTCGGTGTCGTTCGGAACGAGCACCGCGATCTGACCGGCACCGGTCGGCTTGATCTCCTCGGGTGCAGGCTGCTCGACGGCGAGCTTGGCCGTCTCGACCGGCGGCGGCTCGGGTGCGGGCGGCGGAGGCGCGGGCGGCGTCTCCTGGACGCTCGTCTTCTCCGGCTCGGACTTCTTCGCGAGCACGTACTTGTAGACGACGAAGCCGCCCGCTCCGAGGATCGCGAGCACGAGCAGCGCGATGAGCACCGGGCTCGTGCCCTTCTTCTCGGGCGCCGGAGGCGCGGGCTTCTTCTCCTCGACGACGGGCTTCTTTGCCTCGACGCGCGGCTCGGGCTTCTTCTCCTCGACCGGCTTCTTCGGCTCGGGCTTCGCCTCGACCTTCGGCTCGGGCTTCGCCTCGACCTTGGGCTCCGGCTTGGGCTCGGCCTTGGCCTCGACCTTCGGCTCCGGCTTGGGCTCGGGCTTCGCCTCGACCTTCGGCTCGGGCGCGGGCTCGACCTTCTTCTTCTGCGTCGGCTCGAGCTCGGCGGCGAGCTCCGGCGGCACCTCGACGGCCTTCATGACCTGCGATGCGCGAACGGCTTCCTTGACGTCGTCGAGACCGATGCCAGTGTGGTCGGCGAGATCGATCGACACGTCGGAGACCTGCGGCTTGCCCGCACCCGACGCACCGAGACCGAAGTCCTCGGTCTTCGCGGCGGGCGCACGCGCGGCGGGAGCCGTCGTGCCCGGTGCACCGAGCTCGAGCTCGGGCGCGCGGGGCAGTTCGTCAGCCTTGCCCGCACGCGCGGTGCCGGCGTGGCCGAGCTCGACGTCGGCGGCGGGCATCGCGGCGGCCGCGGGCTTCGCGGCGACGACGCCCGGCTTGACGAAATCGTCCTCGATCGCGGCGGGCTTCGTCGGCGCGGGCTTCGTGACAGAGGCAGCCGGACGCTCCGTCGGAGTGGCGGCAGCAGCCGCGGCGGCCGCTCCGCTGTCGAGGTAACCGAGGTCGCCGAGCGTCGCGATGACCGTACGGATCTCGTTCGGGTTCGCCTTGAGCCCGAGCTCTTCCTCGGCCCACCTCACGATGCCAGCGACGTCGCGCTGGCCGTCCATCGCGCAGGCGAGCGAGTACTCGACCTCGAAGAACCGGAACAGCGTGCCGCTGTCCGGATCCATGACGTCGATGAACTTGGCGCCGCCGTCTTCGATCGGTTCGGCGACTAGGTCCTGACGAAATCGCGGCCGGTCGACGCTCGTTTGCATTTATCCGCCTTTGCGTAGCTCGGTGAGCACGAGCTTCGCGACTGCCTTCAGCGTATCGAACACACCAACGCCCTTCGGTGCCACTGCCTCGAAGCTCGGAACCTTCGTCGGGTTCAGCGCCTCTTCGAGCTCGGCCATCGGGATCGCGTTCGGCAGGTCGCGCTTGTTGTACTGGACAACGTAGGGGAGCTTGTCGAGATCGTAGCCCTGCTCCTGCAGGTTCGAGCGCAGGTTCTCGAGCGACTCGATGTTCGCCTCCATGCGCTCCATCTGCGAATCGCCGACGTACACGACGCCGTCGACGCCCTTCAGGATCAGCTTGCGACTCGCGTCGTAGAAGACCTGGCCCGGCACCGTGTAGAGGTGAAAGCGGGTCTTGAACCCGCGGATCTCGCCGAGCGAGAGCGGGAGGAAGTCGAAGAACAAGGTGCGCTCGGTCTCGGTCGCGAGCGAGATCATCTTGCCTTTCGCTTCAGGGTTGGTCTTGTTGTAGATGTACTGCAGGTTCGTGGTCTTTCCGCACAAACCTGGACCGTAGTAGACGATCTTGCAGTTGATCTCGCGCGAACTGTAGTTGATGAAGCTCATAGCCCCGCGCGCCTAATCGTTGAACAAGTTGTCGATATCGTCGTCGGTGATCTCCGAGAAGACCGACGGCTGCGTACCCGACGCGCTCTTCTTGGTGAGCACGTCGAGGACATTCACGAGCTCGTTCGTCGCCTTGCGAACGCGGAGGCGAACGAGGCCGAGCGAGCTGCGCTCGTCGAACAGGACCACGAGGATCACGCGCTGCGCGACGATCGAGATGTGGACGTTCGTCTTCTCGCCCTCGTGGAACTGGCCGGCGAACTCCTTCTCGGCGAGCAGCGAGGCAATCGCACCGGTCGCGGCGACGTTGCCGGCGGTCAGCGAGGACAGCGACGTGACGTCGAGCTGCTCGACCTCACCCGCCGACGCGAACGCTTGACCGTTCTTGTCGATGACGAGCACCGCCCTGGCGTTGGCGTCTCGATGGAGGACCTCGCAGATGTGATTGATCTGCGCCAGTTCCTCCTCGTACATGACGAGCTGTTGGATCATCGCGGCCTCTGGCTCCTCTGCGCGTGTAGCCCTTCGAAACGAGGGCTTACGCCGTCGAGTCACGGTACCAACCCCCCCGATTTCGTTCAACTCTACGGCCGATCATTCGCCGGCCAGAGCGGAGCCGCAGACGAAAGCGGGCCTACATGGTCGCCCGGCCGGCGAGCGCGCGCGCGATCGTGGCCTGGTCGCTGTATTCGAGCTCGCCGCCGACCGGCAGGCCGGTCGCGATACGAGAGACTTTGATCCCGAGCGGCTTGATCACGCGCGCGACGTACATCGCGGTCGCTTCACCGTCGACGCTGGGGCTGGTCGCGATGATGACCTCGCGGACCGCGGGCACCGCAGGATCTGACGACGGGCCGAGCCGGCGAACCAGCTCCGCAACGCGGATGTCATCGGGGCCGATGCCCTCGAGCGGCGAGAGCAGGCCGTGGAGCACGTGGTAGCGGCCGCGGAAGTGGCCGCCTCGATCGATCGCGATCAGGTCCGATGGCGTCGCGACCACGCAGATCGTGTCGCCCTCGCGGCGCGGGTCGCTGCAGAGCACGCACGGATCCTGCTCGGTCATGTTCATGCAGACCGAGCAAAGCCGAATCTTGTCGGTGACATCGAGCAAGGCCTGCGCGAGATCGCGGACCTGCTGGCGATTGCCGCGGACGAGGTGGAACGCGAGCCGCGTCGCCGTTTTCTCGCCGATACCGGGCAGCCGGGACAGCTCCTGAACGAGCCGGCGGATCGGATCGGCGGCCATCTAGAACAGACCCGGCATCCCCGGCAAGCCGCCCATTCCGCCCATCACCGAGCTCATCTTCTCCTTGCTGACCTCGCGAACCTTCGTCGCGGCCGCGTTCACGGCGGCGGTGACGAGATCCTCGAGCATGCCGACGTCGTTCGGATCGACGACCGACTTGTCGATCTTCACGCGGACGACCTCGAACTGACCGTTGACGGTCGCGGTGACGAGGCCACCGCCGGCGGCGCCTTCGCACTGCATCGCAGCGAGCTCTTCCTGCACCTTGTTGACGTCGGCCTGGAGCTTTTGCGCCTGCTTCATCAGCGCGTTGAGGTCGGGCATTTTTCCGTTAGACATCGGTCTTGATCTCCTTGATCGAGGCTCCGAACGTTTGCAGGACGTGCTTCGTCATCGGGTGCTCGCGCGCTTCTTTCTCGCGCTTGTTCCGCTCGGCGAACTTGTTCTCTCGCGTCGACTCGACGATCGAGCGCGGTCCGGAGTCCTTGGTTTCCGAGGCGTCGAGCATCCGTACTGACACCTTGACCTTGTGGCCCAGATCCGCAAGGACGGCCTTGATATCGTTGATACTCGTCGGCTCGCTCGCGTTCTCGCCGGCCCACCGCGCGTCGTCGGCATCGGACGCAAAGCCGAGCTCGATCTCCGACGCGTTCCACTTGAGCACGCGCGCGAACTCGAAGTAGCCGCGCAGCGAGATCTTGCGCTGCTCCTCGAGGTAATCGATGACCCTCGCCCACGCGGTCAGCGCCTCGGCCTGGTTGGAGGGGACGGGAATCGCCTGCGGTCCACTGCCGCTCGCGACGCTCTCGACCTTCGGCACCGGGCCGCTCGGCTGCATCGACACCGGCGCGGACTTCGTCTCGACGACCGGCGCAGGCGAGCTCAGCACGGTGGGCGCCGCGGCGGCGGGCGCTGGTGGCGCAGACGTGGCGGGCGCCGCGCTCGGTTGCGGAGCCGTCCTCGCTGGCGGCGTGGTCGGTGCGGGCTTCGCCGGCGCGGGCGCAGGAGCGCTCGCACGCTGCACGGGCCGTCCACCACCACCACCGCCCGTCGACGGCGCCGGCCGTGTGCCGCCCTTACCCGCGATCCTCGCTTCGATGTCGCCGAGCCGGTCGATCAGATCGCCGAGCGGCACGAGCGGCTCGATCGTCGCGACATCGATCAGCGCGCAGTCGAGCACGAGCCGCGGCTGGAGCGTCTTGCCGAGCTCGTCGCAGCACCGCAGCATGCGATCGAACATCTGCTGCACGCGCGAGCGATCGATCTGCGAGGCTTCCGCGACGAGCTCCGCGCGCTCTTCATCCGAAGCGTCGACGAGCTCGAGCTTGTTCGGCGCGACCTGCAGCACGGCAAGGTCACGCAAGTAGCGCACGATCGCGCGCGCGAGCTGGACCTCGTCGACGCCGCGCTCGATCGCCGACTCGACCGCGCCGAGTGCGACGCCGGCATCGCCGGTCGCGAGCGAGCGCACGAGCGTCCGCGTCAGCGAGCGATCGGCAACACCGAGGACCTCGGCGACGTGCGCCTCCGTGATCGACGCGTCGCCGACGTACGAGATGATCTGGTCGCACAGCGACAGCGCGTCGCGCACGCTGCCGCCGGACTCGCGCACGACGAGGCTGATCGCGCCGGACTCGATCTTCAAATTCTCGTTCTTGAAGATGTTCGACAGGTGCTGCGCGAGCCGCGACGCCGGCACGAGCTTGAAGTCGTAGCGCTGGCAGCGCGACAGGATCGTGTTCGGCAGCTTGTGCGGCTCGGTCGTCGCGAGAACGAACGTCACGTGCGGAGGCGGCTCCTCGAGCGTCTTGAGGAGCGCGTTGAACGCCTCGGTCGTGAGCATGTGGACTTCGTCGATGACGTAGACCTTCTTCTTCAGGACCGCGGGCTGATACCGCACCGCCTCGGTGAGCTCGCGGATCGCGTCGATACCGCGATTGCTCGCGCCGTCCATCTCCTGGTAGTCGACCGCGCTGCCGGCGCCGATGCTCTTGCACGCGTCGCACTCGCCGCATGGCTCGAGCGTCGCGCCCGACGGGCCGGGCTGCAGGTTCTGGCAGTTGAGCGCCTTGCCGACGATGCGCGCGACCGTCGTCTTGCCGCAGCCGCGAGGGCCGCAGAACAGAAACGCGTGGTGCACTCGTCCGGTCGCGAACGCGTTGCCAAGCGTGCGCGTCACGTGCTCCTGGCCGACGACCTCGGAGAACGTCGCAGGCCGATACTTGCGAGCAAGGACGAGATAGGACATGCGGACCCGGCGGGCACTATACCCGGTGGGTCCGTCGCTACAACGACAACGTCTCGCAGATCTTCTTGGCTTGCATGAGGACCTTGTCGCGCAGATCGCCGAGCGCCGACGACGCACCGTCCTTGTACAGCGAGCCGCGACAGAGCAGGTGCTTGCCGCCGTACGTCACGAGATAGCGGAACGTCATGCCCGCGCTGCCCTCGTTGCCTTCGATGTAGCAAGCGGCGCCGCGCTGACGGTTGAGCGTCACCGTCATCACCTTCTTGTCCTCGAGGTACTTCCTGTACTGATCGCATTCGACCGGCGCTGCGTCGTCTTCGTAGCCGTAGTGGAACGAGAACACGCGCGTGTCCTCGGTGTTGGGCACCTTCACGACGAGCGAGAACGTGCCCGCTTCGCCGAGGTCGCGATCCCAGTTCGGCTCGAGCTCGATCTTGATCGCGGCGACCTCCGCCGACGGCTTCATCAGCGCGCGGATCGCGCTCTTCGGTGCGACGGCTGGCGTGCTCGCAGCAGCCGTATTCGCAGCGGCCGTGTTCGCAGCGGTCGCCGTGTTCGCCGGTGCAGCCGCGGTATTCGCAGCAGCGGCCGCGTTCGCCGGTGCAGCGGTATTCGCAGCAGCGGCCGTGTTCGCCGGTGCGGCGGTCGCCGTATCCGCAGCCGTCGTCGACGGAGTGGCGGCATTC
>JABFXX010000195.1 GCA_013368795.1 Kofleriaceae bacterium
GCCCGGGCGCGGGCCCGCGGGACGGTTGCGCAGATCGGCCGGCGGCGGCGCGACCGGCGGCATGTCGCGACCCGGTCCTGGCGGAGAACCGAGATCGCGGCTCGGCCCACCAGGCGGACGCGGCGGTCCACCGGCGGGACCGCGCGGCGGCGCCATCGGTGCGGGCGCAGGTGCCGGAGCAGGCGGCTCGGGCGCTGCCATTCCGCCGCTGCGATCCATCGCGCTCATGCCACCGCTGCGATCCATGGCGCTCATGCCGCCGCTGCGATCCATCGGGTTCATGCCGCCGCTGCGATCCATGCCGCCATTGCTCATGCCGCCCATGCCCATCGGCACGGGCATCGGCTGCGGCGCGGCCTCGGTCGGGCGCGGCGGACGCGGATCCGGCGGCGCACCACCGAGACGATCCGCACCCGGCGGCGACGTCGTCGTCTCCGATGGTCCATCGCCTTCAGCGTTCGCAGCCTCGTCGACACCGACGATGAAGTCGCCGATGTAGATCTTGTCCGAGTCTTTGACGACGAGCGGGCTCGTGATCTTGCGGCCGTTGACGTACGTGCCGTTCGTGCTCTTCAGGTCGACGATGATGAACTTGCCGTCCTTGAGCACGATGCGCGCGTGACGCTTCGACACGTTCCCCTTGGGGAGCACGATGTCGTTGCCTTGTACGCGGCCGATGGTGACCTCGGGCTTGTTGAACACCATGCGGCGCTGTTCGCCGCCTTTTTCCTGGATGATGATGGTGAACATTTGCTCCTGAGGGCTCCTGGGTAGGAGGGCCAGAAAATCGGCTCTCCCCTCCCGAACCGAAACGGTACTAAGCCTCGGGAACCACGGTCAAGTTCGCGGGCACATCAGGTCTGCGGAATTACCGTGACCGGCCGTTCGACGGCAGAACCGCCCTCGGTCCCCCGGTCCGGGCCCAGATGCAGAAGGCCCCGCACATCGTCCCACCAGAGCGCCCAGACGCCGACGGCGAGGAGCGCCACGATCGCAGACACGATCAGCGCATCGTGCCAGCGCGGCCTCACCATGAATGAAAGCTAGCACGCACCGTCACTTGAGGCATGATGCGCCCGATGAAGAGCTTTCTGGTGCTCGTGGCGGCCGTCCTCCTGTTCGCGCCGCGCGCCGACGCCGCCCCGAAGAAGAAGTACCACTTCGAGCTCACCAAGGTGCTCATCAAGCCGGAGGTCAAGGAGGCCGACGGCAAGATCGCCCAGCCGCGCGTCGAGGCCGTGTTCAAGAAGGCGCTCGCCGATCACCCGCAGCTGGTCGGCGACCTCGAGGGTGCGCCCGATCCGAACGCGAACCCCGCCGCCTACCGCAAGTTCCTCACGAAGAAGGGCGTCTCCGGCGCCTATCTCGTCACCGTCGAGATCACGAGCGCGAGCGAGGAGCTCGTCCCGCTCGAGGACAAGAAGAACGCGCAGCGCCTCGTGGTCCAGGTCGGCATCCACGTGCTCGGCGAGACGATTCCGGGCCGCACCATGGGCTTCACCGGCGACGGTGCGGCGACCGTGAAGCAGGAAGTCGGCATGAAGGTCCGCGACAAGGATCGCGAGTTCACGTGGGACTCGGCGGCGCAGACCGCGATCGACGAAGCGCTCAAGACCGCGTTCGCCAAGCTCGCGCTGCCGCAGAAGAAGCAGTAGCTACCGCACGAAGTTGCCGATTCGACTCCAGTGCATCCCGCTCCAGTCGAAGAGGCCCCAGTGCTCGTACGAGAGCCACGTGAACAGGGCCTTGCCCTTGATGTTCTCGATCGGCACCGAGCCCCACACGCGTGAGTCGCTCGAGTTATTGCGGTTGTCGCCCATCACGAACACGTGGCCCGGCGGCACCGTGTAGTCGAGCTGCGGCTCGCACGCGCCGGCGCCGGCCTTTCGCTCCGTGATCGTTCCCATCACCTGCGCGATGCTCGAAGCGCGCGCCGCGTCGCTCGACCGAGCACACGACGGCACCTCGGGCGCGTCGACCTCGGGGAAGTCGTGCACGTCGCCGCGCGCATCGCCCTGCGCTGCCCTCGCGTCGCGCGCCGGTCGACCGCTGTCGTGGTACGTGTCGTGCTCGACGCCGAACACGGTCTCGCGGTAGCGGCTGCACGTGCGCGTCTCCCACGGCTCCGACTCGTCGTCGCGGGCGCGATACGAGCACGTCGCGCCCTCGACGAGCCGAGCCGGCAGCGCCTTGCCGTTCACGTAGACGACGTTGCAGCGCACCTCGACCGTGTCGCCGGCGAGCGCGATCACGCGCTTGATGTAGTCGCGCTCGGGCGCGCACGGATAGATGAAGACGATCACGTCACCGCGATCGGGCGCACGCTCCAGCAGCTTCGTGTTCGTCCACGGGATGCGGAGCCCGTAGATGAACTTGTTGACGAAGATGTGGTCGTTGATCTCGACGGTCGGATACATCGAGCTCGACGGGATCTTGAATGCCTCGACGACGAACGCGCGCAGCGTGAGCGCGATGAGGACCGCGCCGGCGATCGACTCGATGTTGGCTCGCGTCGACGACTTCGGCGGGCGCTTGACGAGCTCGTCGACGAGCAGGTCGAGGACCGGCAGCTGGCGCCGGACGGCCGTCATGTCCTGGGCGGCGAGCGCCTTCTCGACGGCGGACGTCGCGGCCTCGAGCTCGCTCTTCTTGCGCAGATCCTTCTTCAGCGACAGCGCGGTGCGCGCATCGCGAACCAGGAGGGTGGCCTCCTTGCGAATGCGGCGATCGAGGCTCGCGGAGCGCATCGTCGTCTACTGCACGAAGTCGCCGATACGGTCCCAGCGGATGCCGTTGAGGGGCCACCACTTCTCGTACGAGAGCCAGATGAACAGCGCCTTGCCCTTGATGTTCTCGATCGGCACCGAGCCCCACACGCGCGAGTCGTTCGAGTTGTTGCGGTTGTCGCCCATCACGAACACGTGCCCCGGCGGCACCTTGTAGGTCATCTGCTGCTCGCACGCGCCCGCGACGGCCTCGGGCTTCGTCACGGTGACGATGCCCTTCACCTGCGGGACAGGCTGCGTCCTCGCCGTGTCGTCGGAGTTGACGCACGACGGCGGTGTCAGCTGGCCGGGCGTCGGGAAGTCGCGCGAGTCACCCTGCGGCTCGCCGCGCGCGGCCCTCGCATCGCGCGCCGGCCGCTCGAAGTCGTGATAGGTGTCGTACTCGTCGCCGTCGACGGTCTCGCGATAGCGGCTGCACTGGCGCGTGAACCAGCGGTCGTCGCGCTCGTCGTAGTCCTTGTACTTGCAGGTCTCGCCTTCGACCAGGCGGCTCGGCACGGCCTTGCCGTTCACGTAGACGACGTTGCAGCGAACCTCGACGGTATCGCCGGCGAGCGCGATCACGCGCTTGATGTAGTCGCGCTCCGGGTCGCACGGATAGATGAAGACGATCACCTCGCCGCGGTGCGGGCCGCGCAGCTCGAACAGCTTCGTCCGCGTCCACGGGATGCGCACGCCGTAGATGAACTTGTTGACGAAGATGTGGTCGCCGATCTCGAGCGTCGGATACATCGAGCTCGACGGGATCTTGAACGCCTCGATCACGAACGCGCGGAGCGCGAGCGCGATGAGGATCGCCGCACCGATCGACTCGACGTAGTCGCGCGTCGTCGACTTGGGCGGGCGCTTGACGAGCTCGTCGACGAGCGCGTCGAGGACCGGCAGCTGGCGCCGCACGGTCGTCATGTCCTTGTTGGCGAGGCCCTTCTCGACCTCGCTGGTCACGGCCTCGAGGTCGCCGTGCTTGCCGCGCAGGCCCTTCTTCAGCGAGAGCGCGGCGCGCGCATCGCGAACCAGGATGGCGGCTTCCTTGCGAATGCGGCGATCGAGGCTGGCGGAGCGCATCTGGAAGTTCAGTCGACCTTGAGGATCGTGAGAAACGCTTCCTGCGGAAGCTCCACGGAGCCTACCGCCTTCATGCGCTTCTTGCCCTCTTTCTGCTTCTCGAGGAGCTTCTTCTTACGCGTGATGTCGCCGCCGTAGCACTTTGCAGTGACGTCCTTGCGCGCGGCCTTGACGGTCGTACGTGCGATCACGCGGCTGCCGATCGCCGCCTGGATCGCGACATCGAACATCTGACGGGGCACGACGTCCTTCATCTTCGTGCACAGCTCGACGCCGCGGTGATACGCGCTGTCGCGGTGCGAGATGATCGACAGTGCGTCGACGCGCTCGCCGTTGACGAGGACGTCGAGGCGGATCAGGTCTGCTTCGCGATAGCCGGCCGGCTCGTAATCGAGGGATGCGTAGCCGCGCGACATCGTCTTCAGCCGATCGTAGAACCCGAACACGACCTCTGCCAGTGGCATCTCGTAGACGACGCGGACGCGCCCTCCCGGGTCGTAATGCAGACCCTGCTGGACGCCGCGGCGCTCCTGGCAGAGCTGCATGATCGGACCGACGTACTCCGCCGGCAGGTGAACCGTCGCGTTGATGATCGGCTCCTCGATCGCCTCGTACTTGCCCTGGTCGGGCACCTTCGAGGGATTGTCGAGCTCGACGATCTCGCCGCCGTTCATCTTCACGCGGTAGCGCACGCTCGGCGCCGTCGTGATGAGGTTCAGGTTGAACTCGCGCTCGAGCCGCTCCTGGATGATCTCCATGTGGAGGAGGCCGAGGAAGCCGGTGCGGAAGCCAAAGCCGAGCGCCGACGACGTCTCGGGCTCGTACGTGACCGACGCGTCGTTCAGCACGAGCTTGCCGAGCGCGTCCTTGAGATCCTGATAGTCGGCGGCGTCGACGGGGAAGATACCGGCGAACACCATCGGCTTGACGGTCTTGAAGCCGGGCAGCGGCGCGTCGATCGGGCGATCGGCGTCGGTGATCGTGTCGCCGACTCGCGCGTGCGCGATGTCCTTGATCGACGCGGCGATGATGCCGACCTGCCCCGCCTCGAGCGAATCGATCTCGAACGGCGCCGGCCTGCGGACCGCGAGCATCGTGCACTCGTAGGTCTGCTCGGTCGCCCAGAACCGGAGCTTGGTGCCCTTGGTGATCTTGCCGCTCATCACGCGGACGAGCACGACGACGCCGCGGAACGTGTCGTACCAGCTGTCGAAGATGAGCGCCGAGAGCGGCGCCTCGCGATCGGCCTTCGGCGGCGGGATCCGCTCGACGACGGCCTCGAGCATGTCGTGCACGCCGACGCCGGTCTTCGCCGAGACGAGGCATGCCTGGCTCGCGTCGAGACCGATCGTGTCCTCGATCTGCTGCTTGATCTCGTCGGGACGCGCGACCGGGAGATCGATCTTGTTGAGGACCGGGACGATCTCGAGGTTGTTGTCGAGCGCGACGTAGACGTTCGCGAGCGTCTGCGCCTCGACGCCTTGCGCGGCGTCGACGACGAGCAGCGCGCCCTCGCACGCGGCGAGCGACCGGCTGACTTCGTAGTGGAAGTCGACGTGTCCCGGCGTGTCGATCAGGTGGAACTGGTAGACCTGCCCGTCCTTCGCCTTGTAGTGCAGCTGGACGGACTGCGCCTTGATCGTGATGCCACGCTCGCGCTCGAGGTCCATGGAATCGAGCATCTGTGCTTGCGCCTCGCGCGCGGTGACAGCACCGCACTCCTCGAGGATTCGATCCGCAAGCGTGGTCTTGCCGTGATCGATGTGCGCGATGATCGAGAAGTTGCGAATCCGCTCGGGAGGGAAGGACATCTGCAGGCCAGGCGGGTTGTTAGCGTGACCCGAGGTGGAGGTCTACCTGCCCAGGAAGTTGATCGCGGTACTTCTCGAGTACGAGATCGATGCCCTGTCGGATGTACTCGGCGGTTGGCACCTTCGTACGCTGCGTGAGGGCCTTCAGGCGCGCATCCTGCTCGGGCGTGATGTACACGGTCGTCGAGAGTTTCTTGCGTGCCAAGTGCGTGACCCTACGTGACCATATGCACATGGTCAATGCTTGCGGGTCGGGAGCCGTCCTATTAGGCTTCCCGAAGTGATGGCGAAGCTCTCGAAAGTCGTGGTGATCGTGGCGGCGGCGTCACTCGGTGCCTGCAAGGGAAAGAAGGAGGACACGACTCCGAAAAACCAGGTCGGGATGGAAGTTCCGAAGGTCGACCCGACGCTGTGCGAGACCGCGGGCAAGAACGTCGTCACCTACGACCTCAACAAGGACAACAAGCCCGACGTCTGGCGGCTCTACAAGACCGAGGACGAGGGCGGCACCAAGATCGAGTTCATGACCTGCAAGCAGGTCGACTTCGATCACGACGGCCGCAAGGACTGGGTCGTCTCCTACAACCGCAAGGGCAACGCGCTCTCCGAGAAGGCGGACTTCGACTACGACGGCAAGTTCGACATGTCGGCCGTGTTCGACACGAAGACGGGCAAGGTCGCCGAGGTCGAGCGCGACACTGACTTCGACGGCAAGTTCGACATCAAGGAGATCTACGACTCCGCGGGCGTGCTCCAGAGCGTCCGCCGCGACCGCAACGGCGACAACCAGCCGGATCAGTGGGAGCAGTACAAGGAGCAGATCCTGATCGCGATCCTCTACGACGACGACTTCGACGGAAAGGTCGATCGCCGCGAGGAGATTCCGGGCGCGACGCCGAAGGTCGAGATGCCGACGACGCAGGATCCGACCGCGACGGGCAACATCACGCCCGACACGAAGGCGACGCCCGCGACCGCTCCCAAGAAATAGATGTCACAACGCGTAGAGAAGCCCTGGGGCCACGAGCTCATCTGGGCAAAGACCGACCGCTACGTCGGCAAGATTCTCCATATCAAGGCTGGCGAAGCCTTGTCGCTCCAGTACCACCGCCTCAAGGACGAGACGATCATGGTGCTGACCGGGCGGCTGCGCTTCGAGCACTTCGCCGAAGGTGAAGCGCCGAAGACGATCGAGCTCGGGCCGCGCGAGCCGTTCCACGTCACGCCGCTCCTGCGCCATCGCATGATCGCGGTCGAGGACACCGACGTGCTCGAGGTCAGCACGACGGAGCTCGACGACGTCGTGCGGCTCGAAGATCGCTACGGCCGCGCGAAGTGAGACGCGCGACGCTGTCGCTCCACCCTGCCCTGCCCTGGAAGTCGATCCCGACCAGCTAGCGCGACCAGGGACGCTTGCCGAACAGAAGGCGCGCGCCGCGGAGGAGCGCGCGGAACGTGCCCTCCTTGTACGGGTACCACCAGACCTCGCGGCCGAGCGCGACGCGGTCGTGGTTGACGTGGCGCGTGTCGCAGAGGTCGCGCAGGCCGAGCAGCGAGTGCGTGCGGCCGATGCCGCTGTGCTTCACGCCACCCCACGGCGTCTCGGGACACGCGTACGTGTTGAGCACGTCGTTGATCATCACGGTGCCGGCCTCGATGCGCTCGGCGAGGCGCTTGCCGCGCTCGCGATCGCGCGTGAACACGTACGCGAGGAGGCCGAGGTGCGAGTCGTTGGCGAGGCGGACCGCCTCCTCCTCGTTCTGCACCTTCATGATCGGGATCACCGGGCCGAAGATCTCCTTGCGCATGACGTCCATGTCCTGCGTGCAGTTCACGAGCACGGTCGGCTCGAAGAACATGCCGGCGCCTGCCCTCCGCTTGCCGCCCGCGGCGACGGTCGCGCCCGAGGCGATCGCTGCGTCGACGAGCGTCTCGACGTTGTCGACCTGGCGGTCCCACGCCATCGCGCCGACGTCGACATCTTGCGCGCCCGCGTCGCCCTGGCGCAGCTCGCGCGCCTGCTTCGTGATCTTCTCGACGAGCGAGTCGTGGATCGACTCGACGGCGTAGACGCGCTCGACCGACGCGCAGACCTGGCCGGAGTTCGCGAAGCCGCCCCACGTGATCGCCTGGGCGGCGCGATCGATATCGGCGTCGCCGCACACGACCGCCGGCGCCTTGCCGCCGAGCTCGAGCGTGCACGGGATCAGGCGCTCGCCGCACGCGGCGGCGACCTTCTTGCCGGTCGCGACCGAGCCGGTGAACACGCAGTAGTTGATCCCGGCATCGATCAGCGCGGCGCCGGTTCCGCCGCGGCCGGTGACGACCTGGAACAGATCGGGCGGCAGGTCGGCGGCGACGAAGAGCTCCTTCGCCTTGAGCGCGATCAGCGGCGTCACTTCCGACGGCTTCAGCACGACGCCGTTGCCGGCGATGAACGACATCATCGTCTCGCCGATCGGGATCGAGAACGGGAAGTTCCACGGCGCGATCACACCGACGACGCCGCGCGGCACGAAGTGGAGATAGCTCGCGCGATGCTTCATCAGGTGCAGCGGCACCGGCTCGGGCGCGAGCATCTCGGGCGCGTGCTTCGCGAAGTAGCGCACGAGGTCGGCGACGACGACGACCTCCATGCCGAGCGCCTCCATGCGGGTCTTGCCGCCTTCGCGGACGAGCAGGTCGATGACCTCCTCGGCGCGCGACATCAGGACCTCGGCGAACCGCGCGATCCGGCGGCAGCGCGTCTCGAGCGGCAGGCGCGCCCAGTCCTTCTGCGCGGTGCGGGCCGCAGCGACGGCGGCGCGAACCTCGTCGGCGCCCATGTCGGGCACCTCGCCGATCGGCTGACCGGTCGCGGGATTGATGCTCGTGATCGTGCCTGCGGCAATCGCGGACGGTGAGGTAGCGGCGCCCATGACTGCGAGTTTACCCGCTCGGTGAGCGACCGGTCGCACTCCCGTGGCCGAGATACTTCACCTTGCTGTTAATTAAATCGCGAGTTAATCATGAGTCATGTCGGTTGCAAGCAGCCCGCCGCCCAAGGGCTACCCATCGCACTCCTGCACGCTCGCGACCACGAATGCGGCCGCGCACATCGACTGGCTGTGCAAGGCGTTCGGGTTCGAGGTCCGACTCAAGGTCGAGGGTGACAACGGCAAGATCGCCTACTCCGAGCTCGTGCTCGGCGGGGGCCTTGTCTCGATCAGCGACCGCGATGGCCGCGGTCAGGACTGGCTCAAGAGCCCGAAGCTGCTCGGCGGCTGCTCGCAGGCGGTCTGTGCGTACGTCGACGACGTCGATGCTCACTGCGAGCGCGCCCGCAAGGCCGGCGCGACGATCGTCAGCGAGCCGAAGACGACCGACTACGGCGACGGCTACTGGGTCGATCGCAGCTACGAGGCGATCGATCTCGAGGGTCATCACTGGTGGTTCATGCAGCGGTTGCAGACCAAGTGACGGCAAACCTCGATCGCACGTTCGCGGCGCTCGCCGATCCGACCCGGCGCGGCGTCGTCGATCTCCTGCGCAAGGAACCGCGTCGCGCGAGCGACCTCGCCGACGTGCTCGGCGCGAGCCGGCCGGCGATGAGCAGGCACCTCCGCGTGCTCCGCGCGAGCGGCCTCGTCGAGACGACGACCGACGATGCCGATGACGCCGATGCTCGCGAGCGCATCTATCGCCTCCGCCCCGCCCCGTTCGCACAGCTGCGCACCTGGCTCGGCGAGGTCGAGCGGTTCTGGACCGTCCAGCTCGACGCGTTCAAGGCGCACGCCGAGGCCAAGGCCAAGAAGCGATGACCGGCGATCAGGTCTCCGTCATGGTCCTGGTCGACGTCGAGCCCGCGGTGGCGTTCTCGGTGTTCACCGAGGAGATCGATCAGTGGTGGCGGCGCGGCGTCGCCTACCGCGTCGCAGGACGCCGGCCCGGCACGCTCGTCCTCGAGTGCAAGCTCGGCGGCCGACTGTTCGAGCAGTACGAGACGAAGAACGGGCCGCGCCTGTTCGAGTCCGGACGCATCACCGCGTGGGACCCGCCCGCGCACCTCGCGTTCGAGTGGCGCGCATCGAACTTCAAGGAAGGCGAGGTGACGTTCGTCGACGTCCGGTTCACGCCTACCGAGAGCGGCAAGACGCAGGTCTCGCTCGTCCACCGAGGGTTCGCCGCGCTACGCCCGGATCATCCGGTTCGCCACGGCGAGCCGCCGGACGTGTTCGTCGGCAACATCGGGCGGTGGTGGGGCGGCCTTCTGACGTCGCTGCGCGAGCACGTCGCGCGCTGATCACTTGTTCTGGAGGCGCTGCGCGATCCACCAGTGATGGCCCTCGGGATCGATCGCCTCGTAGCTGCGGTCGACCCAGTAGCCGTCGCCGTAGTCGGTCGTCTTGGGCTCGGTCGCGATCGTCGCGCCTGCCTTGCGCGCGCGCTCGCAGTGCGCCTCGACGTCGTCGACGTACATGAACAGCGACTGCGTGTTCGTGCCACCGGCCGTCTTCGGGCTCCGGTACCAGCCGCGATCTTTGCCGGCGACGTCGCTGTCGCCGACCATGATGAGGCCGTCGCCGAGCACGAGCTCGGAGTGGACGACCTTGCCGCCGTCGCCGTCGACCTTGAGGCGGACCTCGAAGCCGAAGGCCTTGCACAGCCACTCGATGGCCGCGTTGGCGTCGGAGTACGCGAGCGAGGACGAGATGCGGGGCCACCCCTTGGGGGCGGGTTTGCTGGCGATGGACATGCCAGATGATTAACCCGACGATTAGTTAACGACAAGGTGAATCATCTAATCAAACGAAATCAGGTCGCGCCCGATGGGCTGCCTTCACTTCTTCTTCGGCGGCTGCTGCGCCATCTTCTTCTTGAGCGCAGCCAGCTCGTCGTCGAGGCCGCCGCCCTTCGGCGCGGTCTTGCCCGTCGTACCGCCGGGCTTCGGCGCGGGCCCGCCGGGGCGCGGCGCGGCGCCTGCCCCGCCCTGGCGCTAGAGGCGCGCGAGCTCGTCGTCGATCGAGCTGCGGGGCGGCGTGCGCGGCGGCGGCTCGCCGTACGACGCGACGCGCGGACCGCCGCTCGGCGTGCGCGGGATGTCGCCGATCGCCTTGATCGAGCGCTCGAGCTCCTTCAGCTCGGACTCGAGCGTCGCGAGCTCGGA
>JABFXX010000679.1 GCA_013368795.1 Kofleriaceae bacterium
ATCGCGAACGAGCTCGGCGTGAACCTGCACGTCAGCTCGGGCCCGGCGATCGATCACAAGGGCAAGCTCGCGTCGCTGCTCACCGCGCTCGAGGAGCGCGACGTGCTGTTCATCGACGAGATCCATCGGCTCACGCCGATCGTTGAAGAGAACCTCTATCCCGCGATGGAGGACTTCCAGTTCGACCTGTTCATCGGAGACGGTCCGCACGCGAAGGCCGTGACGATGAAGCTGCCGCGGTTCACGCTGCTGGGCGCGACCACCCGAATGGGTCTGTTGTCGGCACCGCTGCTCGATCGATTCGGCTTTCACTGGCAGCTCCGCTACTACGAGCTCGCAGACATGAAGGCGATCGTGAAGCGCTCGGCATCGTTGATCGGCGTTCCGATCGATAGCGATGGCGCGACCGAAATCGCCCGACGTGCGCGCGGCACGCCACGCATCGCGAACCGTTTGCTGCGCCGCGTGCGCGACTTCGCGACGGTCGAGCACGATGGCTCGATCGATGGCGAGCTCGCCGCGTCGTCACTCGATCGGCTCGCCGTCGATCACGCGGGCCTCGACGAGCTCGACCGCGCGTACCTGACCGTGATCTGCGAGCGGTTCGACGGTGGTCCGGTCGGCGTCGAAGCGGTCGCTGCATCGCTCTCGCAGGAGCGCGGCACGCTCGAAGAGGTCGTCGAACCATTCCTCCTCCAAGTCGGCCTCATCGCACGCACGCCACGCGGCCGCGTTGCGACCGCCGCGGGCTTCCAGCACATCGGTCTCGCAGCTCCGAGCAAGGCTCCAAGTGGTGGCTCTGCGGGAGCGCAAGGCCGATTGTTCTGAGAACCGCGCACCACAATCCGACGTCGCGACCGGTCGCGCGGTGTCGCGGACTGAGCCATCCACGCTCTGGGCTCCGTAGTCCCCAGCGTGCGCTTTGCCGTGACTGCATTTTGTAAGCAATGTGTGGTTGATCTCGTCTCGGAATATGCGAAGCACGGAGTATGGTGAGCGTCGTGGCGAGTGTTGTGGAGGCATCGACCAACAAGGTGAGAGTCGCCCTCGTCGACGATCACCCGTTGTTTCGTGAGGGGCTCGCGGTCGCGCTGACTCGCGGCGCGGATCTCGATCTCGTCGGTGAAGCGGGGAATGCCGAAGAGGCGCGGGAGCTGGCGCGCTCGACTCAGATCGATGTTGCCATCGTCGATATCCTGATGCCTTCGGTCAGCGGTATCAGCCTGACGTCCGAGCTCTACGAGATCCAGCCCTCCTGCAAAGTTCTTGGTTTGTCGGCCATCGACGAGCCGGGTCTCATTGCAGACATGCTTCGCGCCCGCGCTTGCGGCTACGCGCTGAAGACTCAGCCGGTCGCAGAGATCATCGAGGCGATCGCATCGACCGCGAAGGGCACGCGTTACTTGCCGCCCAGCGTGTCGGCGACTCGCATCGATCAGGAGCTCGCCGGAACTCCCGCGCGCCCGTTCGAGAGGCTCACGAGGCGCGAGCGCGAAGTGTTCGAGCTGATCATTCGCGGTCACTCCAACGACGAGATCGCGGTGCGCCTGTTCATCGCGCGCCGAACCGTCGAGACCCATCGCCAGCGCATCATGAACAAGCTCTCCGCGCACTCGCTCGCCGAGATGCAGCGGATCGCAGCTCGTCACGGCGGCCTGGGCCAGTAGCGAATCACACGCTTCGTGCAGCGAGTGTGAAGTCTTCTCGTCACTCATGTGAACGAGCGATCGAGAATTGCGGTCAGTCGCACTGTGCATGAACGCCCCGAATTACGTAGTTCACGCTATGGCAAGCGCACACTCGGATCGATGAGGGTAGCGAGCTATGGAAGCTCAGTCCGAACGGGTGACGGGTGAGAAGAAGGGTGTGCGGTTCGCGATGGGTACGGGGGAACACGAGCCAATCCGGGAGCTGGATTCGAGCGCACGGCTGCAGGACGACGAGCTCGCGCAGATCGTCCATGACCTGAAGAATCCTCTTGCATCGATCGCGATCGAGGCCGAGCTGCTCGACTCGCGCATCGCGCGCGGCGATCGCCGCGAGACGGCAAAGTCGATCGACCGCATCACGCAGAACGTGATGTTCCTGGACCGCCTCATCTATGATCTGATGGACGCGTGTACGCTGGCGAACGGGGAATTCAACCTCCGTCGCTCGCGCTTCGATCTACGGCAGATGATCGAGGCGGTCGTCGATCGCATCGTGCCGTGGCCGGACCGCCACCGCGTGTTCGCCGATGTCGACGAGAACGTCTACGTGGTCGGCGACGAGCTTCGGATCGAGCGCGTGATCGGCAATCTGCTCGACAACGCACTCAAGTACTCGCCTTCGACGTCCGCGATCGTCGTGTCGCTGCAGCGCGACATCCGCATGGCTCGCGTCACCGTCACCGACGGCGGCCCGGGCATGACGCCCGGCGAGCTCGCGTTCATCTTCGAGCCGTACCGTCGGGCCTCGACGTCTGCGGGACGCTCCGGTAGTGGGCTCGGCCTGTACGTGAGCAAGCGGATCATCGAAGCGCATGGTGGGCGCATCGAGGTCGAGAGCGCGCCCGGCAAGGGCTCGCAGTTCTCGTTCCTGATCCCGGCGGTGTGAGCGCCGGGGGCCGCTCGAAAATGGTTACGTAACAGTCCGCATGGTCATGTCGAATGGTGGCGACCATCTTCGCACAGCGAAGGAGGTGTCGTGACCGACTCCACCCATGCCCTGAGCTATGCGGAGCTCGCCCACGTGGTCCACGACCTCAAGAGCCCGCTGTCGGTCGTCGTCCTCGAGACGCTCATGCTGCGTCGCAAGCTCGACGACGGCGAGCACTCCGACATGATGGAAACGATCACGCGGATGCTGCTCAACATCGACTACATCGATCGCATGGTGCAGGACCTGATCGATTCCTGCGCGTTCGATGCCGGTGCGCTCGAGCTGCATCGCATACCGACCGATCTGCGCGGGCTCGTCGAGACGGTCGCCGCGCGCATGACGTCGAGTCGCGACCGCGGACGCATCGTCGTCGATGCACCCGAGTCGGTCGTCGTCAGGGTCGACGCGCTACGTATCGAACGCGTCGTCGCGAACCTCGTGTCGAACGCACTGAAGTACACGCCGCGATCGACGCGCGTCGTTATTCGCCTCGAAGTGTCACCGGCGCCGCGCATCTCCGTCACGGACTCTGGCCCCGGCGTTCCCGGCGACGAGGCGCAGTACATCTTCGACGAGCATCGTCGCGGTTCGGGCGCACACGCGCACGACGGAAATGGCTTGGGACTCTACGTGAGCAAACGGATCGTCGAGGCGCACGGCGGCCGAATTGGCGTCTACAGCCTTCCCGGCGTGGGCTCGCAGTTCTACTTCGAGCTCCCCGAGAGACACGAGAGGTGAAGAAGGCGCGGGCACGTCCCGTGCTTCGGTTCTGATCCATGGACGAGAAGGAGAGCCTCGCGAGAGCGCGCGCGAGGTGTGGCGAGGTCATCGGCGGCAATTACGTCGTCGGTGACATCCTCGGCATCGGCGGGATGGGGGTCGTCCATGTGGCCGTCCAGCGCTCGCTCGATCGCACCGTGGCCGTGAAGCTGCCGCGGCCCGAGCTCGCGCACGACGCGCAGGTCCGCCGCCGGTTTCGCAACGAGGCGCTCGCGGGCTCGCGCATCAACCATCGCAACATCGTTCGCGTCCTCGATTTCGGCGACCAGCACGGCATGCCCTATCTCGTCATGGAGCACGTCGCGGGACCTCGCCTCGGCCAGCTCCTCGAGGAAGTTGGCTCGCTGCCGTACATGGCGGCACTCGTGCTCGTTCGCCAGATCGTGTCGGGTCTCGAGGACGCGCACGCCGACGGCATCGTCCACGCCGACCTCAAGTGCGACAACATCCTCGTCGAGACGTTGCGCGATGGCGTCGCGTTGCCGCGCGTGATCGATTTCGGCATCGCGCGCTTCATCGACGAGCGACCGGAGCGGCCGGAGCGGTTCGTCACGGGCACGCCCGAGTACGTCGCGCCCGAGGTCGTGCGCGGCGAGCTGCCGACGTTCGCAGCCGATGTCTACGCGGTCGGCGTGATGCTCTACGAGCTCATCACCGGTACGACGCCATTCGGCGGCGGCAGCAGCGCGGCGATCATGCGCCGCAAGCTCGAGACCGAGGCGATGAAGATGACTTCGGCGTGTCCCGATGTTGTCGTGCCGAAGGAGGTCGATGACCTCGTCCAGCGCCTGTTGTCGCGCGACCCGCGATCGCGGCTTCCGGATGCGAAGGCGCTCGCGCGCTGCCTCGATGCGCTGTCGGATACGGGAACTGCATCGACGCTCCCGCTCGCGGTATCGACGTGCTCGATCTTCTCGACGGATGCGACGACCGCGAACATGGATCTCGACGTCACGGTCGAGCCGGTGACCGCGGAGCACTCGTTCCTCCTCGAGCTGCGGCGCAGACTGTCGACCGCGATCGCCGGCGGGAGCGCGGATTCGATCGCGTTCGCGTACCTCGAGCTCGCGCGCGGCCTCGAAGACGATCATCAGCACGAGGCCGCACGGATCGAGCTCGAGGAGGGCGTACAACGGCTCACGCGAGCAGATGGCTCGGGACCCGTGTGGCGTCTGCTGATCGCGCTTGCGATGCACCACGAGCAACACGGACGCGCGACGAGCGCGCGACTCGCAGCTCGCGCCGCGCAGGAGGAAGCAACGAAGGCAGGATCGTCGGAGGGACGAACACGCGCCGAACAGTTGTGCGCGCGACTGTGGCAGCGATCGAGAGCCGAGCGACGACCGTCACCCTGATCGATGACGATCGTCACCTGATCGAAATACCGCGAGCTACGGAGTCGAGGACGAGTGCGTTGGGACTTCTACGTACGACGCGAATCGTCGTAACGATGACCTTGTCTATCCGTTTCGCGCGCGCAAACACTACGTCTGCGATGCGAGGAAGAATCCTGATCGTAGACGACGAGCCGAACACGGCTGGTTTGCTCGCCGAATGCCTGCATCAACACGGCTACGCGGTCGGTGCGGTCAATTCAGGACGGGCGTGCCTCGAACAGCTTTCACGTCAGGCCGCGGACGTCGTGGTCACAGACGTGATGATGCCGGAGATGTCCGGGATCGAGTTGTGTCAGCAGCTGCGCGATCGGTATCCCGAAACACTGCCGATCGTCGTGACGGGCCGCTACGGCACGGACGTCGCGATCGCTGCGATACGCGCCGGTGCATACGACTACATCACGAAGCCGGTGCGCATCCAGGCGCTCGAGCTCGCGGTGGCAAGAGCGATCGAGCATCTCGAGCTGACGCACGACCTCCTGCGTCTGCGCAACTCGACGACGGAGGATCCGTTCGCGGGCGTCGCGGGCACGAGCGCCGCCATTGCCGAGACGCTCGAGCTCGCGAAGCGAGTCGCGGCGAGCGACGCGACGGTGCTCGTCACCGGCGAGTCCGGCTCCGGCAAGGAGCTCATCGCGCGCGCCGTGCACAAGCTGTCGGACCGGCGAGAAGAGCCGTTCGTCGCCATCAACTGCGGCGCGATGCCGGCACCGCTGCTCGAGAGCGAGCTGTTCGGTCACGTGCGCGGCGCGTTCACCGACGCGAACCGCGGCCGCGCCGGCCTGTTCATGCGCGCGGGGCGCGGCACGATCCTGCTCGACGAGATCGGCGACATGCCGATCGACATGCAGGCGAAGCTGCTCCGCGTGCTGCAGGAGCGCAAGGTGCGCCCGGTCGGCAGCGATGAAGAGGTGCCGATGCAGTGCCGCGTGATCGCGGCGACGCACCGCGAGCTCGATGCCGCGGTCGAGGCGAAGACATTCCGCGAGGACCTCTACTACCGCATCAACGTCGTCGCGATTCCGGTGCCGCCGCTGCGCGCGCGCCGCGACGACATCCTGCCGCTCGCCCAGATGATGCTGCGCAAGGCCGCCCGGCGCATCGGCAAGCCCGTCAACGGCATCACGCCGCCGACCGCGCGCATGCTGCTCGACTACGACTGGCCGGGCAACGTACGCGAGCTCGAGAACTGCATGGAGCGCGCGGTCGCGCTGTGCCGGCTCGATCAGATCACGGCCGACGACCTGCCGGAGAAGCTCCACCTCTCGCACCGCTCGCGGTTCGTGATTCCCGGTGGCACGCCCGACGAGCTGATCACGCTCGGCGAGATGAAGATGCGCTACGTCCGCAAGGTCCTGTCCCTGTCGAACGGGAACAAGAGCCTCGCGGCGCGCATCCTCGGCATCGATCGCCGCACGATCTCGCATCGGGTCGTCGAGGCGGAGTCCGCCGTCGACGCGACCGAGGAGTGAGGTCACAACGGCGCGCATCGTCGTCATCGTCGTCGTGGTCGTGGTCCTTGACGGCATGGGCACCCTCCCGTGCCGTGCCAAGGCACGACCGATGTGCCCGGTTCGGGGCGCCACCCATGTGCCCGGTTCGGGGCCACCCATCTACCCGGTTTGCAGCAGGTCGCGAGGTCCGAGTGCCCGCGTTCGGTCAACGATGATCGACCAGGTCCACGTCGCGGTTCACGTCAATGTCCACGTGCACGCAAACGGAACGCGCGGTGATCGCAGCTCGGCGGACTAGCCCACGAGCTCGATGTCGTTGAGCGTCCAGGCGGACGTGCGCTCGAGAACGGTCTTCTCGGGCGCGTAGTTGCGGAACACGACGAAGAACTGCCGGCCGTGCATCGTCGAGATCCAGTTCGACGCGTGGCCGCGCGGCGGCTGCGGCGCGAAGTAGAAGTCGACCGAGCCGTCGGGGTTGTGCTCGAGCTTGGGATTGTACGAGTCGAGCCCGACGACCGGGGCCTCGCGGATGAACGCCGCGGTCTCGGTGTCGTACGCGACGACCGACCAGAACTGCTTCGTCGGGACGTCGGCCGGCACGCGCAGGCGGTAGGTGCTGCCGCCGTTCAGGAGCTCGCCGCGGCTGTCCTCGAACGTCATCACATAGAGGTTTGGCTGCGGGTAGCGGCTCATCCCGAACGCGCCGAAGAAGTTGAACGCGCGCTCGTCGAGCAGCACCCGCTCGTCGGCAATGAACGTACCGCCGGTCTTGATCACGTCCTCGCCGACCGGGAAGCGCCACTTGCGGTTGGGCCACCACTCGAATCCCGCGTGGCGCCAGCCCTCGACCATGTACGCGTGCGCCTCGGCGATCGCGCGCTCGAAGATCTCGAGCGTCCGCACGTCGGGGCGATACGTCAGGCCCTTGCCGATGCCGAGCGAGTGCAGCTCGCCCATCATCGTGATGTCGCGCGTCTTGACCGGCTCCTCGGCGACCATGCGCGCGAGCGACGCGTAGAAGCTCGCGTCATACGGCGCGATCGCCTCGAACCGCTTGCCGGCCATGTCGATCAGCTCGGAGTGATGCGACGACTCGGTCTGCCACAGCGGGTGGACCTGGATCTTCTTGACGTAGTCGAGCGCCTTCGCGAGGTCGAGCGGGTTATGCGTCCGCGGGATCACGCGCAGGAGGCTGTACACGTTGTACGTCGTCGAGTGGATCGCGATGTAGCCGGGCGCGGGCTGCGCGCGGTGGTCGGGAGGAATCAGCAGATAGCGGCCTCCCTGGCCGTTGTCCTGGCCGGCGTCGCCGACGTCGGCGAGCGCGAAGTTCCACGAGTCGACGAGCGAGCCGAGCAGCGACGCCTCCTTTGTCGCCGGGATGTCGACGACGATCGGCCCGTCCTTCAGGTTGACGAAGAACATGATGTAGTTCGTCGAGTTGTTCGGCGTCGCGGTCTGGTACTTCCAGTCCGACGGCTTCGACCAGTACAGGATGTCGTTGTACTCGGCGCCGGCGTCGCGAAAGTACGCCTGCCTCATCGCGTCGAAGTTGACGAGCGGCATGCCCCACAGCGCAGCCTCGACGGCGCGCCGGTGAAGCATCCGCGCTTGCATCTCTGCGGGCGTGAAATGGCTCGCGCGCTGAGAGCCGCGCGAGAACGTCGTCATACTCATGGGCGCTTACCTCCATTGCCGTTGCCGATGCGAACGCGCTTGATCGCGAACAGCCCGCCGAGCAGCAGGTCGCCGTTTTCGAGCAGCGTCGTGATGCCGCCGTAGCAGTTCCACACGCGGCTATCGTCCGGGAACTGCCAGCGTGCCTTCGTCTCGCCGGTATCCCAGTCGATGCCGATGTACTCGTAGTTGCCGCGCTGCTTGGTCGCGGCGTAGACGAGCCCGCTCTTCGCCGAGATCAGCGGGACCATCAGGTCGGTGTTGTCGACCTCGTTGCTCAGCCACGCCTTCTCGAAGGCCTTCGCCTGGGCGTTCCACACGAGCTTCTGCGCGCCGGTCGGTGCCGGGCGCGTCACGCCGGCGGTCATCGCGTTGGCCCAGATGTCGGGCACCGGCTTGGGATAGCTCGTGTTGAGCACGACGATGCCGTTGCCGAGCACGGCGGGCGAGGGCTCGATCGTCGAGCGGGAGATGTCGATCCGGATCTGATCGGCGATGCGCGCCGACTTCGTGCCCGGCTTGCGCCGGAAACCCTCGGGGATCTTGTCGCGCCAGAACGCGACGAGGTTCGTGCCGCGCGGATCGGCGTCCGCGATCACGACGAGCTTGTCGGGATCGTCGCCGAACCCGAGCAGCGTCGGCGTCGTGCCCGAGCCTCCCGACCTCGTCAATGCACCGGAGGCGATCGCCTGCTCGGAGCTCATCGTGTTGTACTCGGCCTGCCAGCCGCCGTCGGCCTCGTCGTACGACAGCTTGGAGCCCGTCCACACGACCTTGAGCATCCGCTTCGAGGTGACGACGTAGATCCCGCCGTTGTCGTCGGTGCAGATGCCGTTCTCGATCTGTTCACCCGGAAGCAGCAGCGTGCCCTTCAGCGCGAGGTCGCGATCGACGAGCAGCAGCGCGCCGTCCGCGGCGGCCGCGATGTTGCCGTCGTACGTCATGCCGAGGCCGACGATCCGCGACGTCTTCGACGCGGGCACCGCGCTGTCGAAGTCCTTCACGGCGACGACGCGCAGCGGCTTGCTCGGATCGTTCTGGTCGGATGTCTTGACGATCCTCAGACCGCCATACGGAGCGAAGTGACAGCCGTCGCGGTCGATCAGGTTGTAGCCGCCGTTCGCCATGTTCCGGTGCGTGAGGCCCAGCTCGGCGGCCTTCTTGCCGAGCGCGATCAGCTTGCCGTCGTCGTTCGCGCGGCGCGCGGCGTTGGTCTCCTCGAGAACCGCCTGCACGCGACTCGGCGTCGCGCTCGCGGCGAGTGACTCGAACCCAGGGTAGGGCGTGTACGACACGAGCTCGAACGCCTCGTCGGTCGCGTCGATCTTGCGGATACCGTCGAGCCCGGCGGCGATCACGATGGTGCGCCCACCGACGGTCTTCACCGTAGGGTTTGATGTGAACAGCGCGGGCACTCGACCGATGTCGGCGATCGACAGCGCTTTTCCCGTCGTAGGTCCGGCGTGCATCACGGCCTCGGTCGCCGCGGGATCGTGGTGAGAGATCGGATAAACGCTATCGGCGAGCCACGGATTCCGTGGTGGCATTCGCGGGACGTACCTATCGCGTACGGTCGCCATTGATCGTTCCCTCCGCCCGCGTGCCGAGCAAGAGTCGCACCGCGCGCAAAGTCCGATCCGTCGACGGCGGTATGCGCACATCGTGTACAACAGCGCCACGCTGGGCCTGGGTCGTCTGGACAATCTCGTTACGACGCAAACAGTGCGTTGAACACTCGCGACGACTCGCAAAACGTCGTCGGTGGCATGGTGAATGCTCGGTGCTCGCCGACGGAGGGGCACCCGATGGGACAAACGCACGAGGACTCCGTTCGAACCTCGACTACGCCGACGACGCGCATGTCGCCGCGCGATATCTCCGACGCATATCTCTATCTGCTCGGCAGGATGCTCGTGCTTCGGCAGGAGCACCTCGACTTCAGGAACGAGGGCTTTCGCTGGAACGTGTTCGTCCATCGCAAGCCGGGTGGCGTGATGTGGGCAAACCCGAACCTCGACGTCGCGTACAGCGATGCATGGGTCGCCGTCGACGAGAACAGCTGCACCGTGATCGAGATCCCGCGCATGGTCGGCCGCTACTACACGGTTCAGATCCTGAACATGTGGGGCGAGACGATCGTGAATCTGAACGAGCGCACCTATCCCGCGCGCCCGTCCGGAGCGTTTGCACTCTGTACAAAGGGCAGCAATGTCGTCGTGCCGTCGGACGCGCAGCGGATCGACATTCCCGGCAAGAAGGCGCGGGTGCTCGCGCGGATCGAGCTCGGCGACAGCCCGGCGCAGGCGCTCGAGCTCCAGAGCAACTTGACGATGGTCGCGACAGGCGCGCCGAAGATCGCTCCGCCGATCGAGATCCCGCTGTTCACGAACGACAAGCTGCCCGGCGTCGAGGCATTCGATACCGCGGCGGTGATCCTCGCGACGGAGCCCGACGTCAACTCGGGCGTCGACAGCATGCAGTCGAAGGTGCGTGCTGCCGCGACAGCGGCGACGCATCCACCGGAGCGCAATCGGATCGATTCGATCATTCGCCAGCAGGCGTGGGCGATGCTCGAGCACGCGCGCATGGCGGTCGGTACGTACGGCCACGGCTGGGTGCATCCGAAGGTGACGGGCGCGTACGGCGATGATTGGCTCGGCCGTACCGTCGCGAACCTCGCGGGCATCTGGTCGAACACGATGAACGAGGTCGTCTACTTCGGCGGCGGCAGCGCGTCGCCGCTGAGCGGCAGCGATACGTACACCCTGACGTTCCCGAAGGACGATCTGCCGAAGACGCATGCGCGGTACTTCTGGTCGATCACGTGCGTCGACGCGGTCGACTACCGTGTCGTACCGAATCCCCTCAATCGGTACTTGCTCGATCAGCACTCGCCACTCGTGATCGGCAGCGATGGCGCGCTGACGCTGTATTTCGCGCCGAAGCCGCCGCCGAACGCCCCCGAGGCGAACTGGCTGCCGACACCGGCGAACAAGAACTACGTGCTGACGTTCCGCGTCTACGGTCCAGATCAGGACGTGATCTCGGGCAAGTGGTTCCCGCCGCCGCTGAGGAAGCGATGAGACTGACCGCGGCCGAGATGACGGAGCGCAAGCTTCACCGCCGTGCGGTCGAGGCTGCGCTCTGGGGCATGCCGCTCGTCAGCTTCGATGCACTCCGCCAGGCGTATTTCCACGATGCGAGCGTGGCCTACAACGACATCATCTACTGGTCGAAGCCCGCGTCGTGGAAGAACCAGGTGACGACGCCGAACACGTCGGCGCACTACGTGATGTTCTTCTTGAACGTCAAGGATGGCCCGGTCGTCGTCGATATCCCGGCGGCCACCGACGCCGCGCTGTTCGGCTCGCTGATCGACGCGTGGGGCTCCGCGCTCGTCGATGTCGGGCAGACCGGCGACGATCAGGGCCGCGGCGGTCGGTACCTCGTGCTCCCTCCGGATACCCAGGCGCAGCCGACGACCGGCTTCGTACCGGTGCGCTCGGCCACGTACAACGTCCATGCGCTGTTGCGCGTGATCCCGAAGAGCCGCAGCTCCCAGGACATTGCCTCAGCGCTCGAGCTGGTCAAGCGGCTGCAGATCCATCCCCTGTCGACGGCGCGACCGGCGCGCGCGCCCAAGCTCGTCGACATGGCCGACAAGCCGTTCGACGCGCTGCCTCGCTTTGACGCGAGCTTCTATCGCTCGCTCGCGCGCATGGTGTCCGAGGAGCCGACGAAGCTGCAGGACCTGGCGATGATGGCGCAGCTCCACTCGCTCGGCATTGGCGACGGCACGCCGTACCGGCCGAGTGCGCTCGTCACCGAGATCATGCAGCGCGCGATCGCCGAGGCGCACGAGTACATGGTCGAAGGATTTCGGACCGACGGCGTGCGGTGGTGGCCGAACCGGCGCTGGCAGTTCCTGATCGCCGACGACATCATCAAGTCGAAGGCGACGTTCCGGCTCGGCGCGCGCATCCTCGTCGACGAGCGCGCGTTCATGTTCTTCGGCGCGTTCGGGCCGACGAAGAACCCGTCACCGCATCTGTACGTGAAGACGTTCGAGGATTCATCCGGCCAGCCGCTCGAGGGCTCGCACACCTACCGCCTGCAGGTGCCGCCGAACGTGCCGACGACGCAGTTCTGGTCGGTCTCCGCCTACGACAACCGCACCGCGGGCCCGATCCGCGAGGCGGCGGTCGTCGGCGTCGACTCGTACACGCCGGAGGTGAAGAGGAACGCCGACGGCTCGGTCGACCTGTACATCGCGCCGCTGCCGCCGAAGGGGCAGGAGGCGAACTGGATCTCGAGCGCCTCGGGCAAGCCGTTCTTCCTCATGTTCAGAAACTACGGCCCCGATCGCTCGGTGTTCACGCGGACGTCGAGCTGGGTGCTCGGCGACGTCGAGCGCGTGAAGTGATCAGCTGACGTGACGGCGGATCGCGGGCAGGCGATAGGTGCCGTCGAGCAGCGGCGTCTGAGGACCGTAGAGCCGCATCGTCACGCTGAAGTTGCGGGTCGGCGACGGCAGCCAGTTCGCCAGCGCGTCGGGGGGCTCGTGCTGGATCAGGATCCGGATCGAGCCGTCGGCCTCGCGGCGTAGGCCTGGCGTCGTGCTGCCGATCGAGTGGCGGCGGAGGTCGTTGTCGACGAAGTGCATGTTGTCGTCGTACAGCGCGAGGTTCCAGAACATGGAGACCGGTGGCAGCTGGCCGGCCGCGAGCTCGAGCACGTAGTTGTGCTCGCCGGTCAGCGCCTCGTCGGCGTGGTCGATGTGCGCGGTCGGCGCGAGTAGCTCGGACGGGAGCTCGCTGCCGAGCGCGTACTTGGCGAGGGCGGCGCGGAGCGCGAGGTCGTGGCTCGTGCGGCCGCCCGCAAGCACGTAACGCCAGCCGTTCGTCAGCTCGGCGCAGCCTTCCCAGGTCTGGTCGACGATCTGCTCGCCGGTCGCCGCGGCGCGCGAAAGCCCTCGCAGCGTCGTCGGGTCGAGGTCGCGCCAGTCGAACCCGTCGCCGGTCGTCAGGCCGATCGCGCGGAACGTCGAGACGAGCGCATCGCTCGAGTCGGGGAACGCCGGCAGATAACTCTGCAGCGCGTGACCGAGGAGCTCGAAGTAGAGCAGGTCGGCCGGGCCGCGCAGCGCCGGCTCTCGGACCGGGGCCGGCCGCCCATCGTGATGGCCGAGCCCGTCGCGCAAGAGCGTCGACAGTCGCATCACGTGGAAGCCGCGCTGGGCCTCGATCGCGGCAGGCAAGTCGTCCTCGCCGCCGACGAAGATCTGCACCGTGATGATGCCCATCTTCGTGCGCGACTGCAGGTGCGTCATCTCCGCCGGCAGGCGCCCGGCAAAGTCTGGGCCCGTGATCACGTAGTCGCCCGGGCGTGGTCCCTTCGCGCCGCCAACGTTCGCGATCAGCTCGTCGAACGTGTCGCCGATCTGCACGAGGTACCAGCGCGGCTCGTCGAGGTGAGGCACGTGGACGACGACGGGCTCGTGCGAGACGTCGTAGGCAGCCTTGGCTTCGATCGTGACGTCGTTGGCAGCGGGCGAGCCGTCGACCGACGTGTAGCGGCGCAACGTGTTGAGCCCGAACGTGTCGGCCTTGAGCGCCTGCGTGAGCGATCTGCAGTAGCGATACAGCGGGTAGCCCCACAGGTACGCCTGGAGCCCGTGCGCGTATGCGACCTCTTCGCGCGCCTGCTCGAGCGACATCATGACCTCGGTCGAGATCTGTGCCTTCTCTTCGGGCTGTGGATGGCGGGAATGGCCGTTGGTGGTCTTGGTCTCGGTCTCGGCCATCGTCTCCTCCTCAGGTCACCAGCTGGGCCTCTGGGAATGTCCAGTGGCCGTCGAGCAGCTCGTGACGCGGCCGGTACAGGCGGACGACGTAGTTCCACCCTGGTGGCACCGGAAGCCAGTTGACGGTTGGATCCTCGCTCGTCCCGCCGAACTGCACGACGATCGTGCCGTCGGCGGCGCGCTGCGCGGTGATGTTGTTGACCGTGTATTTGTTGAACGAGTTCGACTCGAAATAGCCCTGCGCGTTGTAGACGCTGATCGACCAGAATCCGTCGACGGGCACGTCTCGGACGGTGAGCCGATAGACGTGCTTGCCGTCGTTCTTCTCCGGCGTGATGCCGATGTACATCGCGTCCTGCCGAGGATTTCCGCCCCAGCCGGTCGCGGTGCCGATCAGGTGTCGGATCGGATCGACCTCCGCGCGCGTGCCGAATGCTTTCGCCGTGCCTCGGACGGTAGCGCCGAGCTGCATCAGCGCGTCGTGCACCTTCTTGCGACTCAGCGGATCCCAGTCGGGGAGCTCGAGGCTGCCCTTGTGCTCCTGGTGGACATCGATCGTGTCCTGGAGCTGATGGACCTTCTCGAGATCCGCCGGATCGTTTGGATCGACGAGGATGCGCACGATGCACAGCACGTAGCGCGTGCCGATGTCGGCGCGGTTCAGCACGTAGGGGCCCGAGGCGTAGACAACCTCGTGCGTGTACTGATCCTCGTCGATGACCTGCATCGACATGAACCGCGCGCCGGGATCCGGCAGCGTGACGGTCACCGATGCCGCGTCGAGGTCGAACACGGCCGTCGAGTACAGCGTGTCGCGGTTGCTGCGGATCACCGTCTGCCGATCGATCTCGACGAGCTGGCGATGATGCGCGAAGACGCCGAGCCCGCCTTCGTCGGCAAGCTTCTCGAAGTACATGTCGCTCTCGGCGCGGTTGAAGTTGTCGGGCGTGACGGGGATCATCTGACCTCCGATCAGATCGGCTGCGCTTCGGGGAACGTGAACGTGCCGTCGAGGATCTCGGCGCGCGGGCGATACAGACGGACGATGTAGTTCCAGCCCGGCGTGATCGGCAGCCAGTTCACGTGAGGATCGCGGGCCTCGCCGCCGAACTGGACGACGATCGAGCCATCGGCCTCGGGCACCGCGGTCAGGTTGTTGATGGTGTAGGCGTCGAACGGATTCTTCTCGAAGTAGCCCTCCGCGTTGTAGACGCTGATCGACCAGAAGCCGTCGACGGGGACGTCCTTGACGACGAGCCGATGGATCGTCTCGCCATCGTTCTCCGCGGGCGTGGCGTTCAGGTAGAGCGCGTCGCTCTCCGGGTTTCCGCCCCACGCCATCGCGCTACCGATCAGGTGACGGATCGGATCGACCTTGCTGCGCGGGCCGAACATGTCGTGCGAGTCGGGTAGCGTCTCGCCGAGCAGCAGCAGCGCGTCGTGCACCTTCTTGCGGCTCGCCGGATCCCAGTCGGGAACTTCGAACTGGCCGTGGTTCTTCTGGCGCACCGTGATCGCGTCCTGGAGCTCGTGGACGCGTGCGAGGTCGTCTGGATCCTTCGGATCGACGAGCGTCCGGACCGCGACGAGGACGTAGCGCGTGCCGATCTTCTCGCGGACGAGCGTGTAGCTGCCGGCGCCGTAGACGACGGCGACTGCATACTGATCCTCGTCGATGACCTGTAGCGACATGAAGCGCGAGCCCGCGTTCGGCAGCGTGATCGTCACCGGGCCCGCGTCGAGGTCGAACACGGCGGCCGAGTACAGCGTGTCGCGGTTTGCGCGTATCACCGTCTGCCGCTCGATCGGCATCACCGTCCGGTAGTGCTCGAACGCGCCGAACGCGCCGTCGTTCACGAGGTTCGCGAAGTACATGTCCGTCTCGGCACGGTTGAAGTTGTCGGGGCTGACATGAGTCGGCATGGCGATCCTTCCGGCTGCGAAGGCTGCAATCGCAGGGCCGCCGCAACGACCGGCGTCGCGCACGCAGTCGCACTCGCACGCGGCTTGCTTCGATCGCAATACGCAATCGTTCGCAGAGGGAGTTTGTATGCGAGAAGAAACCAAGACGCTGTCGATCGTCGGCGCGACGCTCGGCATCGTGTTCACGGTCGTGGCATCGCACGGCTTCGAGCCGGCGTACGGGCAGGCTGCGAAGCCCGACGTCGACCCGAAGGCGGACGCGCTGCTGCGCAAGATGTCCTCGACGCTCGGCAACGCAGCGACGCTACAGTTCGACGCCGACCACGTACTCGAGGTCGTGACGAACGACGGCGAGAAGCTGCAGTTCCTCGCGAAGTCGAAGGTGTCCGTGGAGCGGCCGAACAAGGTGCGTAGCGATCGCGTGGGTGCGGTCGCCGACATGACGGTTCGCTACGACGGAAACCAGCTGAGCATCTTCGGTAAGAAGACGAAGATGTACGCGCAGACCGAGGCGCCACCGACGATCGAGGAGACGCTCGACTTCGCGCGCGACAAGCTCGGCATCGAGGCCCCGGGCGCCGACCTCATCTACAAGAGCTCCTACGAGGGCCTCATGGAGGATGTCATCTCGGGGCGCTACATCGGCCTCGAGCCGGTGGGCGACCGCATGTGTCATCACCTCGCGTACCGCGGCAACCAGACGGACTGGCAGATCTGGATCGCGGACGGCGATCAGGCGGTGCCGTGCCGCTACGTGATCACGTCGAAGCTGATGCCAAGCGCGCCCGAGTACGCAGTCGGCATGACGAACTGGAACCTCGAGGCGAAGTTCCGACCGGACTTCTTCTCATTCACACCGCCGACGGACGCGGTGAAGATCGAGTTCCTCCAGCTCGCGAAGCAGGCGGGACAGGCCAAGCAGAAGACGCAGCAGGGAGGTCGGCCATGAAGTTCGGTAAAGGACATGCAGTTGTCGTCGGCGTCGTCGCGCTCGCCGCGATCGGTATCGCGACCGACAGCGGGCCGCTGATCCTCGGCGGCGGCGACAGTCACGCGATCGTCGGAAGGCCGCTGACGCCGATGAGCTACGCCGGTGTCGCGCGTCGCACCGCGCGGCGGTCCGCGTACGCCGGCGCCTACTACGGTGGCGCCTACGGTGGCCCCGCGTACGCCGCGCCGGTCCCCGTCGCGCCATCGGGGTACGTGACCGCGCTTCCCGGCGGCTGCGTGCCGAGCGGTGGCGTCTACGTGTGCGGCAGTGCGCAGTACCGGCCGTACTACAACGGACCGACCGTCGTGTATCGGCCCATGTAGTGATGCCCGAGCTCGCGGTCGATCATCGGTTCTCGCTGACGCATGGAGGACCGTTCTTTCGCCTCCTGCGACGCGTCCGGCTCGTCGCGCCGAAGGGCAACGTCCGCTGGTTCTGGCTTGTCCCGATCACCTGGCTTCCGATCGGGATCTCCGCCGCCTCGCGGTTCGTCGCTGGCGAGCGACTCGCGCCGGTGATGCGCGACGCGAGCGTCCACGCGCGGCTGCTCGTGGCGCTACCGCTGATCTTGATCGCGGAGAAGCTGCTCGAGGAGCGCGTCGAGCGTTCGATGTACGTGATGCGCCAGGAGCGCCTGACCGACGAGGCGCACCTCGACTCGATCCTGCATGGCGTGGAACGCCTGCGTGACTCGCGGGTCGTCGAGGCGATCTTCGCAATCCTCTGCGTCATCCGCTCGCAGACCCTGCTCTGGGGCGGCAACGGGCCCCTCGGCTTCGTACAGGGCCTCGAGCAGGTGCGCGGGATCTCGTTCGCGGGACTCTGGTACGTCGGCTTCTGTCTGCCGCTCCTCAACTTCCTGATGCTGCGCTGGCTCTGGCAGTGGCTGATGTGGATCGTCGTGCTGGTGCGGTTCGCGCGACTGCCGCTCGAGATGAACGGCATGCATCCCGACGGTGCGGCCGGTCTCAAGTTCCTCAGCATGCCGACGAGTGCGCTCGCGACGTTCCTCGCGGGCATGACGTCGATCGCGTCCGCGACGTGGTCGATGAAGATCCTGCACGGCCAGGCGACACTCCAGTCGTTCATCCCGATGTTCGTCGTCCTCATCGTCGCCGCGGCACTGCTCGCGTTCGGTCCGCTGATGCTGTTCTCGGCTCACGTGTGCCGCGCGAGGCACCGCGACCTGACGCTGTTCCACGCGTTCTCACACGAGTACGTCCAGCAGTTCAAGCGGAGCTGGCTCTCGGGCAAGCCACGGCAAGAGGACGTCCTGGGCCTCTCGGACATCCAGTCGCTCAACGACCTCGGCGGCTCCTACGATCGCACCGAGAAGACGAGCATGTTCCCGTTCGGGGTGAGGACGCTCGCCACGCTGTGGCTCGGTGCGCTGATCCCGGTGCTTCCGGTCGTGCTCTCTGCGATGCCGCTCAGCGAGGTCATCGAGCATCTCGGGAAGATCCTGCTCGGTGGCCTACCAACGTGATCGCCGTCCCGAGCCCGAGCGCTGTGCGCTCGCCCTCCGCGGATTTCGCGCGGCCAGGATCGTCGACGTCGAACACAGCTGCGATGAGGTCCGGACATGGGGAAGCTCGCGGGCCGATGCTCGTGGCGCGGAGATCCGGGCTCGGGCTCGGGCTCCGGCCTTCGGCCTTGGCTCGGGTTAGCTTCGCGCGCCGAAGATCACGTCGACGCCGGCGTGCCGGGGATGATCTTCTCCTTGTCGAGCTCGCGGCTGACGACCGTGGTCACATCGCCGATGAGCTGCCTCAGGTCCTCCGGGTCAGTCGACTTGCTGATGCCCGACCACACGAGGCGGTTGCCGTGCAAGGAGTACGCGTTGACCTCGATCCGGACGACCGTCTCGGGAATCGCCTCTCCGCCCCACGCATCGCCCCAGTATCCCCAGTACTCGTCGAGCGTCGGCACGTACTTCAGCTGCGTATCCTTGCCGATGAGCCGCATCGTCACGACGCCGTTGTAGCCGGCGGCGCGAAGCGCGGAGAGCGCACGGTTGCGATCGGACAGGTCCTCCTCGCTGAGCACGGCATACGCTGGCGTCGAGCGGACGCCACGCTTGCGGAGCTGCGCCGCGAGCTGGTCTTCCCACGACCGGCTGATCGTCTGGTTCCTCGACATCGACAGCGTGACGACGTTCGTGAGCTCGCCGTAGCGAGCGTTTGGCGAGCGCCAGGTGTCCTCGATCGAGGCGGTGCCCCCGGCGCAGCCGGCGACGAGAGCGAGCGAAAGCAGTGCGCCGGAGAAGATGCGTTCGAGACTAGGCATAGGTCAGTCCTTGTTGGGTCTTGCGCTCCCGACGGAGCCAGACGTTGAACGGGACGAAGGACAACGTGCGAAGCACGAGGAAGAGGACGATGAGCGGCGCCGCCTTCGCCGGGTAGCTGCGCGACATCACGGCGAGCGCGAGCGCGGGGTTGCCGAACGCAGCCGCATACGCGATCGCGGTGCGCTGACCGACTCGCGCCGGCGTCGCGAAGTAGCCGATCGCGCCGGCCCCGAAACCGATCAGGATGCACGCGATGGCTCCGGTCACTGAGATCTCGCGCAGGCCGAGACCGGTCTTGATGACGAGCACCACGACGATGAGGCCGAGCCCGATGATGAACAGCGCATTCGCGACCGAGGCGAGCCGCGCCGCCACGTGCGGCCACTTCACGTTGATGATGCGGCCGATCACGTAGGGCACGACGACGGTCGGGAGGATCACGACGATGACGTCGCGCATCCGGAAGTGCAGATCGAGCGGCGTGATCCGATCGAGCACGAGCGCCCACAGGGGCGTCAGTACGATCGCAGTCGCGAGCGTCGTGAGGAGTACGATCAACGCCGTATCGCGGTCGCCATGAACCCTGGAGGTCTTGCGCAGGAGCAGCGGCACACCGGGGCAGATTGCCATCACCATCAGCGTCGCTGCGCTGAGTGGCGGTGGGCGAAGCGCGTAGAGGATCGCGAGCGCGAGGAGTGGGACGCCAATCCACACGGCAACGAGTGCGCGGATCACGAGCCATCGCTGCTCGCGCAACATGATGACGACTACCTGTCGGTTCGTCCGTAGACCAACCGAAAACATGAACATCGCGATCGCTTGGGTCGCGACTAGGCGGCCTATGCTCGCCAGCATCACGGACTCCGAAAACGTGTATTGCGAAGAGGCTGCGAGCGATGTGCCACGGAGGTACGGGAATTGCTCGTGCCGACGCTCTCAGGAGGAGAGCGATGGCGCAGAACCACGGCAAGAAACCAAACATCCTCGTCATATTTGGCGACGACATCGGGATATGGAACCTGTCCTGTTACTCGCGGGGGATGATGGGCTACCAGACACCCAACATCGATCGCATCGCCCACGAGGGCATGATGTTCACCGATTCATACGGCGAGCAGAGCTGCACCGCGGGACGCGCGGCGTTCATGACGGGCCAGTCGGTGTTCCGCACCGGACTCTCGAAGGTCGGCTTTCCCGGCGCCCCCGTTGGTCTCCAGGCCGAGGACGTGACCATCGCCGAGCTGCTCAAGCCGCAGGGCTACGCCACGGGGCAGTTCGGCAAGAACCACTTCGGCGATCGCAACGAGTACCTGCCGACGGTCCACGGCTTCGACGAGTTCTTCGGCAACCTCTATCACCTCAACGCCGAGGAGGATCCGCAGGATCCCGACTACCCGGATCCGAAAGACTTCCCCGAGTTCAAGAAGCGGTTCGGGCCGCGTGGCGTGATCAAGAGCTGGGCGACCGACAAGGATGATTCGACCGACGAGCCGCGCTGGGGACGCGTCGGCAAGCAGAAGATCGAGGACACCGGCCCTCTCACGCGCGAGCGCATGAAGACGTGCGACGACGAGTTCGTCGGCGCGGCGGTCGACTTCATCAAGCGCCAGACGACTGCGCACAAGCCGTGGTTCGTGTGGCTCAACACGACGCACATGCACGTGCGCACGCACACGAAGGACTCGAGCATCGGCCAGGCCGGGCGCTGGCAGTCGCCGTATCACGACACGATGATCGATCACGACAAGAACGTCGGGCAGATGCTGAAGCTGCTCGACGATCTCAAGATCGCGCAGGACACGATCGTCCTCTACACGACCGACAACGGGCCGCACATGAACACGTGGCCCGACGGCGCGATGACGCCGTTTCGCAGCGAGAAGAACACGAACTGGGAGGGCGCGTTCCGCGTGCCGATGGTGCTGCGGTGGCCCGGCAAGATTCCCGCGAACTCACTGTGCAACGAGATCGTCAGTCACCACGACTGGATGCCGACATTCCTCGCGGCTGCAGGTGAGCCTCACATCGTCGAGAAGCTGCGCAGCGGCTACCACACGGACGGCAAGCGATTCCACAACCACATCGACGGCTACAACCTGCTGCCACAGCTGACCGGGCAGGCGCAGAGCAAGAAGTGGCCGCGCACCGGCTTCATCTACTTCAGCGACGACGGCGATCTCGTCGCACTCCGCGCCTACAACTGGAAGATGGTGTTCCTCGAGCAGCGCTGTCGCGGCACGCTGGAAGTCTGGGCCGAGCCATTCACGGCGCTGCGCGTCCCGAAACTGTTCAACCTGCGCACCGATCCGTTCGAGCGCGCCGACACCACGTCGAACACGTACTGGGACTGGTACCTGTCGAAGGCGTACATGATCATGGCGGGGCAGTCGATCGTCTCGGACTTCCTCGCGACGTTCAAAGACTTCCCGCCGCGCCAGAAGGCGGCGAGCTTCACGATCGATCAGATCATGAAGAAGATGGAGGACTCGCTGGTCGGCGGACGCTAGTGGCGCACGTCGCCGCTGGCGCGCAGTTTCTGGAGGTCGCCGAGCCGCCACGTCTTCGCGAACACCGCCTCCTCCGGCCCGTAGAACCGAAACATCGCGAACCACTGGCGGCCGCGCGACGTCGGGATCCAGTTCGTCTCGTGGCCCGGCGGCGCCGTCGGGCCGAAGTAGAGGTCGACCGAGCCGTCGGCATTCTTCCGCAACCGCTCGTCGTACGAGCTCACCTCGACGCGCGGTGACTCGCGCATGAATGCGGCCGACGAGATGTCGTAGACCGTGCAGGCCCAGAACTGCCGCGCCGGCACGTTCGCGGGCACGTGCAGCGTGTACGAGGCGTCGCCGCTGAGGATCTGGCCGCTGCGATCGATATAGGCCACGAGGTACATGGTCGCCGCGCCGAGCTTCGCCGGCGGCGCGCACGCGACGTAGAACATCAGCCCGCGCTCCTCGGCGTCGAGCTCGCCCTGGTCGTCGACGAACGTGAAACCGGTCTCCATGCCGACCGGGCTCGGCGTACGCCACGTGCCTTCGGGCCAGTACGCGGTACCGCTGAGCGGCAGCTGCCTCGTGAAGTGGGCGTGCGCGTCGAGCGCGGCGCTGCGCAGGAGCAGCTGCATCGGCCCCTGGGGCGCGAACGGCTTGCCCTTCTCGATGCCGAGCAGGGCGAGCTGCTGGTGCATCGCCACGTCGCGCGGGTTCGGCCGCTCTTCGTCGATCATGCGCGCGAGGTTCGCGAAGAAGGTCTCGTCGAAGCGGACGATGCCGTCGAACTGCTTGCCGGTCATGTCGATCTGCGCCTGGTGCGGCGGCGATGCGCCCGTCTCCGAGAACGGGTAGACGTTCACCTTCTTGACGAGCGCGAGCGCGCGTTCGATGTCCGCCGGCGACGAACCGTCGGGGATCGCACGCAGCGCGACGTAGGCGTTGTACGTCTCGAGCCTGATCGGGATGTAGCCGGCCGGAATGTCACCCGTGTACGCGGGCGGCATCACGAGGTACCTGGCGCCCTTGCCTTCGTCCTCGCCGGCGGGGCCGACGTCGACCGCGGGCACCTGCCACGCATCGACGATCGAGCCGAACAGACCGGCGCCCTTCGCGGGCGGGATCTCGAGCACGACGGGACCACCGTGCGTGTTGAGCTGGATCCACACGTAACGTGCCGACGCATTCGGCGTCGTGATCTGCAGCTTCCAGTCCGCGGGCTGCGACCAGTACACGACGTCTCCATATTCGGCCTGCGCGTCTCGAAAGTACGCCTGGCGCATCGCCTCGAAGCTGACGAGCGGCGTGGCCCACACGGCCGCTTCGAGCGCGATCCCGTGGAGCGCCGTCGTCGTGATCTCTGGAGCCTCGTCCCCCGCCGTCTTGTCCTTCACCATCACGCTCTCCTGTGAAATCTCAGGGGAGTTGGGTGCAACGGGAGTGCCTCCTCATACGTACCCCGTGCACTTCCGGTGTCCCACGTAATCCGTAGACTTCGTGCGTGGTAGAGCTGTTCGAGAACATCGACGTCCTTCGCCAGAAGGCGATCTATCTCTCGAGCCTCAGCCTCGCCGGCGTCGGGTTCGGCGCGCGCGGCCGCGAGATTCCACGCGACGCGATCGTCGAGGTCTCGGGCTCGCCTCTCGTCGCACGCTCGTCGACGGGGACGAACATCTCGCCGACGTACTGGGACGCGGCGGACAACATCGTGCCGTTCGATCAGGTCATCGACTCGGTGCTCGACGCAGACGGCATGATCCATCTCGAGCCGAAGGTCAGCTTCAAGCTCGTCGGTGGACGCGTCATGGGCTTTTCTCTCTACGGTTCCCACCTCGCGGCGCTCGGCCATCCCAGGACCTACGACGACCTCGTCGGGCTGTTCGGCGTTCCCGATCGCGAGCGTGAACGCGTCACGTTTGGCGACCTCATGGGCTACGACCTGTACTACGAGACTGCGCGCAAGCAGGTCTGCTGGGACGCGCTCGACCACCGCGTGTACCTCGTCTGCCTCGGCGACTACCCGTTCTAGGCCGGGCGCGCAGCGGCCTGGGCATGTCGACTGCAGCTTCGGTGCTGCGTCGACAAGGAGTCAGCAATGACAACGACAGAAGTGCCGCCGACGACGGAATTGCGCCCGCCGATGGAGCCGCCTCCACGGTTCGAGAGGCGCCCGCCGGAGGAGACCGAAGCTCATCTCAGATTCAGGAACTGGCGCTGGTGGACCGTCGCGCTGCGCGGCGTCGTCGCGATCGCATTCGGCGTTCTCGCGCTGATTGCACCCACGTATGCGTTCCTGTCGCTCGTGATCCTGTTCGGCATCTACGCGATCGCCGATGGCGTACTCGCGTTCGCGCTCGGCGCGACACCGCTCGTGTCCAAGGGCGCGACGTACGCACGCGGCGTGATCTCGATCGCGGCCGGCGTCATCGCGCTCGTGTGGCCGCAGATCACCGGGCTCGCGCTGCTGTTCGTCATCGCGGCCTGGGCGATCGCCGCAGGCATCGTCGAGATCGCGATGGCGATCCGGTTGCGCAAGGCGATCGCGCACGAGTGGCTGCTCGGCGTCGAAGGCGTCCTATCGATCGTGTTCGGCGTGCTGCTGTTCATCTCGCCGCTCGCCGGTGCGGTCGTGCTCGGGCTCTGGGTCGGCATCTACGCGCTGATCCTCGGCGGGATGCTCGTCGCGACGGGATTGCGTCTGCGCTCGGCCGAACACGCGCCCCTGTCCGCGGCGCCTGCCGCGGCCTGACCGTCCTCTCATCTCGCACCTCCACGGGGTTGGCGAAGCAAGCGCCAGGCCCGGGGGCGTGCGCGTTTGCCGTGCTGGGCGCTCGCAAGCGCACCAGCAAATCCCGTACGTCGACGGCAGCGTCTCCTGGGCGCCGCGGTTTATGGCGTATTCTGGCGACCGCATGCGTGCGCTCGCTCTGTCCGGCTGGCTTGTCGCCGCCGCGTGCTCGCAGGCACCCACGACGCCGCCGCCTGCCAAGGCACCCGCGCGTGCGGTCCCGATCGGCGAGAGCAACATCGCGCCTGCCGACTACGTCGGGCCCGATGCATGCGGCGAGTGTCATCCCACGCAGCACGCGCTGTGGTCCGCGAGCCTGCATCGCGTGATGAACGCGCAGGCCGGCGATCCGGGCGCGGTTGTCGGCGATTTCTCCGGCGCGGTCGTGAAGTATCGCGGGGGCGAGGTCCACTTCGATCGCGACCTCTCGGGGTATCTCGTGAGGACGAAGCTCGGTGACAGCGAGGTCACGTATCGCGTGACACGCACGATCGGCCACCGGGGGCTGCAGGAGTACGTCGGTGTCGAGCAGGGCAGGACCGAGGAGGTGCGGCTGCCGTTCGGCTGGTGGCCGCGCGCCGGGGGCTGGTCGCCGCAGGTCGCATTCGACCCCTGGCTCGACGAGGCGAGCTTCGATCCGTTCGCGCCCGTGCGCGAGCCGTGGGCCGAGCGCTGCCCGTGGTGTCACTCGACGTATCCGTTCGCGCAGCGCATCGCGCGAGCGTCGGGGCCGCGCGCGGTGGGGCACGGGCTCGAGCAGTACTTCGAGACCGCACCGGGCTCCGATCGGCTCGCGGTCGCCGAGCAGGTGACGACCGGCATCAGCTGCGAGAGCTGCCACCTCGGCGGTCGCGCGCATGCGGCCGGCGCTGGCATCACCGCGGTCCCGCAGGCGCCACGGCGCGAGGGTGCGCCGTCGCTGCCGGCGACGTTCGCCGAGCAGCGCGCCGACGCGACCGTCGTCAACACGATCTGCGCGCAGTGCCACTCGGGGCCGTCGCCGCGCCTCTCCGACGGGACCGCGCTGCGCAACTCGAGCGAGGCGCTCGACCTCGCGGCGTCGTCGTGCAAGGCGAAGTGCACCGACTGTCACGATCCGCATGTCGCCGACTCGCGTGGCGACGAGGCGAAGGCGGTCAAGGCGTGCATCGGCTGCCACGAGACGTTCGCCGCGCCGGAGCACGCGGGGCAGGGCCACGCGACGACGACGTGCCTCGACTGCCACATGCCGAAGCTCGTGATGGGCATCGACCGCTACGTGCGCACGCACCGCATCAGCTCGCCGACGAACGCGGCGCTCCTCACCGAGGGCGCACCGAACGCGTGCAATCTCTGCCACCTCGATCGGCCGATCGCGTGGACGCTCGACGAGCTGCGCGCCGGCTGGAGCGTGCGGCTTCCCGCGTCGATCGAGGGTGCATACGGCGACGCGGCGGTCGGCGACGTCTGGCTCGCGTCGAAGACACCGGCGATCCGGCTCGTCGCCGCACATGCCTACGCGCGCTCGCCGCTCGGCCGCTACGCGCTCGATGCGCTCCGGCGCGGGCTCACCGATCCGCTGCCGTACGTCCGGGCGTGGATGCAGTTCGCGCTCGACGAGATCGAGCGTTAGCGCGGCGAGGGCAGGGGCGCCGCCTCGGCGGTCTCCGAGGGCACGTGCTTGTACGGGTGCGACTGCATCAGCTCCTCGAACATCACGAGCACCTCGTTGCCGAGGCCCGCGCGCTCGTCGGCACTGAGCAGCGACTTCACCTTGGGGAAGAGCTTGTCTTCCTCTTCCTCATGCGCGTGGTGCGCGAGCTGCTCCTTCAGCACCGACAGCTTGGCGACGAACTGGTCGTCGTCGGTGTCGAGCGCGATCATGTCCGCGAGGAGCCGCTTGATCGCGAGGTGCTCCTCGACGGCCTCGTGGAGCATGTCGTCGGTCTCCTTCGCCATGATCGCGGGATAGAACAGCTTCTCCTCGACGGTCGCGTGTGCCGCGAGCTTGTCGGCGAGCTCGGTGAACAGGGCGCGGCGGTTGCCGTCGCCGTTCTCGATCCTCGCGATCAGGGAGTCGACTTCCTCGTGCTGCGATTCGAGCAGCTCGAGGACGTCGGTGGTCGTGTCCTTGCCGAACAGGTTTCGCAGAAGGCCCATGCGCTGGGGATTTGCAAGCCGAAGACCAGCGTACGGGTTCGCCCGCACTCGCGCGCGCCCGCGCACACCGTGCGCCGTGGCGTCAGGACTTCAGCTGCTGGGCGAGGTAGTTCTGCTCGCCGAGCATCGCGATGAGACCGAGCTGCGTCTCGATCCAGTCGATGCCGTCCTCCTCGGAGACGAGGATGCCGGTCATCAGATCCTCGGTCGCGTTGTCCTTCATCGCGCGCGCGAGCGTGATGCCCTGGTTGAGCGCCGTCACCGCCTGCTTCTCGAGCTCGAGGTCGTGCTCGAGCGCCTCGCGCACCGTGCGACCGGGCTTGATCTCGTGATAGCGCTGCATGTCGGGTACACCGTCGAGGAACAGGATGCGCGCGATGATCTTGTTCGCGTGCTCGTGCTCCTCGAGCGACTCCTCCTTGAACTTCTCCGCGAGCCGCAGGTAACCCCAGTGCTCGCAGAGCCTCGCCTGGATCAGGTACTGGTTGATCGCCGTGAGCTCGTTCGTCAGCAGCTCGTTGAGCACGGTCAGGATCTCGGCACTGCCCTTCATCTCGTCGTGTCCTCCACTTACGCTGTCATCTCTGCGAGCCCGTCGGCCAACGCTCGCTTCACGTGTCGGAATCTACTAGGTTCACGCTCCATGAGCGAGGGTGAGGAGCTGAGGCACGCGGATGGTCGAGTCGAGCTACGGGCGCCGGACGAGCTGAAGCAGTCGCCGCTCTACAACCACGACCTGGCTCCCGTGCCGGTCGCGAGCCGCACGTGGAACACGTGGGACTACTCGGCGCTGTGGATCTCGATGGCCCACTGCATCCCGACCTACACGCTCGCGTCGAGCATGATCGAGCAGGGCCTCGCGTGGTGGCAGGCGCTCGCCGCGATCCTCGTCGGGAATCTCGTCGTCCTCGCGCCGATCCTCCTCAACTCTCATCCCGGCACCAAGTACGGCATTCCGTTCCCGGTGTTCGCACGCGCCGCCTACGGCACCTACGGCGCCAACCTGCCGGCGCTCATGCGCGCGCTCATCGCATGCGGCTGGTTCGGCATCAACGCATGGATCGGCGGCGAGGCGCTGCAGGTCTTCTTCGTGTCGCTGTGGCCCGGCTGGGCCGACCTCCTCGGCACGGCCGGCTACCCGGCGGCGCACTTCCAGAACACGCAGTGGGTCTCGTTCGCGCTGTTCTGGGGCCTCAACATCTTCATCATCTTCCGCGGCATGGAGCTGCTCCGCCGCGTCGAGCGGTTCGCGGCGCCGTACGTGCTCGTGATGACCGCGCTCCTCGTCGGCTGGGCGATCTATCGCGCCGGCGGCCTCGGCCCGATCCTCGAGCGCTCGTCGTTCCACAGCACGAACGGCAAGACCCTCTCGCAGGTCATCATCCCCGCGCTCACCGGCACGATCGCGTTCTGGTCGACGCTCTCGCTCAACATGCCCGACTTCACGCGGTTCGGCCGCAGCCAGCGCGAGCAGATGGTCGGCCAGACCGTCGCGCTGCCGTCGACGATGACCGTGTTCGCGGCGATGGGCATCCTCATCACGAGCGCGACCGCCGTCATCTACGGCAAGGAGATCTCGAACCCGATCGCGCTCGGTAGCCACTTCGGGAGCCGCATCATCGTCGGCATCGCGATGTTCACCGCGGTCATCGCGACGCTCGCCGTCAACATCGCCGCCAACGTCGTCTCGCCGGCGAACGACTTCGCGAACGCGTTCCCCAAGAAGATCGACTTCAAGCGCGGCGGTCTCATCACCGGCCTCATCGGCGTCGCGATGCTGCCGTGGGAGCTGCTCAAGGACGGCGAGCGTTACATCAACGGCTGGCTCGGCGGCTACGGCGCGGCGCTCGGCTCGATCGGCGGTGTCCTCATCGTCGACTACTGGCTCATCCGCAAGACCGAGCTCGACCTGCGCTCGCTCTACGTCCCCGACGGCGCATACCGCTACACGAACGGCTGGAACATGGCGGCGGTCACGTCGACGATCGCCGGCGCGGGCCTCGCGCTCGCCGGTGCGTTCTGGGAGCCGCTGCGCCCGATCTACGACTGGTCGTGGTTCGTCGGCTTTGGCGTCGCGGGCGGCCTGTACTGGCTGCAGATGCGGCCGCGCTGATTTCGGCCAACGCGGGGCTCGCCGCTGCATGTCCGAGTCGAGATGAGCGATCCCCAAGCCCTGCTCGAACACGCGACCTGGCTCCGCCGCCTGGCGCGCACCCTTGTCGCCGACAGCGCCGTTGCCGACGACCTCGTCCAGGACACGTACCTGGCGGCGCTGCGCCGGCCGCCCGGCGGCGCGGTCAAGCCGTGGCTTCGCACGGTGGTCACGAACTTCGCGCGTTTTCGCTGGCGCTCGGATGCCCATCGCGGCGCGCGCGAGCAGGGTGCTGCCGCGCTCGACGACGATGCCGCCCCGTCGAGCGACGTGCTGCTCGAGCGCCACCAGACCCAGCAACTGCTTGCCAGGCTCGTCGGCGAGCTCGAGGAGCCGTTCCGGACGACGATCTTGCTGCGCTACGGCGAAGGTCTGACGCCGAAGGAGATCGCGCGGCGAGCAGGGATTCCCGCGGGCACGGTCCGGTGGCGTCTCAAGGAGGCCCACGATCGGCTGCGCGTCAGGCTCGATGCCGCACATCGCGGCGATCGGCGCGCGTGGATCGCGGCGCTCGCACCGCTCGCCTCGACGGAGCCGCCTGCTGCACCCATCGCCGTCGGTCTCGCAGCGCTGTCGCTCGCGATCATGTCGGCGGTCGTCGTGGTCTGGATCGTCGTCCTGCCGGGCGAGCGGCCCGCCGAGCGCCACGCTCTCGCTACGCCGCACGACCGCGCGACGACGCCGGCCGTCCCGCGCGCCGAGGTCGCGATGCCGAGCGCGACCTGGGGAACGCAGGAGGGCGCACCCGCGCGCCACCTGGTCGGACGGGTGACCAGCGAAGGGCAGCCCGCTGCCGGCGCGCTCGTTCGACTGACGAGCGAGCTCGTTCCCGCTCGCGAGGTTCGCACCGGTGTGGATGGCCGGTTCGACTTCGGCGTCCAGGAGCCACGCGGCTACACCGTGAGCGCGGCCTCGCCCGGGAGGCTCGCGGCGATCCGTCACGTCGATCTTCGCGACCCGACCCTCGACGACGTGCTCGAGCTCGAGCTCCTGCCGTGCCCGGCGTCGCTGTACGGACGGGTCACCGATGCAGCCGGTTCGCCGATCGCCGGTGCGCACGTGCTGCGCGAGGGCGCGATCGGTGCAGAGACGGACGGCGCGGGGAGCTACGAGCTCTGCGCGCTGCCGACCGCGGCATCGCTGGCCGAGATCCGGCTCGTCGTCGAGGCCGATGGCTATGGTGGGATCGCGGTGTTCGCGGCGCCGTCGGGACGCGTGCGGCGCGACTTCATGCTGAGCCCGGAGGCGGTCGTCGCGGGTCGCGTCGTCGCGCCCGACGGCACACCTGCCGCGAGCGTGAAGGTCTGGCTCGAGCCCGATCTCGTCGACACCGATCCACCCGGCGAGCGCTCGACACTCGTCGCCGCACAGACCGACGGCGAGGGGCGCTTCCGGATCACCGGCGTCGCAGGCGGACCGCATCGCCTGTTCGCCGCAGGACGCGCATCGAGCGGCGGGCCCATCGAGCTCGCGGTCGCGCCGGGCGAGACGCGCGATGTCGAGGTGGTCGCGCGGAGTGCAGGCATCCTGCGGGGCCGCGTCACGCAAGGAGGCGTCCCCGTCGCCGGCATCCGCGTCGAGGCCAGCCGACCCACGTGGCTGGTGAGCTCGGTCGAGATGGGAGGCTCTGCGATCAGCCAGCAAGACGGCTCGTTCGTGCTCGATCGATTGCCTCTCGGGCCGCTGAAGCTCGCGACGAGCCCGGCTCGCATTCGCACGCCCGACGAGATCACGGTCGTCGACAGCACGAGCGTCGAGATCGAGGTCGAGCCGCTCGCCACGCTGAGCGGTGTCGTGCGCCGCCATGGCATCGCGATCCCGTTCGCGCGCGTCGACATCGCAGGTCCGAGCCGCGCCGAGGTCACGGCCGACGCGTCGGGGAACTACGTCGCCGCGGGCCTGGTGCCCGGCACGTACGCGATCTACGCAGACGATCGACGCCGCGGCGCCGCCGTGCGCGAGGACGGGATCGAGGTTGCGACGGACCAGCAGCACGACATCGAGCTCGCCTGGGGTGGCCGGATCAGCGGCATCGTCGTCGATGGTCGCGGCGCCCCGGTCCCGAACGCGCACGTCGTGTTCGTCGCTGACGACGAGGGCCGCTGCGTGACCGCCGGCGACGGCGCGTTCTCGTGTGGATCGCTGCGCGGTGGCTCGACCTACAAGCCGCAGGTGTTCGCGGGCGATGCCGCGACCAACGCATTTCGCTTCGTATCGCCGGCGACGGGCATCGCGCTCGCCGACGGCAATGCCCACGTCGAAGGCGTGCGACTCGCGGTCGATCCGGCGGTATCCTCGATCTCGGGCACCGTCGTCGACGGCGATCACGAGCCGATCGTCGACGCACACGTCATCGCGCTCGGTGACGAGCCTCCCTGGGTCGCGCGGCCGAGCCCGAGCGGGCTCACCGATCGCGACGGTCGGTTCCGCATCGACGGCCTCCCTGCAGGAGACTACGAGCTCGTCGTGCAGATGTTCGACCGTGGAGCGAGCGCTCGCGCGAAGGCCACGGCAGGCGCCCGCGACGTCTCGCTCGTCGTCGAGAAACCGCGCTGCGACGCGGCTGGCGTTCACGATGTCCCGTCGGACCTGACCGCGCCGCGCTCACCGGTCGTGTGGAATCGCCAGATCGAGCTCGTCGGCTGGCGCATCCCGGCGCACGTTCGAGCCGGCACGCCGTTCGAGGTCGCGATCGTCTATCGCGTGCTGGGTGACGTCACCCGCACCTGGAAGCCGTTCGTCCACCTCGACGGCCCGGAGAAGCGGCACAACGCGGACCACGAGCCCGCAAGCGGCCGCTGCCCGACCTCGACCTGGCGCGCGGGCGACGTGATCGTCGATCGCTTCACGGTCACGATCGCCGAGACCTACCCGCGCGGGCGATACGAGATGTGGACCGGCTTCTTCACGGGGTGGGGCTCGTTGTGGAAGAACCTGACCGTGACGGACGCACCGGAGGCACTGCGCGGCGATCCGGCGAAACATCCAGATGCGGTCCACGTGACCGACATCGTCCTCGATCAGTGAGCCTGGGTGTGCGCGCGCGTCGTCTCGAACAGGAACCACGCGCGGCGCTCGGTCTCGTCGATCCAGACCTCGATGAGGCTCGCCGTGGCGACATCCTCGTGCTCGTCGCAGACGCGATGGGCTTCGCGCATGCGGCCGACGAGCGCCTTGTTGTCCTCGCAGAGCTCGGCGAGCATGTCGAGCGGATCGAGGTCGGTCGCGTCGCTGTCGTTGATCCGCTTCAGGCGCGCGATCTCGCCGACCGAGTGCAGGGTGACGCCACCGAGCTTGCGGACGCGCTCCGCGATCGGATCGGTCATCGCGAAGATCTGGTCTGACTGATCGTCGAGGAGCTCGTGGTAGTCGCGGAAGTTCGGGCCGGTCATGTGCCAGTGGAAGTTCTTCGTCTTGATGTAGAGCGCGAATACGTCGGCGAGGATCGGGTTCATCACGTTGGCGATGTCGCGGACGGCATCGCTCGTCAGGTCGGACTGCGTCTGGCTACGGGCGCCGCGCATCGGCGTTTCGGAGGGTGTTGCTCTCGCCATGGTGTTCTTCGAGGGTGCAACGGCCATGCGAGGGTGCAGCCTCGAGGAGACGGCGACTCGGCTTGCGCGCTGGCTGGGAGTCCGCCCCAGAGGTCACGAGAGCGGCGCGCGCAAGCGTGCGAGAGAGCTGGCATCGGTTGTCGACCGGCGTAGGCATCGGCGCTGGCACCGCGGTTGCGATGGTCGGCGGCCATGACGAACGAGCTCCCCACCATCGATCGCGAAGACCTCGGCGGCACCTGCGGCGGCGTCAAGATGAAGATGACGCAGTACGGGTACCCGAACGACCCGTACTCGGACTCGGAGACGCGCAAGGGCCACGGCGCGTATCACAGCCTCGTGTCCGGCGAGTCGATGGCGATCACCGACTCGGGCCTGCGGGCGCTCGGGCTATCGCGCAGCCAGGCGAGGACCGGGCAGCACTGGGTCGAGCTGCGGCTGAAGGGCGGCGGCGTGCTGCAGCGCCGGATCGATGATCGGGCACCGCAGGGCGAGATGCGCGCGGACCTGTACCAGCCGCGCGGGTTCGACCGCAGCCTGCCGGACTATGCGGACGTGCGACTGCTCCGCTAACGGATGTCGAGCTTGCCGATCGCGTCGAGCACGGTCGCGAGGTCGATCGGCTTGACGAGGTGGAGATCGAAGCCCGCGTCGCGCGAGCGCTCGCGATCGGATGAGTGGCCGTAGCCGGTGACCGCGACGAGCTTGGGTATGCGAGTGCCCGTGGCGCCTTCCTTGAGCCGTCGGCCGAGCTCGTAGCCGTCCATGACGGGCAGGCCGATGTCGAGGAACGCGATCTGAGGTGGCGCGTTGCGAACGAGCTCGAGGGCACTCGGGCCATCGTGCGCGACGATGACGCGGTGACCGAGACGTTTGAGAGCTTCGGAGAACAGGAACGCGGCATCTTCGTTGTCGTCGACGACGAGTACTTCGAGTCCTGGACCTGCAACGGTGAGTGGGCCGCTCATGTGTGGTTTCGATGGGCGCGTGTTGGCGTAGCGAGGGAGCTTGACGGTGAACTCGGCACCCTTGCCGGTGCCTTCGCTGTGGGCATGGATCGTTCCTCCGTGCAGCTCGACGAGCGTGTGGGCGATCGCGAGGCCGAGACCGAGACCGCCGTTTGCGCGATCGATCCCCTGACGGCCCTGCACGAAGAGCTCGAAGACGTGCGGGAGGAGCTGCGCATCGATGCCGATGCCGCTGTCGCGGACGGCGATGCTGACCTCGCCTTCACCCGCGTGAACGGTGAGGCTGATGCGGCCACCGTGCGGCGTGTACTTCGCCGCGTTGGTCAACAAATTAGCGAGCACCTGCGCGAGCCGCTGCGGGTCGGCATGGACGACGACGCCGGCCTTCGGCACCTCGATCGAGAGGAGGTGCGCGCGGTCTTCCATCGCCGGGCTGACGAGCTCGACGGCCTGCGCGACGACCTGCGAGATCTCGATCGCCTGGCGACGCAGCTCGATCTTGCCACGCGTGACGCGGGAGATGTCGAGCAGATCGTCGACGAGGCGGATCATGTAGCGGACCTGGCGCTCGATCACGGTGCGCTCGCGATCGAGCGTCTTCTCGCCGCGCAGGCGCATGAGCTCGATCGCGGTGAGAATCGGCGCGAGCGGGTTGCGCAGCTCGTGGCCGAGCATCGCGAGGAACTCGTCCTTCGCACGGCTCGCGTGCTCGGCGCGCTCGCGTTCGTGATCGAGGCGTTCGTAGGATGCGGCACGTTCGAGTGCGAGCGCGAGCTGACGCGCGACATCCTCCACGAGGCCGCGAAAGACCGCCGTCGTGGGAGGCAGGAGTGCATAGCCGATTGCCACGACTCCGATCTCCGTACCGTCGATGATGAGCGGCGTCGCGACGTAGCCGTGGAGCTGTGCGGGTGCTCCGATGACGGAATCCGCGCTCGTCGACCAGTGCGCGCCTTGCCCGACGTGTTGTTGCGCGAGCGCGGCAAGCGCATCGCCGCCGATGCCTTCGGCCGCGAGCAGGATGGCCTCGCGTGATGCGGTGAGCTCGATGAGGGCGATCCCGTCGCCGCCGAGTGCCGGCATGACGGTATCGATCACGAGGTCCGCGAGACGCGCGCGAGTCGTTACTTCGGCGAGAGAGACCGTCAGACGGTGCAGGCGCTCGAGTCGTTCGTGCGCCTCGGTCACGCGGTGCAGCTCCGCGCGGAGCCGACCTTGCTCCCCAGCCCCGTCGGTGGTCATGCCGTGAGCTGCGATGATCCCCATGTCTTCCGAGGAGGAGATGGCCTGCAAGATCCGTCGCCGATGTAGGGACAAGGCGTTGCCACTGCTTTGGCCGCTAGCCATGTGGCCTTGGCGCACGTCGAGCGATGGCGCGCGGACAGCACGCGCGGCACGTCGGCTGCACTGCGAGAACGTATGCGCTCGTCCCTTCTAGCAATTTTGCTGTCGTCGTCCGTCGCGCTCGCAGCGCCGCCCGGTGAAACGCCGCCCGCATCCTCGGGCTCTTCACCGCCCGCTACGAACGCGCCCGTGACGCCGCCGGGCGAGACGCCACCGACAACGCCACCGACCACGACCGCGCCCGACGTCACGCCGCCCGCCACGACCGCGCCTGACGTCACGCCGCCCGCCACGACCGCGCCTGGCGTCACGCCGCCCACACCGAGTGCGCCCACGCTCACGAAGCTCGATCCGGAAGCCATTCCGGAGAGCTGTGCGTCGCTCGCGAAGGCGGCCGACGCGACGAGCATCAATCGTGCGCTGTCGGCGCGCATCTCGCTCGCCGGCTGCCTGGCCGATGCGGGGCTGAAGACGCTCGTCCTCTGCGACTGCGCGCAGTCGGTTCAGGAGATCGACACGGTGACCGAGCTGTCGCGCGTGTTGTTCGACGAAGCGATCTCGCTCGGCGACGCGACGACGCAGATCCTCGCCCGTCGCGCGAAGGGCGATCTCCTGTCGAACCTCGCGACGCGGATGGTCGCGACCGTGCCGCCGCCGAGGGACGCGTCGCCCGAGGCGATCGCGCTGCACGACTCGCGCGTCGACATCCTGTCGGCGCTGCTGCAGCCGTGGCAGCTCGCGGCGCGCGTCGAGTACGAAGAGCTCGACAAGACGGCGCGCGCGAACCCCCAGCTCGCGAAGAACCCGGCGGTGGCCGCCGCGGTGCGCGCGAGCCGCGATCGCCTCGCGGCCACACAGGGCGTCGCGAAGCGTTAGCGCTCAGCGGATCGTCACCTGCAGCCGGTAGACGAACACGCCGCCGTTCGTAGACGCCGACCCCGATTTCTCGACACGGATGTAGAACATCTTGTCGTTCGGGGTGGTGTTGCGAGCGCTCGTATCGTCCGGCGCGGGACCGGTGCCGTCGAGCTTCGAGCAGAACCCTCGCCCGTCGTCGTCGTCGGACGTGACCGTAGCGCCGTTCTCGTCGAGCAGCGTCATCTTGCTGTCGATCCCGTTGCCCTCGCAAGTCTCGGTCGCTCGGTCGCCCTCGATGACCTCGGCGCGGAGGCTCCGGCCGGACGGGACGACGATCGCGTAGACATCCGCATCCGTGGCCAACATATGGTCGCCGAACACGAACGAGTCGTTTTCGCCGAACAGATTCACCGATGCTGTCGCGACGGTCTCGTTCGGCTCGGTCTCGGTACCGACGTCGTCCTGGAACGCGACTTCGAGCATGTAAGACGCGATTGTCGCGTTGTTGCCCTGCTCCTCGACCTGGATGAAGTAGGTGCCCGCGGCGAGCGGCATCACGATCGCCCCGCAGCTACGGAGGCCGGAGCCAGTGTCCTCGACGATCAGCGTCCCCGTGGAGTCGAGCAGGCGAAGGTTGATCGTCGTCGCCGCCGCGCAGTCGTTCGGTGCCGTGAACGACTCGAACCGGACGACCGTCGGAGCGGCCACGGTGACCTGGTAGAAGTCCTTGTCGGCCAGGGTGGCGATCGCGCCGCCGATCAGCGCGTCGCCGGTCAGCTGCAGCGGGCTCGACATGGCCTGTGCCGTCGTGTCGTTCGGTTCGATCTCTTGCGGCACCTGGCAGGTCGCCGAGCAGCCGTCGCCCGGCGTCGTGTTGCCGTCGTCGCATTGCTCGCCGGGACCGATCTGGCCATCGCCGCAGATCGTCGGGACAACCGTAGCGACGAGCGCGTAGCTCGCGATCTGGGCGTTATCGCCGTTCTCGCTGATGTGCACGTAGACGGTCTGGCCGGGTGCGAGCACGTACGTCAGCGCCGAGCACTTGTCCGTCGCACTGCGATTGTCATTGAGCGCGAGTGACGTGCCGGTGGCATTGCGGACGTGCATCGCGGTGTCGATCGAGCTGGCGCACGAAACGCCGATGCCGAAGCCCTGCGCCAGGTTCCATACGTCGAGGATCAACGTCGCGTACGCGGTGTCCGGGTTCGTGAACGCGAACACATCCTCGTCGCCGGTCGGGATGAGCGAAGCCGTGATCGTGGTCGACGACGAGAACGGCCCGTTCGCGTTCGCGGAGCTGAAGTCGTTGCCGGTCGTCGTCGAGCCACCGGTTGACGGCGTACCGTCCTCGTTCGGCTCCATCTCGATGACCGCACCCTCGAGGTGACAGGTCGCGCTGCAGCCGTCGCCGTTCACCGTGTTGCCGTCGTCGCATGTCTCGCCGGGACCGATCGTGCCATCGCCGCACACGACCGGCGCGATGTCGATGACGAGCGCGTACGACGCGATCGCCGCGTCGTCACCTCGCTCGATGACGTGCGCGTAGACACTCGCGCCGGGCGCGAGGTTGTACGTCAGCGCCGAGCACCAATCCGACGGCGAGCTGCTGCGGTCGTCGTTGCTCGCGAGCGACACGCCCGCAGCATCACGCAGGTGGACCGCCGTGTCGATCGAGGTACCGCATGACACGCCGAAGCCGTAGGCGGGCGCGAGGTTGTAGGTGTTCAGGGTCACGATTGCGGTCGTGGTGCCAGGATTCGTGATCTTGAAGACGTCCTCGTCGCCGACCGGGCTGATCCGCGCGGCGATCCGCGTCGTCGTCGTGAACGGACCGTTCGCGTTGACGATGCTGAAGTCGTTGCCGAACGTCGTCGTGCCACCGGTCTGCGGCGTTCCATCCTCGTTCGGCTCGGACTCGGTCACCGCGTTCTCGAGCTGACACGTCGAGCTGCAGTTGTCGCCGTTCAGCGTGTTGCCATCGTCGCACTGCTCGGCGCTCTCGAGCATCGAGTTGCCGCATGTCGGCTCGATGACGCACATCGCATCGCAGCCGTCGCCCGGCATCGTGTTGCCGTCGTCGCACTGCTCGCCGGGGCCGACCATCATGTCGCCGCACACGACCGGCGCATAGGCGACCTTCAGCGCGTACCGCGCGACGATCGCGTTGTCGCCGTTCTCGACGACGTGCGCGTAGATGATGCCACCGGGCGGCAGGTTGTAGGTCACACTCGAGCAGCGATCGGTGGAGACGCGATCGTTGTTCGACGCCTGCGAGGTGCCCGCGGCATTCCGCAGCGTGATGCCCGTGTCGATCGACGTTCCGCACGACACGCCGATGCCGTAGCCCGGCGCCGTGTTCCAGGTATCGAACGTGACGATCGCGTAGGTCGTGCCCGGGTTCGTGAACTTGAACACGTCCTCGTCGCCGGTCGGATCG
>JABFXX010000582.1 GCA_013368795.1 Kofleriaceae bacterium
CCGCTGCCACCGACGAGCTCCATCGCGATCGCGCGCCTCGGTGCGACGATGTCGAGTGGTGACGGTTCGATGCGGGATGTGCGAGGCACGGCCGGCGATGATCGATCGGGGCGCGCCGCGTGTCACGAAATCAGGCGGAGCTGGAGATCCCAGCCGGGCTCGATGCGGACCGCGATCGCGGGCACCGATGTACGGCGGCGCACGCAGATCCAGGCGCTGCCCCGACCGATGCGGGACCGCTGCTACTTGCCCAACGCCTTCATCAGCGGGTCGATCTCGAGCTTCACCATCTTCAGCATGACCTCCGCGACGCGCTTTGCCTTGGCGCGGTCGGGGTCGGCCAACATGTCGCTGAGCATCGACGGCAGGATCTGCCACGAGACGCCGTATCGGTCCTGGAGCCAGCCGCACTGCTCGGCCTTGCCGCCCTCGAGCAGCGCGTTCCAGTAGCGATCGATCTCTGCCTGGGTATCGCAGTTCACGATGAACGAGATCGAGTGATTGAACGGATCGAGCGGACCGGCGCTGATCGCCTGGAATGCCATCCCGAACAGCTCGAACTCGACGAGATCGACCGAGCCCGGCGGGCCACTCGGCGACTCGGCAGGTAACTGCGAGACGCGCGTGATCCGCGAGTCCGGAAACAGCGACGTGTAGAACTTCGCGGCCTCGACCGCCTCCTTCACGAACCACAGGTGCGGCTGAAGCTTCTGGGTCGGTTTCTTCATGATCTCCTCCACGGGTTTTCGCTAACAGAGATCCTGCAAATTCCGTGCGTCTCGCATCCGAACTCTCCTAACAGCAGAGCGCCGACGCAATCCGTGGCGCGTCCACTCACACGCACACGCAATAGCGGATCTCGTCGGCGACGGAGCTAGCCAGGGCGCGATCACGCCGGCGATGCGAGGGCGACTCGACTCCCGCGGTACACCAGGGCGCGATCACGCCGGCGAATGCGAGGCGCGACTCGACTCCCGCGGTACACGACGCGCATGGCGCGCGAACACGTCGAGCTCACCGGCGACAAGCAGACGCTCCTCGTCACGCTGTACGGAAAGGCGCTCGACAGTCGCGCGGCGCAGCCGATCCTCGGCGACACCTACGCGCGCGATGTCGTCGACCATCTCGACTACGACTTCTCGCGCCTCCATGTCCCGCGCGGTGCCGAGGTCTCGCTCCCGGTGCGCGCGAAGCACTTCGACAACTGGACGCGCGAGTTCCTCGCCTCTCATCCGCGCGCGACCGTGCTCCATCTCGGCTGCGGACTCGACAGTCGCGTGCTGCGCGTCGATCCGGAACCAGGCGTGCGCTGGTACGACGTCGACTATCCCGAGGTGATCGAGCTGCGCCGGCGGCTTTATCCGGGGCGAGCCGGCTCGGCGGCGAACGCCAACCTCGATCGTACGATTGGCAGCGACGGCACTGCGGCAGCCAGCTACGAGATGATCGGCTCGTCGGTCACCGACCTTCGCTGGCTCGACCAGATTCCAACCGGTGAGCCGGTGATCGTCGTCGCGGAAGGTCTCGTCGAATACCTGCGGCCCGACGCAGGACTCGAGCTGTTCCGACTCATCACCGAGCGATTCCCGAGCGGCGCGCTCGTGTTCGACGCGTGCAGCAAGCTCTTCGCGCGGATGATCCGGCTGTTCCCGGCGGCGCGCACGGCCGATGTCCACCTGTCATGGACGTTCGACGATCCGCGCGACCTCGTTCGCGCCATCCCGCGGCTCGAGCTCGTCGAGGACGTGTCGTTCCTCGCGCTACCCGAGCTCGCTGCCAGGTTGCCGCGCGCGAGGGCCGCGATGCTGCGCTTCCTCACTCACTTCCGCTGGGCGCGGCGATCGATTCGCCACCTGCGCTATCGGTTCTGACGTCAGGCTTGGCCGCGCTTGTACTGGGCGATCAGCTCGCCCTCGTCGAGCACGTGGCCTTCGATCGTCGACAGGAAATCCTCGCGGTTGTCGGGACGCCGCGCGAACGGCATGTCGAGCGCGTACACGTGGAAGCGATACCGGTGCTTGCCGCCGACGGGGCAAGGCCCGTAGTAGCTCGCGGTCCCGGCATCGCTCTCGGCGACGAACGCCTCGTGCGGAACCGCGCCGCCCTCGAACAGATGATCGACGTCGGGCGGAATATCGGTGACGAGCCAGTGCGTGAACGGCCCATTGGGAGCATCCGGATCGTCGACGAGGATCGCGACGCTGCGCGTCCTGTCGGGCACGTGCGACCAGTTCAGCGGCGGCGAGATTCCGTCGCCATCGCACGTGTACTTGCTCGGGATGCTGCCGTCGGGTTGAAACGCTGGAGAGGTGACTTCGAGCATGGTGGTACTCCTCGGAAGATCGCTGCCGAAATGCGGTGCAACGTGCATGCGCGCCCCGGCGACGACGCGCGACGCCGCCGCATCTTCTCGGCCGTAGCGGCGTCGCGCGACGCAGCATCTCGCGCGGCCGTAGCGGCGTGTCTCCCAACGGCTTCGACTCGTAACTCGTGGGCAGCAGCGAGCGCTGCCTCCGCGCGCCTAAGAG